>NZ_JAYGIM010000022.1:0-73209 GCF_034930985.1 Arcicella lustrica
ATCCTCATCCTGTTGCTCGAAAGACGAAGAAACTAAAGTTGTATTAAAAGAAGATTCGCTCGATAAAGACATTGTGCTAAAGGTTAGCTAATACTGTCAAGCTTTTTTAGGATGAGACACACTAAACTAATTACCTATGAAAAGAGACTATAAAATTCCGACAATCATTTTTTCGCTACTGTTAATAATTCCTGGAGATAAATTATCATTTCCTGTTTTTTTGATAATTCTATTAAGTTTTACAGGTGGTCTTTTGCAAATACTATTTAGTCTCTTTTCAATTACTTCAATAATTTATTTAATATACTCTACATATTCAAAATTTAACAATAAAGCAGATAGTATTGTTACAATTACAATTATTGTTATCTCCTTTTTATTGCTACTCACACAATATAATACTATTTATTATAATGGGGATATAGTGGTTTTCATTTCAATATTTTTGTTTCTAGCCTTCTCCATTTTAACGCTTTATTATTCAATTAACAAGCTAATTAATCAAGGGAAATAGCCATACATAAATTTAGATATATCCTTTTGTTGTTTTAGTCATGGCATGACTCTAAGTCCTGCCATGAGTTGAATTTTGAGTTGGCTCTTCATAGAAAAAGGTCGGAATTAATCCCGACCTTTTTCTATTTTAATGATTATTTTCCTTGAAAACTGATACTTATTTCCCTTGTGCTTCTACCACGGCAATGGCTACCATGTTTACAATCTCACGAACTGATGAACCCAATTGTAATACGTGTACAGGTTTACGTAATCCTAAAAGGATAGGTCCGATGTATTCAATATCACTGGTTTCTTTCAATAAGTTATAAGCAATGTTTGCTGCAGAAAGGTTAGGGAAAATTAAAGTGTTTGCTCCTTCTTCCGCTAATTTAGAGAAAGGGTAATTCTCTTTAATCAACTCATTATCAAAAGCCAAATGTGCTTGCATTTCACCTTCTACAATCATTTCTGGATGCTTTTTCTGTAAAATAGCCGTTGCTTCACGCATTTTTACGGCATCTTCTCCGTTGGCAGTACCAAAGTTGGAATAGGTCAACAAAGCAATTCTTGGTTTCAAGTTGAAACGCTCAACGGCTTTGGCGGTTAGTTCTGTGATTTCAACAATGTCTTCAACCGTTGGGTTGAAATTCACCGTTGTATCCGAGAAAAATACAGGACCTTTTTTCGTCAATAAAATGTACATACCCGCTACTTTCTTCACGCCATCTTCACGACCAATAATCTGCAAAGCTGGACGAATAGCATCTGGATAATTACGAGTAAGACCTGAAATCACACAGTCAGCATCACCCGTTTCTACCATCATCGAAGCGAAGTAACTGCGTACTTGCATTTGTTTATGGGCTTCGTACTGATTGTAACCTTTGCGTTTTCTTTTGTTGAAGAAAATATCACCGTATTCTCTCAATCGTTCAAGGGTTTCTGGCGCACGAGTATCAATGATTTGTACTTCGTTTAAATCCAGATTATTCTCTTGAATAATTCGCTTGATTTTAGTCTTATCTCCCAACAAAATCGGAATACAAATTCCTTCATCTTTCGATTGTTGAACCGATTTTAATACTTTCAGATTTTCAGCGTCAGCAAATACCACACGCTTAGGCGAACGTTTTGCACGGTTGAAAATATACTTCATCAATTGGTTATCCAAGCCCAAACGTTTGCTTAATTCTTGTTCGTAGGCATCCCAATCTAAAATCGGTTGGCGAGCCAAACCAGCTTCCATTGCCGCACGAGCAACCGCTGGCGAAACTGTAGTAATTAAACGTGGGTCAACTGGTTTTGGAATAATATAATTTCTTCCGAAAGAAAGATTCTTTTCGTTATAAGCCAAGTTTACAATGTCTGGAACTGGTTTCTTTGCTAATTCTGCTAAAGCTTTAGCTGCCGCCAATTTCATGGTTTCGTCAATTTCAGTAGCACGAACATCCAATGCTCCTCTGAAAATGTATGGAAAACCCAATACATTATTTACTTGGTTGGGATAATCCGAACGACCAGTCGCCATGATAATATCTTCACGAGCAGCTACGGCATCTTCATAAGAAATCTCAGGCGTTGGGTTTGCCATCGCAAAAACGATAGCATCTTTCGCCATTGATTTTATCATTTGTTGAGAAACAATATTACCGACAGATAAACCTAGAAATACATCTGCCCCAACCATTGCTTCAGTTAGGTTATGAATATCTGTGCGTTCTGTCGCAAATGGCTGAACATATTTATTGAGGTCTGTGCGTTGTTTAGAAACCAGACCATCTTTATCGAACATCAAAATATTCTCTACTTTCGCCCCTAATCCTAAGTACAATTTCGCACAAGAAAGAGCCGCAGCACCTGCACCAGAAATGGTGAATTTACATTCTTCAATACGTTTGCCTACAATTTCCAAAGCATTCAACAAAGCGGCTGCCGAAATGATGGCAGTACCGTGTTGGTCGTCGTGCATGATAGGAATATTAAGGTCTTTTCTTAATCTTTCCTCAATTTCAAAACACTCGGGTGATTTAATATCTTCAAGGTTTACACCGCCAAAAGTTGGTTCTAAAATCTTAACAGTACGAATAATTTCTTCGGGGTCTTCGGTATTTAATTCAATATCAAAAACATCAATATCAGCGAATATTTTAAACAAAACGCCTTTCCCTTCCATTACTGGTTTTGAGGCTTCTGCACCGATATTCCCAAGTCCTAAAACGGCAGTTCCATTTGAAATTACGGCTACTAAATTACCTTTTGCAGTATATTTATAAACGTCTTCACGGTTGGCAGCAATTGCCAAACATGGCTCTGCTACGCCGGGAGAATAAGCTAAAGAAAGGTCTCTTTGAGTTTCGGTTTCTTTGGTTGGGATTACTGCAATTTTGCCTGGGCGACCTTTAGAGTGGTAGTCTAACGCATCTTGTTTCCTAATTGAGATTTGGCTCATAATGAAGTGTCACTAAAGTGAATTTGTTTAAAAAACTGTCGCAAAAGTACGCTAAGGGTTTTTGATAAACTAAGAAAATCGTGTTGTATTAAAACAGCAGGAAAAACGACGAAGGTTTTTAGTTGAGGAAAAACATCGTCTAAATATTTCAACATAAAATTTTATTAAAGCGATACCGACCAAGTACGCAAGAATATTTGGTCAGAAGCTAAAACTTCAATACCTTCTTTTTCTGTTAATTCTTGTTCATGGTTTTCACTATCTGCAATGCCACACCAAGGCTCTATGCAAACGAAATTGGCATTTATTGCTGCCCAAATCCCTAAAAATGGGAAATTTTCAAAAGTAAATTTCAATTGCTTTGATACTTTGTCACTTTTTAAAATTACTTCGGTTGATTTTTGATGTTTGAAAACAAGGGCATCTTGATAGAACAATTCTTTCGTTAATGCTAAACGATTGGTATTTTCTAAAAACCTTGTGGCTTCCTTTTTAATTAAGCCGCCATCTGCCAATTCCCATCTTTGAAAATCTTCGGTTTGATTGAATTCCAAGTAATAATCTTCATAAACTGTATCCTCCGAAAGTGGTACAGCAAAAGCTGGATGTCCGCCTACTGAAAAATACATTTCTTCATTTCCTGTATTTCTTACAGAGTATGATACTGAAAGTGTTTTCTCCACTAAAGTATAAATCAAACGAAATTCGAAAGGAAAAGGAAATACTTTCAAACTCTCTTCATCTTCTTTTAATAGAAAAGTAATGCTGTCTTCTTTTTGTACTTCTACTGAAAATACTCTTTCACGAGCAAAACCATGTCGAGGAAGCGTGTAGGTTTTTCCTTGATAGAAATACTGATTATTCTTTAAAGCACCCACAATCGGAAAAAGTACAGGCGAACTCTTTCCCCAAAAAGCTGGGTCGGCATTCCACATATATTCTGTATGATTTTCTTTGTTGAAAAGACTAACTAACTCTGCCCCAAGCGGATTAATACTTACTTTTAAGAATTGATTTTCAATAGTTTGCATAATTTAAAAATATATTTTGTGTCAGTTTATAGTTTTATTTTCTTGAAATAAATATTGCGTAGCGGCAATCCTTTACGGTTGCCGCATCAGAGAATCTTTACAATACCAACGGCAACCGCAAGGGATTGCCGCTACGTCTTTTATAAAAAACTCCTCATTCAAAATTCTACACTCCGCACTCAAAGCACTCTTTCCATTTGTTCACGGTCAAACTCTCCTTCATTATTTGCTAACCAAATCGTTGCTACGCCATTTCCGATAAAATTAGTAATTGCTCGTGCTTCCGACATAAATCTATCAACACCCAGCAACAAAGCCAAACCTTCTACTGGAATTACTTTAATAGCCGTCAGCGTAGAAGCCAATACAATAAAACCGCTACCTGTTACGCCTGCTGCACCTTTTGAAGTAACCATTAAAATACCGATTATCGTCAAGATTTGTTGCAAATCTAAATGAACATTGAATACTTGTGCCAAGAAAAGTACTGCCATCGACAAGTAAATCGTAGTGCCATCTAAATTAAAAGAATAGCCAGCAGGAACAACCAAACCAACTACCGATTTGGAGCAACCCATTTTCTCTAGTTTTTCCATCAATGATGGTAAAGCAGCTTCTGAAGAAGATGTTCCTAAAACAATCAGTAACTCTTCACGAATGTACTTTAAAAATTTCCAAAGATTGATTTTATACATTCTTAGAATAAAATATAACACGACAAAAATAAAAATTGCCATCGTACAATACACCGTTGCCATTAGTTTTCCCAATGGCAAAAGCGTGTGAACACCGTATTTGGCAATCGTAAAAGCCATTCCGCCAAAAGCACCTACAGGCGCAAAAAGCATTACTTTGTGCAAAGCCCAAAATATTTTTTTGGAAACAGGTTGAAGGAAAGCTACGATTTCGTTTCGTTTAGCATAATTACTCAATGCTACTCCTAAAATAATCGCCAAAATAAGTACTTGAAGTGTGGCATTATCCATCAAAAATTTCAACCAACTAAAAGCCTCCGCAGACTTGGTATATTTAGAAATATCACCGCCTTTTATTTCAGAAGTAACCACGCCATCACCCGGACGAATGATATTTGCCATGATGATGCCAATAAACAATGCGAGTGTTGTAACGACTTCAAAGTATAACAATGATTTAGCACCAACTTTGCCTACTTTTTTCAAATCGCCCATAGAAATAATACCCAACATAATTGTAATAAAAATGATTGGACAAATAAATATTTTTACGATACTGATAAAAATACTGCTCAGGAATTCGCTAAAACTAGTTTTAATCTCAAATTCAGAAAGGTACAAACTGAATTTTATGGGTTTTTCTAAAATAGGTTGTAGTGCTAACTCAGGAGCAAAATGCCCCAATAATACACCCGCAGTAATGGCAGTAAGCACCCAGAAAGTTAAATTTTTAAATAGTTTTTTCATGGAAATTATCAATTGTTTAGCAATGATTCTTGTAATAAAAAATTGAGTGATTTAATGAATGAGTGATTTAGTGATTACAGTTCTGGAAGTCAACAATTTGATTGTTATTGAAATATCTTTTGCTGACTACTGCGAAATCTTATAAAAGACACGGAGGAACACAGAGAATACAAAGAGTTTCACAGAGAAACATTGTAAAAAATACTCTGTGAAACTCAGTAAAAACTCTGCTAAACTCTGTGTATGAAAATCGTCCAATAATCAGGGTCTTTTGAATTTGTATCATTGTTTAAAACACTTTTCAAATAAGTAAAAGAATATTTTTATGTATTTTACAATCTGTTAATGAATTCAATGGTTAAAAATAGAGCATTAATCCATACCAAATAGCAACATTCAATAAAGATAAAGGAATACTAATACTGACCATTTGGGTTGCTAAGTTTGGATTGAGTTTATAAGTAATGGCAATAATTGTGGCGGTATTCATCGAACCCAATGTTGCCCCGATTACGCAAAGTTTTCCTAAAGGCGAATATTCTCCTAAAATGAGTATATAAATGGTGAAAATTAAAAGTGGCGCAAGCAATAATTTGTAAAATAAGCCATAAAAAAGTGCTTTTAAATCTAATTGACTTCTCTGAAAATTAATTTGTAAGCCAATAGAAAGTAAAGCTAAAAAACTGAATGGACTTCCGATTTTATCTAAAACCTGCTGACTCCATAAAGGAAAATGCCAATTTGAAATATTTAGGCTTAATGCTACACAAAAAGCTAAAAAGGGAGGAAACTTAAAAATATTCAAGGCTACGTTTTTCATTGAAAAATCAGCCGAAGAGTAATAAGATGCCGTAAAAATTCCTAGCGTTCCACAAACTACAAACGAACCTGCTTGGCTCATTAATATTCCATTTTGTAGTCCTTCTTTGCCAAAAAGCACTTCAAAAATTGGGAATCCTACAAATGAAACGCTACTGATACCTGCCGTTAATATCAAAGCTCCTTTGGTATTTGAATCAATGTTTATCAATGGAGCTACCAAATTAAAAAATATAAAAGAACCTACATAAATGATATAAGGCATTAAAATGGGCAACAATAAATTACTACTAAAATGTATTTCGGTAGTATTTAGCAATGTGATGGCAGGCAAACAAACATAAATAATAATAGTGTTTAATACTGTTGAAGCATCCTCAGAAAAACCTTTCAGTCTTCTGAGGAATACACCAATGGCTAGGCAGATAAAAAGTAATAATAGATTAATCAAATTTTAAAGATTTATTAGTTGTACTCAGTAATTAAATAATGGCTGTGAGTTATGAGCTGTGAGCCTTAAGCTTAAAATATTGATAAACTTTTACAGCCTAATTGTTAGACTGCCATAATAATATGCCCCATTGAAACCGAATTGATTCGCATTACGGGTATAAGGCACTTGTCCATTTGAATATGAAGCGTAATTACTAAATACTTTATCTGGGTACACATTGGTAAAATTATTTCCACCAACAGTAATACTCAGTGATTTATTGATGCTATAAACTACTGAGGCATCAAATAGATTTTTTCCTCCAAATATTTGACTACGATGATTTTGTCCTGATGGTTTCTCCCAAGCCGTAACTTCACCAAAGTAAGAACTTCTGAAATTGACACTAAACTTGCCTACTTGATACCCTAAAGATACCAAAACTTTAGTATGTGGCTGACTGGTTTCAATCAAGGCTCTACTTACTGTATCAATCAATACTACTGGTGCTTTGGTATCTTGTTGTAAAGCCGTAGGCGTTGCTTTAATCTTGGTAATTTCTGTTTTATTAATCGTCAGAGCGACACTAGCAGTAAATTTACTTTTAGGACTAATTGAATTTTTATAAGATGCCACTACGTCTATCCCTTTTGTGCCAGTATTAATAGCATTGGTAAAAAAGGTGATTTCTTGAAAATTAGGAAACAAGTTTTTTAAAGCGGCTATGTTATTAACATTCAGGTTTTCAGTAATGATAATTCTGTCGGTAATATCAATCTGATAAGCATCAACTGTTAATAAAAGGTTGTTTCCTACTTTTGCGGTTACGCCTAAATTATAATTCCAAGAGGTTTCTGGCTTTGGATCTTCAATACCAATTTGTTTTAATCGAGGGTCGTCGGAAGGCAATTGTTTAGTACTTCTAATAATGCCATTTTGTACTGTTGAAGTAGTGGCAGCATTCGCAATTTGTTGAAGTAATGGCGCTCTAAAACCTTTATTGATTGAACCTCTGATAGAGAAATCTTCTGTAATTTTTATTCTAGAAGCCAATTTCCCAGAGATATTGCTACCAAAATCGCTATAGTTTTCATAGCGTAAAGCTGCTGCTACCAATAATCGGTTAGTTATATCACTTTCCACATCTGCATAAATACCAATATTTGAACGATTCACACTTTTCACATCAGCTTTATCAATCCCTACTCTACCTTGTGAACCAGGCGTTTTATTTTTTGAAGCTGCTAAAGGACCAACAAGATACGATGCTTCGTCGCCAGCACTTAGTGCAAAATTATCTACACGATATTGTGTTCCAAAAGCAAAGTTTACTGACTTTGTATTCCACAAACCGAGGATAGTTTTTGATACATTAATTTCAGTTAAGCTTTGTCCAAAAGAAATTCTACCAATGTAAAAATCTCTAGGAGAAGACGCTCCCATCGAAGCATTTGATGAGTTTTTAGCAGATTGGTCAAGGTAATTTCTACCATAGCCAGTACTAAAATCCCAGTTCCAACCCGTAAAAGTTTTACGTTTAATTCCTACAAAAGATGAGTAATCAACAGAAGTACCAGGTAATTCTGGCACATAGCCATCTGGATATAAATCTACATTTGAAGTAGCACTTGTTGGTAAAGCTGTACGAAGGAAAGCACGTGCAAATACATCTTTTTGAGAAAAGCCCCCGAAAGAATATAAAGTCCAGTCAATTTTTAGTGGAATATCAAGGTTATAAAATACTTGTCCCGATTTCATAGCATTACTTCCATAAGCCGTAGGACGGAACGAGCCATAAGTACCATCTCCCCAATATCCTCGTGATTTTAAAGCTGCTTCATCAGTTGCTTTTACGTTAGTGTAAATCCCAGTATAAGCTCCGCCAGTTACTGGTTGAGGATTATAAGGATCTGAACGGTCTGTACCTTTTACATCTTGATAACTTCCTGTAATATTCAATGAAGCCTTTTTACCCAATGAAAATCCGTAATTAACCGCCGCAGTATAACCTCCGCCATCCCCTTCGGAAGTAACTCCATACTGAATTTGTGCAGTACCGTTATTAACAGATTTTTTCAATACTAAATTGGCGATACCTGCAATGGCATCAGAGCCATATTGCGCTGCCGCTCCATCTCGTAAAATCTCCATTCTTTCTAAAGCGATTGAAGGTACAGCGTTTAAATCTGTCACTACTGTTCCTTTTCCTACAGTTACATTATTGTTGAGTGCAGCAAACTGATGATGTCTTTTCCCATCAATAAGTACTAACATTTGGTCGGGTGATAATCCTTTTAAAGATGCAGGGTCTGCATAATTAGCAACACCATTGATACCATTTTTTGCCGAATTGAATGAAGGCGACATAAATTGTACTTGTTGTGATAATTCTGTTTGCCCTGTCGATTGCAACTCTTTAGCACTGATTACATCTACAGGTACTGGTCTTTCTACATTGGTACGAGCCACTGTCGAACGTGAACCAATTACTACTACTTCACCCAATTGTTCGTTATCTTCTTTTAAAGTAACCTGTATTGTTTCCTTAGATATCACATTGACTTCTTGTTTCTTGAAACCAATAAATGAAAACACAAGTACTTCGCCATCTTTGGCTACAATACTAAATTTACCTTCAGCATCACTGACAGTTCCTCTTGAAGTCCCTTTTACCAGAATACTTACGCCAATTAATGATTCACCTTTTTCACTACTGACTTTCCCCGATACTTTCTCTTCTTCAATAGCACCTTCTTTTTCACTGGGAAAAGCGATTGTTTGCTCTTTGTTTTTTTTCAAAATAATTTGTTCCTCCACTACTTCATAACGAATTTGATTTGGAAAAAGAAGTTTGGGTAATACTGTACTGAGGGCTTCCCTATTTACTTCAAGACTTACTTCTTTATCAAGATGAATTGAGTTGTTACTGTACACAAAACGCACTCCCGACTGTTTTTCAATTTCTAATAAAATCACTTTTAAACTCACATTGTTGAGTTTCATAGATACTTCTCTATTCAGAATTTGTTGTGCTTTGCTCGGTGAGCCTAAAGCCATCACCGAAAAAATAGCAAATAAAAGACATTGATTAATCGTAATTTTCATAATGGTAAGCATTAGATGCTTTGAAGCTAGAAGTTTTTTCATCGGTTAATTAAATTTAGTATTGTTTTTAATTTATTTGAGACATATTTTTCCATCTCTCTCAAATTGACTTGAGAGCAGTAGGAGTTTTACAGAAATGTTTTTGCTAGATTAAGGACATCCGTTTCCTTTCAATGAAATATTTTGCCCATCAATTACGTACTCGGCTTCGATGGATCGACAAATTATTTCGAGGATTGTGGAGAGGTGTACATTTTCAAAATTACCGCTCAAACGGCAGTTTCGTAGTTTGGGAGATAAATCGATACTTACATTAAATTTTTGTTCAATTCTTTGAATAATATCTTCCATATTATTATCGTCAAATTGTAGAGATGATAATTCCCAATAAAATGTTTTGTCGAGTGGCAGAGCATTTACTTGCATTTCATCGGTTTTTGTTTCTAATACAACTTGTTGTTTAGGGAGTAGAATTACTTCTTTTTCGGTTTCATTTTTTACCGACACTTTACCCGTAACGACCGAAACCTCAAAAGTTTCCATGGCTGGATATGCTTTTACATTGAAGCTTGTTCCTAAAACGGTGGTTGTCATTTTACCAGAGTAAATCAGAAATGGACGACTTTCATCTCTTTTTACATCAAAAAAAGCTTCTCCTTTTAAGTTTACTTGTCTATAAATTCGGTCAGATTGATTATAACTCAATTGAGTTTTAGGTTGTAATAAAACTACGCTTCCATCTGGCAAAACAACTTTTAGGATTTTGGCAGATGAGTTTTCATATTTTGCCCAATCTGAAATTGGAATATCAGATTTGATTTTACTTATTTTCTCATTATTGTTAGGAAGGAAATAAAATGAAAGCCCCGCAACAATCACTAACATCGCTGCCATACTAGCCACTGCCCAAACCCAGCGAGGAGGAGTATATCTTTCCTGACGCTTGATTTCTTCACGAACAGATTTTTTAATTTTATTTTCAAGTTCAATACGTTCCAGTTGGGTTAATTCACTTAGCCCATCTGGATTATTTTCAAATGAAGCGTACCATCTTTCAACAAAGAATATCTCTCCTTCCGAGGCTTCATTGTTCAGATAACGTTCAATAATTTCTTGATTTATTTTCATTTTATTTCGCTTTCAAATACTAAGTGAAACAAGCCGTACTTTTCCCCTACGTTGATAGAAATATTTTTAAAATAATTTTTCTGCCACTAACGAAATAGAAAGTATGCTTTCCAAGAAAAACAAAAAACAAGCCTTTTGAGCTTGTTTCGGTATATTTTGAAAAGGAATATTTTTTATTTTAAAGTGTTTTCTATTTTCCTGACAATTTCTTCTACTTCTCTAACTAGAAGTTTGAAAACACTGGCAATATATTCTGCTTTTTTACCGTCTTCCCATAATCCTTTTGCATAGTTTATGTAATTTTTTCTCTAATTTTATCTGCAATAGTCATGTCAATATTATTTAATTAGACGTGCTTTTCAATTTCTTAATAATTTCTTCTACCTTTTGAACAGATAGTCCAAAAGACTTTGCAATAATCTCTGGCGTAATACCATTTTGAAGTAATCCTTTAATGTATTTTATAGCAACTTCTTCTCTAATTTCATCTGCAATAGTCATGGCAATATTGTTTACATTTTGTGAAACCTGTGTAAATATAGGCGATAATTTGTTCTGTGTCAAGTTAATACCTTCTTCGATATAGCGGAAAGTAGTCTTAATAAAATCATCTTGATGGGCAACATCCAAAGCATTTAGCTTATTAACCAAGAAGGGAGCTAAATTCAAAAAGTTATTCGCTTTGTCTCTACTGTGTTTCATCAACATTGTTGTTACACTTAATAAATCATTTTTAAAATTCTCAATCTGATAATCTTCAATTTCATTTAGAGAGAACAAGAGGTAATCAAATTGAGGAATAAACTGGTGCAGGCTTTCATGAGGATTACCAAAATAAGCAATCATCGAAAGCTTTTTCCAATGAGCCTCTCCATGATAAATAACTGTTGAGATAACGACAGATAATTGTTTATTTTGTTTCTGTTCTTCTAACCATACGTTATTCATATAACGTAAAAGCTGTAAATGAGGATATTTTTCAGGATAAGATTTATGCTCAAAAAGTAAAGAAACTAAAGCTTGTTGCCCAGCATATTCAGTTTGATAAACAATATCTGCCAAATGTTCAGATAAATCAGCATCGGTAAAAGATGAATTTGTTTTCTTTAATTTAGGAAGATTTATTTTCTCCCTGATTTCAACAGGAAAGGTTTCTTCAATAAAGCTCTGTGCAATCTCTAGCCTAGAGAACGTTTCTTTAAAGAACTTGTCGTGCGGATTATTTAGTTGACTCATAATGGTAGAACATTTCATTTCAATCAATAAACTTTTGCATTAATGCAGTACAGGTATCAATATAATAGATAAAGCTGTATAATCACTCAATACTTCTCTTAAAATTTTTAACGCTTTGGTCATCTGGTTTTCAACCGTTTTTTCTGAAATGTCTAGGCGTTCAGAAATTTCTCTTTGTGATAAACCTGTTCTTTTCAGTAAAAACACTTCTCTACATCTTTCTGGTAAAGATTGTAATGCCTTTTGATAAGCTTCATTTAACTCATCAAACGCAACCATTTGTTCTGTAAAATTATAGTCTTCGGCTGGGGCTAAACTATTTGAGTATTTTTCAAACAAATTGTTTTTCTTGTATTGAGCAATCACTAAATACTTCACAGAAGTAAATAAATATGCTTCAATCGTAGTGTTAATGGCTAATTGTTTACGACGTTCCCACAAGGAAACAAATAATTCTTGTATTACTTCTTCTGTCAGTTCTCTGTTTTGAAGGCGTTTATAAGCTGCAGCATACAGTTTTGGGAAAAACTTTTGATACAAAAAATCAAAAGCCCTTGCATCACTTTCAGCAAGCGATGTAAGTATTTCCTGATCAGTATCAAAAGTTTTTGTTTGCATAGTTTAGCACAAAGTAAATATATATTTGGACGAAACACCCAAAGTAAAAATATTTTTAATCTAATTCTCATGAATTAACATTTGTATAATAGAGATTACTGACAAAGACCATTAGTTTTGACGGTTCAATGTCTTTATATTCCAAAATATCAATTCATAAATTGTCAAACAAAATCATAAGTTTAATTTTTACGTAATGAAATCAACGAACATCTTCAGGAATTTTTGTTTTATATGCTTGCTCTTTATCTGTAGCTTGGCTGATGCTCAAACCTCTGAGCTAGACAGTCATCCAAATGCTTTAAACTTTTTGGTTATGGGCGATTGGGGCAGAAACGGTGCCGACCACCAAAAACCTGTAGCCGCACAAATGGGAAAAGTAGCAACAAAAATCAAATCAGAATTTGTAATTGCTACGGGCGACAATTTTTATCCAAGTGGCGTTATTAGTGAGTTTGACCCACTTTTTAAATACTCTTTTGAAGATATTTATACTGATTTCTCTTTGCAATGGGACTGGTATCCAGTACTTGGAAACCATGACTATAAATCAAATCCAGATGCACAAGTAGCTTATTCAAAAATTAGTCGCCGCTGGAAAATGCCAGCTCGCTATTATTCAAAAACATTTTCTATCAATGGTGATGCCAATCAGCAAGTATTGATTGCTTTCATTGATACAAACCCTTTGATTCCTGAATTTTATAAAGGCGAGTACAGTAAAGCCGTAATTGGTCAAGATAGTACTGCGCAAAAAGAATGGTTGAATAAAACCCTTTCCAACAATTCGCCTTCTATCAAATGGAAAATTGTAGTGGGACATCATCCATTATACACAGCTACTGAAAAGCGAAGAGAAAGTTACGATACTCGTGCTACTAGAAATTCATTAAAATCAGTTCTGGATAAACACCAAGTAGATGCTTACTTGTGCGGACACGACCACGATTTACAACATTTAAAACCTGAAGGCAAAACGCATTATTTTGTTTCTGGTTCAGCTTCTGAAAAAACACCTATTGGTACTTTACCAATCAGTAAATTAGCGCTTTCTGACTATGGGTTTATGGTTTTTTCGGCAACTGCCAACAAATTATATGTACAAGTAGTAACAGAAGATGGTAAAGTAGTTTACAATACTGAACTAAGTAAATAAGCGAAAGTTTTTCGTACAAATATCATTCTTGCGAATTTGGTATTAGTCATTTGATAAAGATGACCAACACTAAATTCGCTTTTTTATGAATGATTTTAAAAGACAAGAAACTGCTTGATTTTCGCATACATTTCTGTAATTCAACTGGTTAACTATTAACTAATTATTAGTCCTAGAATAAATTCTTGTCATTCTGGATTTAATCTGCAATTTTTACGTATAAATTTTTGTTCTGGTCATACTAACAAACAAGAAAAGACATTACAAAAATTAAGTAAAAAAGTATTAAATTTAACAATGGCAGAGCATACCAAATGCCTTATTATAGGCTCAGGACCAGCGGGTTACACCGCAGCAATTTACGCTTCACGTGCAGGATTGACACCAATAATGTATCAAGGCCCACAACCGGGAGGGCAATTAACAATAACCAATGATGTAGAGAACTTCCCTGGTTACCCAGACGGCATTCAAGGACCAGAAATGATGCAAGACCTTGAAAAACAAGCTCGCAGATTTGGTGCAGATGTTCGTTATGGAATGGTAACTTCGGTTGACTTTTCTGTAAGTCCTAAAAAAGTTTTAGTTGACGATACACACGAAATTTTGGCTGATGCCGTTATCATTTCTACAGGTGCTTCAGCAAAATGGTTAGGATTACCTTCAGAACAAGCTTTCAATGGTCGTGGAGTATCGGCTTGTGCAGTTTGTGATGGTTTCTTTTTCCGTAATCAAGAAGTAGCAATCGTTGGTGGTGGCGATACAGCAGCCGAAGAAGCTACTTATTTAGCCAATCTTTGTTCAAAAGTACACATGATTGTACGCCGTGATGAATTACGTGCTTCACAAATCATGCAAAAAAGAGTTACTTCAAATCCAAAAATTCAAATGCACTGGAATTCATCAACTGATGAAGTTTTAGGCGATGATGGCGGAGTAACGGGTGTAAGAATTAAAAACAATGTTTCTGGTGAAACTACCGAATTGCCAGTAACAGGTTTCTTTGTAGCGATTGGTCATAAACCAAATACAGACATTTTCAAGGGTTTCTTGGATATGGATGAGGCAGGATATATCTTAACAGAAAAAGGCTCAAGTCGTACTAATATTGCTGGAGTATTTGCTTCTGGTGATGCGCAAGACAATATTTATCGTCAAGCTATCACTGCTGCAGGAACTGGTTGTATGGCAGCTTTAGATGCAGAAAGATGGTTAGCAGAAAATGAATTGCACTAACAGAATTTTGTGATTGCCCTTCTATCTTTCATTAATTTTTTTACAGATGAATACAGTTAAAAATTTATTAGTCTTAGTATTTTGTTCGGTATCATTTATTTCTTTTTCACAAGAATCTGGAAGTTTTAAGAAAAACCCAAAGATGAATGTGAAATCAAATTCAAAAGATAAAAGCAATAAAAGTTTAGACGAAGCATTAGATGAATTGCCAAAACTGCAATTCAGGACTGATTATGTTCCTGAACCTGTTTCAACTTCATCGGCGATTACAGCTTCATCGAAATTTGAACCTGCTAAAGAACTCAATGGCTCGATAAGTATTTTTGATACCACTTCTGTAGATGAAAGAGAACCATTAATTGTAGAAATTGAAGAGGAAAATAGAACAGAAGGAAGTGATGATTTTGTATCAGTTGCAACCTATTTTTCTATTTGGGATGCTACCAATATCGACCCTTACGGCATCAATCCAAAAGATTTTGATGATGTAGTGGATATTGAATTATACAATAAAGAACAAGGGAAGTACTGGTCTGTGCCAAATAATGCACCAAAATTGACTTCAGTTTTTGGGCCTCGTTGGGGCAGAATGCACTCAGGTGTTGATTTAGATTTAGAAACTGGCGACCCAGTTTACGCTGCTTTTGATGGTATTGTCAGAGTATCTGGTTATGATGGTGGCGGATACGGAAAGTTTTTAGTCGTTCGTCATTACAATGGCTTAGAAACACTTTACGGTCACCTTTCATCTAAAAACTTTGAGTCTGGTGCTTATGTAAAAGCTGGAGACCAAATTGGTTTAGGCGGAAGTACTGGTAGAAGTACTGGTTCACATTTGCACTTTGAAACTCGTTATGAAGGAAATCCATTCAATCCGGCAATTTATGTGTTTAATTTTGCAGGAGAAAGAACTGAACCTGTTTCAGACCACGTGTTGATTTCAGCAAGAGTATTTGATACTTATGGACTTACTTTAGATAACGAATATGGTTCAAGTGCTAGAAAGGTTCAGACTCGTCGTACTGCTTGGACAACCGTTCGTTCTGGCGATTCATTATATTCAATTGCAAACAGAGCAGGAATTTCTGTAGAAAGATTAGCCAGAATGAATGGAATGAGAATTTCAGCTAATTTAAGAATCGGTAGAAGATTAAGAATTCATTAATATTTTTTTAGATAGATAAAAGCGCCAATAGAACCAAAATCTGTTGGCGCTTTTGTTTTTTAGCTCAAATTCCTTCTTAAATTGCAAAGGTTTTCAACTCAGTAATAAGAATTTAGATTTTACGATGAAGTTAGATATTTTGGTAATGGCGGCACATCCTGACGATGCCGAACTAGGTTGCGCTGGAACAATTTGCATGCAAATAGCTCAAGGGAAAAAAGTTGGTATTGTAGATTTTACCCGTGGTGAATTAGGAACCAGAGGTACTCCTGAAATTCGTTTGGCTGAATCTGCCGAAGCTACAAGAATTTTAGGCGTTCATGCCCGTGAAAATCTAGGTTTTAGAGATGGCTTCTTTGTCAATGATGAAGAACATTTGATGAAACTAATCAGAGTAATCAGACGCTACCAGCCAGAAATTGTATTAGCCAATGCTATCAACGACCGTCACCCAGACCACATCAAAGGTTGTGAATTAGCGGTAGATTCATGTTTTAAATCAGGTTTAAGAATGGTTGAAACATTTGAAGACGACGGAACTGTACAACAAGCTTGGCGACCAAAAAATGTTTACCATTATATTCAAGACCGTTATATAAATCCAGATTTTGTCGTTGATATTTCTGCTTACTGGCAACAAAAAGAAGATTCTATCAGGGCTTTTAGAAGTCAGTTTTATGACCCAAATTCAAAAGACCCAGATTCTTATCTTAGTTCGCCTGCTTTTTTAAAGTTCGTGGAAGCTCGTAATCGTGAAATGGGACACAGTATCGGTGCAGAATTTGGAGAAGGTTATACTTCTTACAAAAAAATTGGCGTAACGGATTTATTCCATTTGAAATAAAAACATGAGTCATCCCGAATTTTTCTTTGGAATAATGAGTTTTAAAGAATTTCAATGTATTATCGTCTAGTCCTTACTTTTCTTTCCTTGATGAAATAAAAGTAACCGCAGCGGCGGACCGCAAAAGAAAATCAAGAATTCCTAAACTCGCTTCGCTCAAACAGTAGGAATTCATTGCTAATCAATCACAAAAAAGAGGTCAAAATTAGTTTTTTGACCTCTTTTTTGTGATTTTAAAATTCGGGATGACTCATGTCAAAGCCTATGGAGATAGTCTTTCTATCTTCCAAGTATGTTCTTCTAATTTGGTATAAGCAATTCTATCGTGTAATCTCGACGGGCGACCTTGCCAAAATTCTACATAATTAGGAATCAACCGATAACCTCCCCAATGTGGCGGACGAGGAATTGGATTATCTCCAAATTTATCTTTTAAATGTTGCTCTCTTTCTTCTAGTACTTCACGGTTATCAATTACCATACTTTGGTTTGAAACCCACGCACCAATCTGGCTTCCAATTGGTCGGCTTTGGAAATAAGCATCAGATTCTTCAGCCGTTACTTTTTCAATAATGCCTTCAATTCTTACTTGTCGTTCTAATTCCACCCAAAAAAAAGTAATACAAGCATTAGGATTTTCAGCCAATTCCGTTCCTTTTCGACTTAAATAATTCGTAAAGAAAGTAAAACCAGTATCAAAACCTTTCAGCAGTACGACTCTTGCCGAGGGTTTACCATCATTCGAAACCGTTGAAATCACCATAGCATTTGGCTCTGGCAATTTACTTTCGATGGCTTCATGAAACCATTTGTGAAATTGTTCTATCGGAGAAACATGTACGTCTTGAACGTCTAAACTGCCTTTACTATAATTTTCTCGAAGTGCAGCAATATCGATTTGTGCCATGGTTGGGTCGGCTAAGTACTTGCTAGCCAAATTTTAGTTTATGCTCTTGATATTTTCGGGATACTTCATTCCTTTTGTTCACAATGATATTTTCAAATCATCATTTTAGCAAAACGAATAAAAGTAAGCGAATTCCTAAGGCACAATTTCGGGAAAATAAACCAAAGCAACAATGAGGAAAGTTATTGTAACAAAGCAAATTTGTTTAAATATTATCAATTACGCCAAAACAAAGCGTTTTCTTCTTGAAATGGGAAGAATTCTTCCATCCAAAAGCACAATAGATTTCCTTCCGATTTTACTGATAAATTTTTGATTGACTAAATACTTTCGGTTGATTCTAAGGAAGCAATTCGCATTTACTCTTTCTTCAACATTCGACAACGTTTTGGAGATAAGCCTTGTTTTACCCATCGCAAAATGGATGCGAGTATAATTAATCTCACCTTCAAAAAAGATAATATCATTGGCAAAAAAGGTAGCCCTTTTACCCAATTTGAATTGGACTTGGAAGATGTGTTGCGGTATCATGGCATTGTTCTATTAGGAGGATTTCACGCAACAATATTCCTACTAAATAACAATTTGAACAATGTGCTAAATACGGTAAAAGACACCGTATTTAACCCGTATTTAACACAAAATCTAACACATACTCCTTCCTTGACGACAAGAGATTTACCGAAAAAAACGCCTCTTATATCTTGATTAATAATGGTTTCACAATTAAATGAGTTTATTGTAAGCATAAAACCATGACTAATCTGCCCACAAAAAATCACTACTTTTTTACGAAACACAAAGACAAAAAGGATAAAATTTTCCTCTTTTTACCCTAATTTTCCATATAAAAGAGGAAAATTTGTGTCTTTTTCATGGAAAATTGCTTCTTCAAGTACCAAAATCCTATCTTTTTTGCGGAATATTGCGGTTTTAGGTAGAAACTTTGCTATTTCAAGTACCAAAATTCTATCTCAGAGAAGGAATACTCCTTCTTTTTTGCGGGAAATTGCGGTTTTTAGTTGAATTGGTTTATTGGTGTTAATAAACAGCCTAAAACAGAAAATCGCCATCCTTTTTTTGAGAATGGCGATTGACTGTTTGCTAAAAGAGAATTGGTTTTATACGAAATGTTTTAAGTAGTGATTAATACCTCCTTAAATGCAGGAAACAAAAAAGCTTTGGCAAGCCATCATTGCTTATCATTACTTACCAAAGCTTAACTATGCTACAGACATGTTTATTTAGTTTTTTTCTTTGATTTTCTTTCAAAACGTTTGGCTAAATCATCATAGATTTCCTTCGCTCTGGGTTGCTTTGCATCTGCATGAAACTTTACACTGCGATAATAAACCAGTGCAGCAGTATAAGCTTCAGAGCCTGAAAGGATAGAAACGTCATCAATCATTCTAAAGATTTGCTCTGCGTTTGTAACATACTTTCGGGTTTCTTTGTAAGCATCCAAATCGATTTCTGCATCGGCAGTAAGCAAGAAATCTGGTTTGAATTGTGGGTCTGATGCCATATAACCGATAGCTTTTTCGGCAAATGGCAAACCACCATCGCCTAGTTTAGCCAAATTTTTTCGGTCTTTGGCACTCAAAACAACTGATTTTGGAGTAAGGATTTCTAAAATCCCATTTAGATAAAGGTTTAGCTGGTTTTCTTCAGCTTCGGTCAAGGAGAAAGCAATGCGATTTTCCATGAGAGTCTTTTGTTTTTTTTGTGAGAATACTATTACGATATTAATAGCACTACTCATCATCAATATCGCAAACGGTGGTAGATTGATTACGATTTGACTTTGTGTAGAAACTATTTAACGTCTTAAAAATAATAGTGTTAGCTCATAAAGGCAAAAATATTTTTGAAAACTTATTAAACGGTAAATACTGCTGCTAATACTTCCTAGCCCTTCACCTTTCTATTCATTTCAATTACTGCTACTTCAAAAATTCTTTTCCCATCAATTTTTAATTTAATTGCTGTTTGAACACCATGAAAACCATGTGTTCCTGCCGCACCGGGATTGATGAACAGCATGCCATTTCTGGACAAATCTCTTTTTACTTGTAGAATATGTGAATGTCCACAGACAAAAACATCTGGCGTTTTAATGGCAAAACATTCCAAAGCATCAGGTTTATATTTGGATGGCGCACCAGCAATGTGTGTCATTCCAATGCTTAGTTCCTCGCAAGTAAAATGATTAATTTTAGGATAAATTTGTCTGATTGTAGCATTATCAATATTACCATAAACACCTTGAATGGGCTTCATGGCTTCTAAAGTATCCGAAAGCTCAACCGAACCCCAGTCGCCAGCATGCCAAATGTGGTCGCACCAATCAAGATGAGGTAAAAGACGTTCATCAAGAAAACTATGAGTATCTGAAATAATTAAAATTTTTTGCATAATTTTCACTAAGTCAAGTAAAACTTCCGTTTTGAATATAATAGAGCGATTTAATCGCCTGCTAATAGAAAAAATGATTTTAAATGCTTATTCAGACGAATAAACTTGATAATTGAAATAGATTTGAACACTTTCAACAGGAACATTCCTTGCTAAATAATGTTAATTATAAAATCTATTGAGACTTTTTATTTATCTCTTATTTTTACAGGGATATCATTCACAAATAAATGAACAAAAATAGTTGAATAAACATCAAACATACTGTACAAAGAGTTTTAAAAAATAAGAACTCAAACTCAATACTTCAACATTTACTTGATTACAATTCAATACAAAATCACAAAATTGTTGCTTTATGCCAGTGAAACCATTTGAAACCACTCTTTATGAAAAACTAGAACCGTTTTTCAGTAGTCATAATTTTGTGTTATTGGCAGATAAAAAACAATTTCGCAAAGTGACTCCAACGGGCTTTCAGAACGTAATTTTTACGGCAACGCCCTTTCAGAATGAAACTTGGTTAGAAGTAAATATTGGTTGTAGAAACAACCAAGTAGAACAAATTGCCCAACAGTTTATCGGAAACACTCGTGATTATTGGCCAGACTCAAATACTTTGGTGATTTCAATCGGGAAATTCAATGATGCTAAATACTTTAAGTATAAAATTTTCAACGAAAACGATTTGGATGATACTTGTGAAATCGTAAAAGAGTTTCTGGAACAAAGAGGTTTCCCATTCATGAATGATTCGGATAGTTTGGTAGCATTGAATAATATTTTCAATGTACATCTTTCAAAACCTTGTAAGTATTTATACAATCAATTACATCGCAGTTATAAAGGAATTATCACGGCGAGACTAACGCATGATAAACACTTTTTAGATTTATCGAACAAGCACAGAGATACGCTAAGAAACATCGGTGCTAGTCCCGACGAACTACTTACTTACGAACGTTTGCTGAGTTTTCTGTTGTACCATTCTGTTAATTAAAAACAAGCTTTTATTGAAATTTTCCTAAATTGCATGAGGAAGATTATTTTTTGATGAAATTACGCATTGTACTCATATTGTTAATCTGTTGCAGTTGGTTCACTCCTTTGGTGGCACAACTGAAATTTAGCCGTATTAGTACACAAAGAGGTTTATCACAAAGTACAGTTGGTAAAATCTTTCAAGACAAACGGGGCTTCATTTGGTTTGCGACCAAAGATGGGTTAAACAAGTACGACGGCTACCAATTCACTGTTTACAGACATATCTCAAACGACCCAAACTCCATCAGTAGCAGTACGATTTCATGTATTACAGAAGACCAAGAGGGAAATCTTTGGGTAGGTACTTTTGATGGAGGTATCAATAAGCTAGACAAAACCACAGGAAATTTTATACATTTTAAACAAGCCGATGATAAAACAAGTATCGGCGGACTGAGTATTTCTTCTATCATCGCCACGCCCGATAACAAAATTTGGGTTTCTACTTATGGTTATGGTTTACTTTGTTTTGATAATCAGCAGAAAACCATCAAATGGCGTTTGGTAGAATCTGAATTGCTGACGACCAACGATATTTCTTTGGTTTATCAAGACAAGAAAAATACCCTTTGGCTAGGCGGACATTATGGTGTAATTACTCATATTGATAAAAATAATCACGCCAATACGGTTAGACTTCAAAGTAATTTACCTCCTCGCAAAAATCAAATTACTTGTTTTGTAGAGGACCCACAAGGAAATATTTTGGTAGGTACTCGTGGTAATGGTTTGTATCGTTTAGACCCACGCACCAATCAGTTTACACAAATCATGTACAGTCCAAATCAAATTAATAGAGCCAATTTGATTACGGATTTGGTTTATGATAAAGACGGCGTGCTATGGGTTGGAACAGACAATGGCGTATTTTTAGTGAGAAATAATAACTTCTCGCAACTTACTTATATAGAATCAAATCCTGATTCAGAAACAGGTTTGAGTTCTCATGCTATCCAAAGTATTTTCGTAGATCGTGATAATAATGTGTGGATAAGTACTTGGGAAGCAGGATTGAATGTACATTACAGACATCGTAATAACTTCAAATTATATCGTCATAAAGTAAATTCCACCCAAAATTTATTAAGAGATAAAGTAACGGCAATTGCTTGTGAAAGCGACCCGAATCGTGTGTGGATTGGTAGCAATAATGGACTAACACTTTTTGATAGAGCTAAAAATACTTTCTCGCATTATTTTATTAATCCTTCTTTCTTGACAACCAGTACCAACGACATCAACAATTTATATTATGACCGTGATGGCGACCTTTTGGTACTTACTTGGGAAATTGGATTGAGAATCATGAAAAAAGGAAGTAATTCCTTTGCTCTTTATCCTTACGACGACGGTAGTAATACTACTCACCTTACTTGTTTGAGTCCTTCTATCAAACCAAAAAAAGTTTGGGTTGGTACTCAGGAAGAAGGCATTTTACTTTTCGATAAACAAACTGGAGAATTTAATCCCGTGCCAGATCTAAATCGTAAAGGAATTCTATTGGGAATGCACATCAATTCTATTTTAGAAGAAGAAAATGGAACACTTTGGATTGGTACTTATAATAATGGGATTTTCTGTTATGACCCTATCAAAAGAAGAATTGTACACATCAAGAAGTCTAATCGTTCGGATGGATTAAGTGCGAACCAAATCAATAAAATATTCCAAGATTCTCGCAAACAAATCTGGATTGGCACAAATGGTGGGGGCTTAAATTTGTATCAACCTGCCACAAGAACTTTTAAAGTATGGAGAACAGAAGATGGTTTACCCAATAATACCATCAAAGGCATTGTAGAAGACAGCCATCATCACTTATGGTTATCAACCAATCAAGGTATTTCACAGTTTATTAATTATAGCAATTCCTTCAAGAATTATACAAAAGCGGATGGACTTCAAGGTTCTGAGTTTTTACTGAATGCTTATGCACAAAATAACCGTGGAGAAATATTTTTTGGTGGTACAGAAGGACTTAATATTTTCCATCCAGATAGTCTTGTAGAAAGTAACAAAGTACCGAATGTATATCTTACTGGGTTAAAACTATTTAATAAACCAGTTGTAGTTGGTCAGAAAAACTCTCCATTACAACAAGATATTTCACAAACAGAAGAATTGATATTGGAGTCTGACCAAAATGTATTTTCAATAGATTTTACCGCTTTGGATTTCCAACAATTCAAGAACAACCAATACGCTTATGTACTTCAAGGTTTCGATAAAGAATGGAATTATATAGGCACACAAAGAACAGCCAATTATACCAACTTAAATCCAGGCGATTATTTGTTTAGGGTAAAAGCAACCAATAATGATGGCGTTTGGACACAAAGAGAAGCCCTTTTACGCATAACCATTTTGCCACCTTGGTATAATACTTGGTGGGCTTATTTCTTTTATGTTGTTATTATTGGTGTTGGACTTTACTCTTTAAGAAGAACCGTGCTGGTTCGTGAACGTTTGAAATTAGATATAGAATTACAAGAAAGAGAAAAAGAACAAATTCAGGAATTAGATACGCTCAAGACGAATTTCTTTACCAATATTTCTCATGAGTTTAGAACACCGTTGACATTAATTATCAGTCCTTTAGAGAAGTATTTATCCGAAAACAAAGATATTCCTGATGCGCAACGCAAAAGAACAGAGTCGATTTACAGAAATGCCAAGCAATTACAAAAGCTGATTAATCAATTATTAGATTTATCGAAATTAGAAGCAGGGAAACTTTCGCCAGAGATTACTCAAAGCGATGTGGTTGATTTTGTGCAACAAATCACAGAATCTTTTAGAGGTTTGGCAGAACAGAAAAACATCAAACTAAACTTTCAACCTTCAAGCCCTTATATTTTAGCTTATTTTGATACTGATATTTTAGAGAAAATCGTCACCAATTTATTGTCAAATGCCTTTAAATTTTCGGATAGTCATGGCGAAATCACGGTAAAAGTAGCTTTAAATCCTGCTGATAATCAGCGAATCATCATTGCCGTAAGCGATACAGGCATTGGAATAGACAGTAAAAATCTGCAAAATGTATTCAATCGTTTTTATCAAATACATGGCAAAGACCCTCAAAAACAAGTAGTGGGTACTGGCGTAGGTTTGGCTTTGTGCAAAGAATTGATAGAATTACACCGTGGGGAAATTTTAGTAAGCAGTCGTTTAGGCAAAGGAAGTACTTTCACAGTTCATTTACCGATTGATAAAAACGCTTATGACAGTAGTTGGATTCGTGAAAATGCGAATACTCCAGAAATGGTACAAATCAATATTCATGATAATGCTACTGAAAATCAACAGCATGGAACATCCAAAAAGAATGCGCCACTTTTATTAATTGCAGAAGATAACGACGATTTACGCAATTATATCAAAGAGATTTTCGTTGACAATTTCAATGTGATTGAAGCAAACAATGGTAAAAAAGCCCTTGATATTGCGATTGAACAAGTACCTGATTTGATTATTTCTGACTGGATTATGCCTGAAATGACAGGTGGAGAATTGTGCGAGCATATCAAATTAAAAGAAAGTACGAGTCATATTCCTGTAATTATTCTTACTTCAAGAGGAAGTAATGACAGTAAATTGGCTGGTTTGGAAATTGGTGCGGATGATTATATCACCAAGCCTTTTAATGCTAATTTATTAGAAGCAAGAGTAAAAAACTTGCTTGAAAGCAGGAAGAAATTAAGAGAGCGATTCAGCAAAGAAATCAAAGTAAATCCAAAAGAAATTACTTTAAATTCTTCTGATGAACACTTCTTAGAAAAAGCAGTAAGAATCGTTGAAGAAAACATGATGAATACTTCCTTGGATATTGCTTTCTTGGAAAGAGAACTCAACATGAGTACCATGCAATTATACCGTAAGCTAAAAAGTTTAACCAACTTTTCTGGGAACGAATTCATCAAGAATGTACGTTTAAAAAAAGCAGTACAATTACTTGAAACAGAAAGCTTTACGATTGCCGAAATTGCTTACAAAGTTGGATTCAACGACCCATCTTATTTTACTCGTATCTTTAAAAAGGAGTTTGGCAAATCACCATCAGAGTATCTTGAAAAATCGACTTTATAATGATTAGTTATCATCAATTTACTTCATTCTATCAAGTCTTTTGTATCACCCTAATTAGATTATTCGCTATAATCGTGCTTAGCACCAAACATTTCCGTCTAATGATGAATTTCAAAAAGAACATTATTCTTTACTTTTTTGTATGTTTTAGCTTTTGTCCTGCTGCTTTATCACAACAAAGAGATTCTACCTTCCGTAAACTTACTGTCAAACAATTAATTGTTCCTGCGGTATTACTTTCTGGAGGTTACTTGCTTAAAAGTTTTAGTTTAAAGCAAGAACAACTAGAATGGCATGATAAATATTATAAGGATTTCGAAACCAATGTTGATGATATTATTCAATATGCTCCTTATGCTGCTTATGTCGGTTTAGACCTCGTAGGTGTAAAGGCAAAACATAGCTTTGGCGACCGCATGGGTGTTTTGTTCATTGGGGCAGCAGTAATGTCGGGTACAGTATTTAGCTTAAAACATACGACTAAAGTACTTCGTCCTGATAATTCCGCACAAGATTCATTTCCTTCAGGTCATACAGCAAATGCCTTTTTTGGGGCAACAATAGTCGCTCAAGAATATAATGATGAAAGTATTTGGTATGGAATTGGAGCATATTCTGTAGCAACCGCCACAGGTGCATTAAGAATCATGAACAATCGCCACTGGTTTTCGGATGTAGTTGTTGGTGCAGGGATTGGTATTCTTTCAGGCAAAGCGGCTTATGTAATTTATCCTTGGTTGAAAGAAAAATTAGGAAAAAAGCAAAGTAATAATCCATCTAAAATTGCCTTTACTCCGATGTATGATGGCAGAACAGTTGGTGGAAATTTAGTGATTGGCTTTTAGTTTTACAGAAAGATACTAACAAAAAAGCTCTTGGCTTAAATTAGCCAAGAGCTTTTTTATTTACTCTTCTCTCTTCCCTTTTCGGGCTTGCAACAAGCCTTGTTTGATGAGTTCGTTATTTTTCCAAGCTTTAATGGCTGTTTTAAATTTAGCTTTATCTTCTTTGGAAACTGTTTCTAAATCTGATAAATCTGGTTTGCCAGCATTTACCCAAGCAGTGTACCAAAAATCTGCAACGCTTTCGCTTGATAATATCATCTGATTATTGATAGTATTGCCTAAACGTTCTCCGTAAGCCTTAGCAAATTCGCCTGTGTAATTCTTCCTCATTTGTCCAAAACGCTCTGAACGTTTAAATTTTCTTTCCTCAGTAAAACCAATGCTAGCATTAATTTCTTCTTTGAAAACGCCATCTAATAATTTGCTGGTTGCTGCGATTTTTTTCCAAATTTCAGCCAAAGGGTCTTTAATGTATTTGGCTTTATGTTTTGTATGAAGATTATAACTTTCAATATTCATCTCTGGTACAGCAGTTTCCCAAAGTGAGTGAAGTCCCTTTTGGTTGGTCAACTGTCCATCGTAATTATAACTTGTGTGTAAAGGCACGTGCGCATCCGAAATATAATGTCCTAAATCTGCTGCATAAAATAAAATACTGTCTTTCATTTTACTACGGAAAGCATTGGTCAATTTCTCTTGCATATCTACTACTACCCACGGTAAAGTACCATATTCTTTCAGTGTGTCAACAGAGTATTTCTTTACAGCCGAATCCCAATCTTGCGGAATAGCATTTAAAGGATCTTTACCATAAACTGGGGCATCTAAATCAATAAAGTGTTTTGGAGCTTCTGTTTTATCGGTATTTCTACGAACATCTGGACGAACAGAATTATAAACCATGTAGTCTTCATTCTTCATAAAAAAGGTTGACAATTTCTTAGGCAAAGCATAAGCCGTAATTTGATGAATGGTTTTGTGACCTAAAAAGCCCCAAGAACAACAGACTAACAGTATTAAAAGAGCAAGGATTGCATTAAGTTTTGGTAGTTGTTTCATGAATTTAATTTTGCTGATGAAAAATTAGTGAATTGATTATAAATTAGAATTTGTTAATTAGCAACGAACTTGATTCTCAATTAAATTAATTGGTATCAAAACAAAGATAGAATGAAAGAGATTATATTATCAACTTGATGATTTAAGTAATAATTAATTCTTTCAGATTTTAGCAAGCAATTACTCTTTAAAAGTTTAATTCAAAGTATAATACTTCATCCAAAGGATTATAAACATAAGCTGATGTTTCTTTAAAACCAAAAGAACGATACAAAGCGATAGCTTCCGTCAAACTGGTTAAAGTATCCAATTTCATGGTTTGATAATGGGCATTTTTAGCGAAAGTGATTAATTCTTCAACCAATTTTCTACCAACTTTCAGTCCTCTAGCTGTTGGTTTTACGTAAAGGCGTTTCATTTCACAAACGCCATCAGCAATGAGTTTTAGCGCAATACAACCTACAATTTCCTGATTGATTTTGGCAAGAATAATACAGCCTTTGGGTGCTGCATATACTTTTGATAAAGATTGTAATTCCTCTTCAAAATGCTGAAAACAAAGGTCAATCTTCAAATATTCAGCATATTCTATAAAGATTTTTCTTACTTCATCTAATTCCTCAGGTGAGTAATTCACATAATGGAATTGCATATTTTTAATTTTGTGAGTAAATAATTAAGGATAAAAAAAATTGAATGAAAATCACTTACTAATTTTGGGTATGAAATTACAAGAAATATTCCGAAACATCATTGCTAACGATTCTCTTCACTCTCGATTCTTGAATACTCTTTCATTAATGGAGAATACAGGTGCAAGAAAAATATCGGCTTCAGAAGATAAAACTAAGGTTTCTTATATCGTTTTGAAGCACGCAGCCGAAGAAGCACGTCATGCTTTTTACTTAAAAAAGCAAATTCAGAAGGTCGGAAAAATAGCAGATTTCCCAACCTACGAAAACCCATATCTCATCGCTCCTTTTGCGAGTTATACTTATTTACATACGCTGGACATTCAGGTTTGTAGATATTTAAAAAGCAGCTTGAAGCTTTCAGGAAGTGATTTGAGATATGCCGCTTATCTATTGGTTACTTATGCCATTGAAGTAAGAGCCGACGAATTGTATCCTGCCTATCAAGAATTACTTGATGAAGTATCGTCTAAAGTAAACATGAAATCAATCATTGTTGAAGAAGAAGGACATTTGGCAGAGATGATTAGTCAATTAAAAGAGTTTTCTCCTGAATGGGAAACGCACGCTAAAATCGCTTGTGATATTGAAAAGACTTTGTTCGACCAATGGATTGTTTCGATTGGGAAAGAGTTAGGGGTTAATTAATAGCTTTTAGCTATGAGCTATGAGCTTTTTTTATTTAAAGGCTCATAGCTGACAGCTTACAAAGAATTTCTTCTAATAAACACAAAAGGATTTCTGATGTGTTCTTTTTTGCCACTCAGAATTAAGTCGGCAGCGTTTTTTCCTAATTGAAAATGATCGGTAGCAACTACCGTAATTCCTCCAGAAAGTATTTCCTTAATCGGTGTTTCGTTATAGGAAACGATGCCAATATCTTCTCCTACTTTCATCTTTTTATGTTGGCAACACATCAGCGTTTCTGCCAAATATCTTTCCGAAAGAATCAAATATGCTTCTTTACTTCTGATGGTATTTTCTTCTACTTCTGAATAAATGTTGTACTGCAATTGATGTTCTTTAGCAAACTTCTTCAGTCCTTCAATTACGAAATAAGCGTTGGCATAATGCTCCTGAATAATACAATTGATTGTACTATATTTCATGATAGCTTCCTTCGCTTTGAACAAAGCTTCGTAAATATCTTGCTCGAAATCTTGATAAACGCAAGCGTAATTTCCCCGAATAAATTCATTCCTTTTTTCTAAAAGAATCAATTTCCCAGTTGGAATACTGTTGACGGTTTTGAGGAAATCTTCGTTCGGGCAATTGGCATGAAGCATAAAAGCGAAGTAATCATACTGATTGATTTTCTCTTTTATGACCTTTTCAAAATGAAAAGCGTTCTGGGTACTGAACTGATGAATGTATAAATCTACCGTAGCTTTCCCTTCAATTTCATTCATAAAACCATCGTAGATTTCATGTTTAAAATCGTTCAGCCTACTAAAAACCATCAGGATTTTTAGCTCTTTTTTTTGAAGGCTTCTGTGCGAATTGGCTATTTGTGCTGTCAATGAGAGTGTCTTTTTTGTCTTATTGTGTCCAAGTAACATATTTCCGAAGAACTAAATATCCTGTTTTACACCGAGCGTAAAAGACAGGTCATATCAGGACACAAAATACTCATTTTCACAGTTTTGCAAAATATATACCAGCATTTGCAAGAAATGTCCTAACCATCAGAAGCATTTAGCAACTAATTTTACGAAACAATTACTGCACTATTTCAATAATTTATTTGACTTATTAAATCATTCAAAGCACTCGTTTTATTTAAAGTCAAAAATTACAGTTGAAGCAAAATGTAATTGTATTATTTATCACTTGCGTATTACCTGCTATTACCAATATATAAATAACCCAATTTTATCCAACCAATAAAATGATAAAGACATTCAGAGAGTTTTCTCAAAACAAGCAAGATTCAAAAACACCAAAATATCAACAACTGGTAAATACTTTGTTGATTGATATTGAAAGCGGAAACTTACAAACGGGTGAACGCCTTCCTTCCATCAACGAAGCTAGTGAAGAGTGCTACTTGTCTCGTGATACTGTTGAACGTGCTTATTCAGAACTTCATCGTTTGGGCGTTATTACTTCTATTTTCAGAAAAGGATATTTTATTTCTGGGAAGTCAGCCAAAACCAAAACGAAAGTATTTTTCCTAGTTGGGAAAATTACAGAAAACAACAAAGCTATTTTTAATGCTTTTGTGAATGCCTCTAACAAAGATGTAACGGTTGATATTTTCACTTACAATTACAAGAGTGATAATTTCAGAGAAATCATCAACAGCCATCTTGGTAATTATCACTACTATGTTATCATGCCTCACTTAATTGAGGAAAGTGAAGAAAACATTAAATGTTTAAAGAAGATTTCTGGCGAACGCCTTATCTTTTTAGAACAATCGTTAGCATCACTTCATGGATTGAATTCAAGTATTTTGAGTAATTCGGGTGATGAGATTGCACAAGTAATGCAACAAAACTTAAAGCATTTCAAGAAATACAAAACCTTGAATTTGGTATTGACAGAAGACGAGTACTTCGATTCTGAATTGATTACTGGTTTTAGAGATTTCTGTGAGACAAATCATTTCGATTTCCAAGTGTTGGATGGCTTTCAAGATGAAGAAGTAATGCAAGGAAATGCTTACTTGACGATGGATGACATTGATTTAGTAGCAGTAATTAAATCAGCAGAACAACAAAACTTTACATTGGGCAAAGAAATTGGTTTAATCTCTTTGAACGACAATTGTTATAAAGAAATATTAGCCGGTGGCATCACGATAATATCCTCAAAGCCTACTGAGATTGGAAAAATGGCCGCCAACATTATCCAAGCCGGTAAACGCCAACAGGTACAAGTACCGATGGAAATGGTTTTAAGGAAATCACTTTAAAAGCACTTTTTTAATTGAAAAATAGGCTAAGATGATAAAAATCTTATCCCTTGTTTACAACCTTGACTATCTTTAGTCAAGGTTGTTTTGTTTTCATGGCTCTTTTTCTGTTAAAATCCTGTAATTTTGCAACTCTAAAAAAATTATCTTGTAGCCAAATCACACTTATTGTTAATGACTACAACAAAAACCACAAGCAATGGAATACAATTTCAAAGAAACAGAACAGAAATGGAGAAAGTTTTGGGAAGAAAACCAAACCTATAAAACAGAGATTAATCACGATAAACCAAAGTACTATGTTTTGGATATGTTTCCTTATCCATCAGGTGCTGGTTTACATGTTGGTCATCCACTTGGTTATATCGCTTCTGACATTATCGCTCGTTACAAACGTTTGAAAGGTTTTAATGTATTGCATCCAATGGGTTTTGATTCATTCGGTTTACCTGCCGAACAATATGCCATCCAGACGGGGCAACATCCTGCGATTACTACCGAAGAAAATATTACTACTTATATTCGTCAGCTAAAACAAATTGGTTTTAGTTATGACTGGTCTCGTGAAGTACGTACTTCTGATGCCAAATATTACAAATGGACGCAGTGGATTTTCATGCAATTGTTCAAGCATTATTATGATAAAGATGCTAACAAGGCTTTACCGATTGCTTCTTTAGTAGAACGTTTTGCAATTTCTGGTAACAAAGGCATTAATGCCGTTTGTGATGAAGATACACCAAACTTTACTGCGGAAGAATGGAATGGAATGAACGAACAAGAGCAACAAACTTTGTTATTGAAATTCCGTTTGACTTTCCCTGATGATTCTGTGGTAAACTGGTGTCCAGCTTTAGGAACAGTTTTGGCGAATGATGAAATCAAAGATGGCGTTTCAGAACGTGGTGGTTATCCTGTTGAACAGAAAAAAATGAAGCAGTGGGCAATGCGTATTACTGCTTATGCCGATAGATTAATCGACGGATTGAACGAAGTAGATTGGTCAGACGCTTTGAAAGAACAACAACGCAACTGGATTGGTAGAAGTACGGGTGCAAGTGTGAAATTTAAAGTTGATGCTTCGACTGTTCAAGAAAATGCACCTGAATTTATTGAAGTATTTACGACTCGTGTTGATACCATTTATGGTGTTTCGTTTATGGTAATTGCTCCAGAACATGAGTACGTTCCATTCTTGACAACATCAGAACAAAAAGCCACAGTTGATGAGTATATAAAATGGGTAGCTTCAAGAACGGAATTAGACCGTATGTCGGAAGTGAAAAAAGTAACGGGTGCATTTACAGGTAGCTATGTAATCAATCCATTTAACGACGAGAAAATTCCTATTTTCTTAGCAGATTATGTTTTGGCGGGCTACGGAACAGGTGCAGTTATGGGCGTACCTTCAGGCGACCAACGTGACTGGAATTTTGCGAAACATTTCGATTTACCAATTGTGCCAATTTTAGATGCACAAAAAGATATTGAAGAACAAGCCGATAATACCAAAGAAGGAAAATACATCAATTCAGGAATTATCGACGGCATGGGATACAAAGAAGCAACGGCAACTTTGACAAAATGGTTAGAAGAAAAAGGAATCGGTAAAGGTAAAATTCAATATCGTTTGCGTAATGCAGTATTCAGTCGCCAACGTTATTGGGGCGAGCCAGTACCAGCGTACTTCAAAGACGGTTTACCATATTTGATTGAAGAAAGCGAATTGCCTTTAGAATTACCAGTAATCGACAAATACCTACCAACCGAAACAGGCGAGCCACCATTAGGACGTGCAGAAGGTTGGAAGTACAAAGGCGAATACGAATATGAATTGTCAACAATGCCGGGTTGGGCAGGTTCGTCATGGTATTGGTATCGTTATATGGATGCCCAAAATGAGCAAGAATTTGCTTCGTCAGAAGCTATCAATTACTGGAAAGCTGTTGATTTATACTTAGGCGGTTCAGAACACGCTACTGGACACTTATTGTACAGCCGTTTCTGGAATAAATTCTTGAAAGATTTAGGATTAGTACCCGAAGAAGAATTTGCTAAGAAATTGATTAATCAAGGCATGATTCAAGGGCGTTCTAATTTTGTATATCGTGTGAAATCTTCTGTGGGCGAAGGCAAAAATCCAGTCTTTGTTTCATTCGGTTTGAAAGAACAATATGAAACTACGCCAATCCACGTGGATGTAAACATTGTTTCAAACGAAGTATTGGATATAACAGCTTTTAAAAACTGGCGTTCAGATTTTGAAAATGCTGAATTTATTTTAGAAGATGGCAAATATATCTGCGGTGTAGAAGTAGAGAAAATGTCAAAATCTAAATACAACGTAGTCAATCCAGACGTTTTAGTCGATAAAGTTGGTGCAGATACTTTGCGTTTGTACGAAATGTTCTTAGGTCCATTAGAGCAAGCCAAGCCTTGGAATACCAATGGTATCGACGGTTCATTCCGTTTTATCAAAAAAGTATGGCGTTTGTTCTATGACGATTTGGGAAATTTCAAAGTAAAAGATGAAGCTCCAACGCCAGCAGAATTGAAGGTTTTACATACTTGTATCAAGAAAGTAGAAGAAGATTTAGAGCGTTATTCATTCAATACAGTAGTTTCTACTTTGATGATTTGCGTAAATGATTTAGGTACATTGAAATGTAATAAGAAAGCAATCTTGCAAGAATTAGTCATTTTGATGTCGTCATACACGCCACACATTGCTGAAGAACTTTGGGTATTGTTAGGCAACGAAGCAGGAACAATTTCTTATGCTACTTTCCCTAAATTCAATGCTTCTTTATTGGTAGAAGCTAATTTCGATTATCCGATTTCAATCAACGGTAAAGTAAGAGCAAACATCTCTTTCCCAACCGATGCGATTCCAGCGGATATTGAAGCAGGCGTATTAGCCAATGAAGTAGTACAAAAATGGTTAGACGGCAAAGCTCCTAAAAAAGTAATCGTCGTTCCAAAACGTATTGTGAATGTAGTGTTGTAAGGTAGTTTATTTACGAAGATTTAATTCTATTCAATCCTATGAGGTTTTTGAAACCTCATAGGATTTTTTTTGTTTATACAACTTGAATACTTTTAAAATTTGCAGAGAAGAGCATTTATTTCTAAATTTATATATACAAGTTTTATCTAAAAGATACTGTTATGAACGCTAAATTGACCCTCACAATAGAGCAAGCTGTTATTGATAAGGCAAAAAAATATGCCAAAGAAAAAGAACGAAGCTTATCCGATTTAATTGAAAGTTATCTAAAAACACTCCCAGTAGATAACCCTCAAGATGAAATTGAATTAACACCAATTGTGAAATCTTTAAAAGGTACTTTTTCTGCCCCTGAGAAATTAGACTACAAAGAAGAATTAAGTAATAGTTTATCTGAAAAGTATTTATAAATTATGACAAGGATTTTAATTGATACAGATATAATTCTTGATTTTTTCTTCGATAGAGAACCCTTCTCTGAAAATGCAGCAAAAATTTTATCACTTTGTGAGTCGAAACAAATAAAAGGATTCATTACTCCAGTAATCATTAGTAATGTCTATTACTTGCTAAGAAAAACAGCTTCACATGAAAAAGTAATTGGAAAACTTAGCGTACTCATTTCTATTATGGAAATTTTAATCATAGATAGAAAAGCAATTATTATGGCTTTGAAATCAGAGTTCAAAGATTTTGAAGATGCTTTACAAAACTATTCAGCAGAGTTGAATACAGAGATTGACATCATCATCACACGTAATACCAAAGATTACAAACACAGCTCCCTATCTGTCATGACACCTGAAAACTATTTAAAATCAAAACCTAATCATTAAGAAATCAATATCCTATCTCCTACCTTAATATACCCAATTCTCAAAAATAACAATCTCTTCAAGTGCTTTTAGTTTTTTATCCTTAACTTCAAAAACTAAAATATACCTTTCATCAAATTATCTTTTTTATGGAATTACAAGCCTTACAATATCCCATTGGAAAATGGGTCCCTCAAGAAACGCATACTTGGGAAGAGATTCAAGAAAAAATAGCTTTGTTAAAAACGATTCCTGCAAAATATAAGGAAGTAACTGCTGAATTAAGCGAGGAGGATTTATTGAAACAATATCGTGAAGGTAGTTGGTCGGTCAGACAAATCATTCACCATGTTGCCGATATGCACGTTTTGTATTTTGTTCGTTTTAAACATGCTCTCACTGAAGTGAATTCGGAAGCTGTGGTAGGAAAAGTTGATGCTTGGGCAAATTTAGAGGAAGCAAAAACGGCTCCTATTGATTTCTCTTTGACTTTATTAGCAGGTGTTCATCAGCGTTGGACGTATCTTTTAGAACAAATGACGGAAGAAGATTTTCAAAAAGGATTTTATCATCCAACACGTAAGATGTACATGACCTTGAAAGATGCCGTTGATATTGGCGTTTGGCATAGTCAACATCATTTGGCACATATTAAAATTGCACTAGGAATTGCCCAATCATAGAAATTATCTAATACAAAAAGTTTTAAAGTCTTCTATAGAAAATACCTTCAAAAAGGATAAAATTTTATCCTTTTTGAAGGTATTTTCCTACTAAAAGAGGAAAAATTTCATCTTTTAGTAGGAAAATTGGTATTCCAAGTATCAACATTTCTACTTTTTTGCGGAATATTGCGGTTTTTAACAGCAATATTCAATCGAAACTTCGGATTGTTGCGGTTTTAGATAGCAATTTTGCTATTTCAAATAAGAAAATCTCTTCTCTGGATATAAAAATTCTTTCTTTTTTGCGGAAAATTACGGTTTTTAGTACCAATGTACTTATTACTTCAACCGCAATTTTATAATTTCATTTTACCGACTTTATTATAAAATCGCCAGCTTAATAAACTCGCAGAAGCGAAAAGACTAAGTGTTAGCCCAATCCAAATACCAATATGCTTTAAATCATAAATAAATCCTAAAACATAACACAAAGGCAAGCCAACGCCCCAATAAGCAAAAATGGTAATTAAGGTAGGAACATTTACATCTTGCACTCCTCGTAAAATACCCAAACTCACCGCCTGAACGCCATCGAATAATTGAAAAATTCCTCCCCAAATGATTAATTGGGCTGCCAATAATATTACGCCTTCGTCTTTTACATAACTCGCAAAAAAGTCATTGAAAGTCAACATCAACACGCCACAAACGCCCATAAAACTTACACCCATGAGTAATGCAGCGGTTCCAGCTCTAAAGATGGCAGTACGGTTTTTTTCTCCTACACCTGCCCCAACTCTGATGCCCCCAGCGGTAGCAATTCCAGTGGCAGCCATATAAGTAAGTGACACAAAACCAATTGCTACTTGGTGCGCCGCTTTATGTTCAATACTTATCCAACCCATCATTACAACAGCACCGTAGAAAGCCGCAATTTCGAAAAAGCCCTGAAAACCACTTGGAATGCCTACTTTCAGGATATTTTTAATCAGTTTAGGCATTTCATTTTCATGAATTTTTGTCCCTATATATTCTTTAAACTTACCTGAACGAAAAACATAATAAGTGATGGCAAGAAACATATAAAGCCTAGCAATACAAGTAGCATAACCAGCACCTTTTAATCCCAATTCTGGAAAAATCCAAATACCATTAATCAAAAAATAGTTCAGAATAACGTTCATCAAAAGGGCTGTCCAAGTAATATTCATGGCTACTTTGGTATGTGAAAGTCCGTCAGTAAAACTTTTCATCGCCGAGAAAAGAAAAGCTGGAATGGTAGAGGCTGTCATTATCCAAAGATACTCTTGTGTAAGTGTTCTAATCTGTGGAGGCTGTTGCAGTATTTCCATATTCAGTCCAAATGCCACTACTAATACCGAACAAATAATTGCCATCAACAAGGCTACCCACAAACTTGCTCTTAATAATAAATTACATTTGGCGAAATCGTTTTCAGCTTTGGCTTTGGCAACCATTGGCGAAACAATTTGTAAACAGATATAACCAATAATGGAAATATTAATCAAAATTCCATTAGCATCAGCCGCTGCCGCCAAGGATTCTACCGCACCTTTATCGATGCGTCCTACTTGTATGGTATCTACCAAACCCATAATCATAATGCCTAACTGCCCCGCAATGATGGGAAGCGACAAACGATAAGTAGCAATAAGGTCGGGCTGATAATTTTTAAACAAATTTTTCAAGGGTATATTTTTTTAAGAGATTGTTGATACAAACAAAAGAAATGATTGAGAAAAGAAAGTTTTTGTAGATTCTTCTACAAAGTTAAAACCTAAATAATTGATATACTTAATTGGCTTTTGATTTAAAACATCAAATGAAATAAATTAACATTAAAGACTAAAAACTGTACTTTTGTTGCAGAAATCCTAAACACTTAACTTACCTAAAAACAATCCAACGATACTATGTCGAATATTAGAACATTAAAGCCTCGAAAAAGAATTGCCATTATTGCACACGATAATAAAAAAGCCGAATTAATTGATTGGGTTTATTACAACAGAGGAGTATTATCAAGACATGAATTATTTGCAACAGGAACAACAGGCAGATTGGTTGAAGAATCTATCGACCGACCAGTAACAAAATTATTAAGTGGTCCGTTGGGTGGCGACCAGCAAATTGGTGCTTTAGTAGCCGAAGGTGCTGTTGACATGATTATCTTTTTCTGGGACCCAATGGCATCACAACCGCATGACCCAGATATTAAAGCTTTGTTGCGTTTGGGTGTAGTTTGGAATATCCCAATGGCTTGTAACCGTGCCACGGCTGATTTTATGTTGACTTCGCCATTAATGAATGATGAATACGAATCTCGTCTGACAGATTATTCTGTTTATTTGGGAAGAAAAGTATAGTTTTCAATTTGAAGATTTGAAAATGGCAAGAAATAAACAAGTAAGTTTTATTCATCAATCACATTTTCAAATCTTCAAATCACCAAATTTTCAAATCACCCCAAGCCATACATCTTCTTAATTTTCTCAAAAAGTACTTCGTTAATTTTTCGGTAGCTTTCAACCGTCCAACCCGCAATGTGTGGCGTTAATATTACATTTTTCATTTGAAACAATTGCTCATAAACCTCTTCTTGTTCAGGTGTTAATTGTTTCATTTTCTCATTTTCTAATACATCCAAGCAAGCCCCTCTTACTTTACCCGATTGTAAGTTTTTCAAAATATCCGTAACAGAAGCCACTTCTCCACGAGAAGTATTTATTAGGAAAATATTCTTTTTGAATTTCGATAAATACACATCGTTCACCAGCATTTTCGATGACTCATTTAAAGGAATATGCAAAGAAAGTATATCTGTTTTCTCAAAGATTTCTTCCATCGTTACTTCTTTTACCAAGTTGGATGAGTAATCTGTTTTGAAACAATCGTAAGCCAATACTTCTACACCAAAGCCCGCTAGTCGCTCAGAAAGCGCTTTTCCCATATTACCATAACCGATAATACCGACCGTCATACCTTTTAATTCTGTGCCACGATTGGCTTCACGCAACCAAATTTTCTGACGAACTTCTGCATCAGCCCAATTGATTTTATTGAAAAGCGACAACAACATTCCTAAAGTATGCTCCGCAACAGCATCAGAATTTCCTTCATTTGCTGCAAACAATTGAATATTTAATAGCTCTACGGCTTCAATATCAATCAAATCTAAACCTGCGCCAGCTCTACCAATAAATTCTAATTTTTGTTGATGCGTTAAAAACTCTTTATCAATTTTAGTTTTACTTCTAATCAATAATCCTTCGTAATCTTTTATGATATTCAATAATTCAGGACGTTGAATATTGGGTTGGTAATCTGGAGAAAAACCTATTTCACTGAGCATCGTCAGGATGCTTGGGTGCATATCATCAGCAATTAAAACTTTCTTCATCATATTTGTTGTTCGTACCGATTAATTAATTCCGCTTCGGTATGAATAAGTACTAAAAAAACCTGCCACTGAGGTGACAGGTTCATTTTCTGTTTACAAATTTAACAGATTAAATATTTTTCAGAAAAATTAGCGCCTAAAACTTTAATTTTTTCAAGTTGTTTAAGCCAATTTCAATGCCTTCCATTGGAGTACGTTTGTAGTTTTCTAATTCAACCACAAAGTATTTTGTACCTGCAATTTTAGCCGCATTAAAAATCTCTTGGAAATTAATATCGCCTTCTCCTACTTCTACTGTTACATTTTTAACTGGATCGTGGTCTTTTACGTGGAAATGCGTAAATCTTCCTGGATGGTTTTTGAACCATTCGATAGGTTGTTCTTTACCCACAACTACCCAATATAAATCCATTTCGAATGTTACTAAATTCTTATCAGTATTATTCAAAAGGGTTGTATAAAGTTGTTCGCCATTATACTTTTTGAATTCAAAATCATGGTTATGGTAACCAAATTTCACACCAGAAGCCTTGCAATATTCACCTGCTTTATTGAAAGTTTCTGCCATTTGCTTACCAATCAAACGGTCTGGGTCAGACATGTATGGAGCAATCACATATTTTTGACCAACTTTGATTGCATCTTCTACCAATTTCTTGAAATCATCAGAAAGCTGTCCGTTTGCATAGTCTTTTGAAGTAACCATAGCATGAGCAGATGGCATTTTCAAACCGTTATCAGCCAACGTTTTTGCATAATCAGCAGGTGTTAAACCAAAGAATTTGCCGTTTGAATAACCAAAACCTTCTACTTCTTTGTAACCCATTTTAGCAATTTTAGCCAAAGTATCTTTAGCATCTACTTTGATGGCATCACGCACAGAATATAACTGTACCCCAATATGGCGAGCCTCTTTTTTAGCAGCCCATAAATCATTCGCAAGAAGCGTTGCACCAGCAGTAGCAATTAAGCTATTTTTCAAAAAGTCACGACGTGATTGTTGTTCGATTGACATTGTTAATTAAGGTTGAATTTAGATTGAATAATATTTTTAGAAAATATTTTACCCTTACAAATTAAGGCTTTTTTGAATTTTCCTTATACTGGACTAACTATTTCTTTTCTATTTCTTACTACATCAATGGCTGTAAAAATAGCTTCAAGCATGGATGTTTCTTTGGCTATATTTTTTCCAGCAATATCATAAGCCGTTCCGTGGTCTGGCGAAGTACGTACTATCGAAAGTCCAGCCGTAAAATTGACACCATTTTCAAAAGAAATGTATTTAAAAGGAATCAATCCTTGGTCGTGATACATTGCTAAAACAGCGTCATAATGTTTAAATTGAGCATTTCCGAAAAATCCATCCGCCGGAAAAGGTCCAAAAACAAGATTACCTTTCTTTCTGAATTGTTCCAAAACTGGAGAGATTACTTCTTTTTCCTCATTACCTAATAAGCCATCTTCTCCAGCGTGAGGATTCAAGCCCAATACAGCAATTTTTGGTTTTTGAATACCAAAATCTTCTACCAAAGAAGTAAACATCAAATTCAGTTTCTGCGTAATTTTTTCCTGAGTAATCGCTCCACGTACTCTTCCCAAAGGAATATGTCCTGTTACTACGCCAACTCTCAACACATCAGAAACCAAAAACATCAAAGATTCTTTGGAATCAAACGCTTCAGTGAAGTATTCAGTATGCCCAGGGAATTTAAATTCTTCAGATTGGATATTATTTTTATTGATGGGAGCCGTCACGATAGCATGAATATGCCCAGCTTTTAAATCTTCCGTTGCTTTTTGTAAACAAGCTAAAGCAGCAGCACCCGCTTCAGGAGTTACTTTACCCGGTGTTACTTCGGTTTGTTTATCATCCCAACAAGTAATGACGTTGGTAAATTTTGGATTGATTTGGTCGATACTCTGAATACCATGTAAAGTCCAATCTTTTAATTCAAGTGCTTTTCTGTAATAAGTAAATACTCTTTGCGAACCATAAATTACAGGCGTACAAAGTTTTAAAATACGGTTACTTGTTAATGCCTTTAAAATTACTTCAGGCCCTACACCATTATAATCGCCTAAAGTTATTCCTATGATTGGTTTTTGTTGTTCCATTGTTTTTGTAATGAGGGAATGGTTGATTTCTTTAAAATAACAGAGTTTTCACCATTCTATAAATTTGAGTTGCAAGTTATCTTAAAAGTAGGGGAAATAAAAAAGGTTCAACGAATTGCTTCGCTGAACCCAATATTGAATTCTGTTAAAACTACTTTTTGAAGGCTTGCCATTTTAAATAAGTTGCTGAACGCCAAAGCCATTCCATTGGTCCACAAATAAATATACTTAGCCACCATTTACTAAAAATGATTTGAAAAATAAAAATTCCGATACCAATTACATAACACCAAGCAGGACTAATATCGCCCGCCAAGCCAAAACCAATTCCATAAAATAACAATACACCAAAGGCACTTTGCATTAAATAGTTTGTCATTGCCATTTTGCCAATTGTAGCTAAAGTCATATTCACAACTGCCATTTGTTTTAAATTACTTAAATAAAATAATCCAGTGATGTAAGTCATTGTAATGAGAAGAGATTTCAATAAAATTAAAAAATTATGAAAAATGATTACTGGGTTGTTTCCTACATGATTATTTAACCCAAAATCTACTTTTTTCAGTAAAATGACACAAGAAAGAGTAACAATTATCAAGAACAGTAATATTTTGTTCAAATGAGGCCTTATAAGATCTAGGTTTTCTAAAACCTTTCCCCTTCCAATAAAAAGTCCAAACAGCATAAAGCCAAAAGTCACAAAAATTCTACTGGTATTAAACTGATAGTCAACTTTTGTTTTAAGTCCCTTCAAATTTTGAGTAACAATCTCTTGATAAGTTCCTTGCTTCAAAGTATAAAAACTTTGAATGTAGCTTTTTTCCTGATGTTCATTTCCCATTTCTACACCTCTACTTGTTTGTGCTTTAGGAACTGAACCATAAAATTGGATTTGATTTCTTAAAAAACTAGGCAGAATAAGAATAAAAAAAATGCAAAACTTAATAAGGTTTTACTTCCAATATTCCTCAATAAAATTAAAAAAACACCTAGAAAAGCATATACTCCTAACACATCTCCATTCCAATGCACATGATGGATAAAGCCAATGATAAAAAGAATAAGTAACCTCCAAATAAATCTTGGAATAAATTTTTTATCCGAATCTTTCCTCTGTCCTAATTGAATGGCAAAGCTCACTCCAAATAATAAAGAAAAAATGGTGTAAAATTTACCCACAATAAAAAAATTATTAAATTGATTTACAACAACACTTGCTAAATCATTTTGATACTTTACATTGATTATATTGGGAATGATGCTTAGGACAAACCAAGCCCTAATATGTGTTAAAGCCATTCCTAGCAATGCAAATCCCCTAAGGGAATCAACAAACAAAATTCTATTTTTTGAGGTGTTTAAATTCATCATGATTAAACTTGTTAGGGTTTATTAAAAATTGAGAACCTTATATACTCTTTTCAAGTAAGATTACAAATCCATGTAAATGTATTTGTAACTTAGTAATTCAATAAATCCTTAGCTCAGGATAATAAATGATTTTTGTCATTTATCACATTGAAACACCAAGCACATTTACAAAAATAGCATCTAACCAAAACCAAATTGCATCTTTCTAATATCTGCCAAATTTTCTTGTGTAGAAGTAACCAAATACCCAATTTATTTTTGATTTTTGTATGATTTAATATGTTTTTGTTTTGTAGATTATAATTTCTTAATAGTTAGCCTTAGTAAGAGATTTTCAAAACACAAGACCCTTTCAAATAAAGCATTTACCAATAATCGACAACCAATTTCTGAAATATGGCTCAGCCTTACGTCCAAAAAATCAACAGTCTCTTGGTAGCCAATCGTGGTGAGATTGCTATCCGAATCATGCGTGCTGCCTCTGAATTAGGTATTCGCACCGTTGCCGTTTATACGTTTGAAGACCGTTATTCTCTTCACCGATACAAAGCCGATGAAGCTTACCAAATCGGGAAAGATGATGAGCCTTTAAAACCTTATTTGGATATTGAAGGAATTATTAAACTCTGTAAAGAGAAAAAAATTGATGCGATTCATCCAGGATATGGCTTTCTTTCTGAAAACGTAACGTTGGCTCGCCGTTGTCGTGAAGAAGGTATCAAATTCATTGGACCATCTCCAGAAGCAATGGATGCTTTGGGTGATAAAGTAGCTGCTAAAGTAGCTGCCAGAATCGCACAAGTACCAATGATTGAGGACTCTAAAGAAGATTTAATCAATTATGATATTGCACTTTCGGAAGCACGTAAAATCGGATTCCCAGTAATGGTAAAAGCTGCTGCGGGTGGTGGCGGAAGAGGAATGCGTGTAGTTCGTGAAGAAGAATCTTTAGAAAAAGCATTCAGCGAAGCCAAAAACGAAGCAAAAAATGCTTTTGGTGACGATACTATTTTCATTGAAAAATTTATCGACCAACCAAAACATATTGAAGTACAATTATTAGGTGACCAACACGGAAATTTAGTTCACCTTTATGAACGTGACTGTTCTGTACAAAGACGTTTCCAAAAAGTAGTTGAAGTTGCACCTTCTTTTGGTTTGAAAGAAGAAACTCGTCAGAAATTATATCAATATGCTTTATCAATTGGTAAAGCAGTAAATTATTATAATGCTGGTACGGTTGAGTTCTTGGTGGATAAAGACGAAAACATTTTCTTTATCGAAGTAAACCCACGTATTCAAGTAGAACATACCATTACTGAAGAAGTAACAGGAATTGACATTGTTAGAACGCAAATTCTAATTGCTCAAAACTATAAACTTTCAGACAGTAATATCTTTATTTTAAAACAAGAAGATATTCCGTTGAATGGTTATGCCATTCAATGTCGTATTACAACAGAAGATCCTGCTAATGGCTTTAAACCAGATTTCGGAACAATTATCGCTTACCGAAATGCCGCAGGTTTTGGCATTCGTTTAGATGAAGGTTCATCATATCCAGGTGTAAAAATTTCTCCATACTTCGATTCGATGTTGGTGAAAGTGTCTGCTCGTGGTAGAACCTTGAAAGGAGCTTCTGAACGTCTTTCACGTGCTTTAACAGAATTCCGTATTCGTGGTGTAAAAACGAATATTCCTTTCCTTAAAAATGTAATTACGCACCCAGTTTTCCAAAAAGGAAAATGTGTGGTACAATTCATTGACTCACATCCAGAGTTATTCGATTTTAAAACTTCAAGAGACCGTTCAACGAAAGTACTTCGTTATTTGGGTGATGTGGTAGTAAATGGTAATCCAGATGTAAAAGTTAAAAACGAACGTACTTTCCGTACACCAGTTGTACCAGCTTTTGATGCTTTTGCAGCATATCCAGCAGGAAATAAACAATTGTTAGATTCGATGGGTGCTGATAAATTCAGTCAGTACATCAAAGAACAAAAGCAAATTTTATATACTGATACTACTTTCAGAGATGGTCACCAATCTTTATTAGCAACACGTGTCCGTACTAAAGATATGGTAGCGGTTGCTGAAAGCTATGCTAAAAACTTCCCACAATTATTTTCAATGGAAGTTTGGGGCGGTGCTACTTTCGACGTAGCGATGCGTTTCTTGAACGAATCTCCTTGGAAACGTTTAGAAGCATTCCGTGAAGCAATGCCAAATATGCTTTTACAAATGCTTTTCCGTGGTTCAAATGCGGTAGGTTATTCAGCATATCCAGATAATTTAATTGAGAAATTCGTAGAAAAATCTGCCGAAACAGGTATTGATGTCTTCCGTATTTTCGACTCCCTAAACTGGGTTGAAGCTATGAAAGTATCTATTAAAGCTGTTCGTGAACGTACAAATGCTATCGCAGAAGCTTCTATTTGTTATACTGGTGATGTCTTTACGAATGAAAAATATTCGTTACAATATTACTTAGATATGGCTCGCCAGTTAGAAGACGAAGGAGCGCACATCTTGGCGATTAAAGACATGGCAGGTTTACTTAGACCTTACCAAGCACAATTGTTAGTAACAGAGTTGAAAAAAGCTCTTTCAATTCCTGTACACTTACATACACACGATACTGCTTCGATTCAAGCGGCTACTTATTTAAAAGCCATTGAAGCTGGTGTTGATATTGTGGATTGTTCTTTAGGTTCAATGTCTGGCTTAACGGCTCAACCAAACTTCAATTCGGTGGTGGCAATGATGCAAGGAAACGAGCGTGAATGCCCAATCAATTTACCATTATTGAACCAATACTCTACTTATTGGGAAGATATTCGTCAATTGTATTATCCGTTTGAATCTGAATTAAAAGCAGGAACTGCCGAGGTTTACGATAACGAAATTCCGGGCGGACAATATACTAACTTGCGTGGACAAGCCATTGCTCTGGGCGTAGGCGATAAATTTGAATTGATGAAGAGCAATTATGTTGAAGCTAACAAATTGTTTGGCGACATCGTAAAAGTAACACCGTCTTCAAAAGTGGTTGGTGATATGGCTATCTTTATGACCGCCAACTCTTTAACTGCTGAGGATGTATATGCGAAAGGGGCAACGCTTTCTTTCCCTGAGTCTGTAAAAGATTTCTTCAAAGGTGGTTTAGGTCAGCCTTATGGCGGTTTCCCAAAACAATTACAAGAAATTATCTTGAAAGGAGAAACTCCATTGACTACTCGTCCGAACGATACAATTCCTCCAATTGATTTTGGAAAGGATTTTGAAGATTTCAAAACGAAATTCCCAGAAAACGAGCAAGGAGAATTAGATTATCTTTCATACAAAATGTATCCGAAAGTATATGAAGATTACTACAAAGCGCAACAAACTTATGGTGAAGTTTCATTAATTCCGACGCCTGCATTCTTGTATGGTTTAAAACCAGACGAAGAAATCTTGATTACAATTGATGAAGGAAAAACAATTATTGTAAAATATTTGTATAAATCTGAACCTGACGAATCTGGACTTCGTACCGTTACTTTTGAATTGAACGGACAAGCTCGAAGAATTAAAGTATTAGATAAAAACATCAAAATTGAACGTGCTCAACATACTAAAGCTTCGGCTAAAGGCGATATTGGCGCACCTTTACAAGGTCGTTTGAGTAGAATCTTGGTGAAACCAGGCGATGAAGTAAAGAAAAATGCACCATTGTATATCATTGAAGCCATGAAAATGGAATCAATCGTTTCTTCTCCATTCGAAGGTATCGTTTCAAGAGTTGTTCTGAATGAAGGAACGGTAGTTGAACAAGAAGATTTAGTATTAGCCGTTGAAGAAGCCACTTTACCTGAGCCAGACAAAGAAGAATACTTATTCGTTTATGGTACGCTTAGAAAAGACTTCGGAAATGAATTACATAAACTAATTACTCGTAATTCTGAATTTATCGGAATAGCTGATTATCAAGGGAAAATGTACAATATCGGTGAATATCCGGGTATTGTAGTTTCTGATGATGCCAATAGCAAAGTAATTGGTGAATTGTATAAACTTTCAAATTCTTTAAGATTAATAAGAATTTTAGATGAGTATGAAGAATTCTATCCAGAAAATATTGCTGAAAGTGTTTTTGTAAGAAATGCCGTTTCAGTGAGTATTGATGGAACAACTTATGAAGCATACGCATATCTGTACAATCATCCGACAGACGGTTTACCAGAAATAACAAGCGGTGATTTTTTAGCCTAGATAATCATTGACTTGAAAATTCATGAAGAGCCTTGGAGAAATTCAAGGCTCTTCTGGTTTTATTCCATTCAAAAAAGAGAATGTCATAAAGCGCAAAGCAAATCACTTCTTTATCTTTGTAAGAATTTATTTCATCAAAAACTATCAACAATATGACCATTGAATTAAGAAGCGATACTTTTACAAAACCTACACCTGCGATGTTAGAAGCAATGTTTTCGGCGGAAGTTGGAGATGATGTTTTTGAAGACGACCCAACCGTCATTGCTCTCGAACAAAAAACAGCTACCATGTTTGGCTACGAAGCAGGATTATTCTGTACTTCTGGCACAATGACCAATCAAATAGCCATCAACGTCCACGTAAAACAAGGTGACGAAGTAATTTGCGATGCTCTCTCTCACATTTATTTATACGAAGGCGGAGGTATTTCAGCCAATTCTATGGCTTCTGTTAATTTATTGCAGGGAGATAGAGGAAGATTAACGGCTTCTCAAATCAAAGAAGTAATTCAGCCTGACAATATTCATCATCCTATTTCAGCTTTAGTTTCTTTGGAAAATACCGTCAACAAAGGCGGTGGTGCTTATTATCAATTAGCTGATATTCAAGACATCAAAAAGCTTTGCATCGAAAACAGCATTCCTTTACATTTGGACGGAGCGAGAATTTTCAATGCTTTGGTAGAAACACAGGAAAGTCCTTTGGAATATGGCAAATTATTTGATTCCATTTCAGTCTGTCTTTCAAAAGGTTTAGGAACGCCAATTGGTTCTGTATTATTAGGCACAAAAGACTTTATCAAAAAAGCCAGAAGAGTAAGAAAACGTTTGGGCGGAGGCTGGCGACAAGCAGGATATTTGGCAGCAGCAGGTATTTACGCACTAGATAATAATATTGAAAGACTAAAAGAAGACCATGCTCGTGCTAGAATAATCGGCGAAACAATGGCAAAACTGCCAGAAGTAGAAGAGATTTTACCCGTAGATACCAACATCGTCATTTTCAGATTAAATGAAAAAATACTTTCATCTGATTATGTTCAGCAATTGCACGAAAAAGGTATTAGAGCCGCAACTTTTGGCAAACACTTAGTTAGATTTGTAACGCATTTAGATTTTACGGATGAACATTTAGAGGAGTTTCAGAAGAGAGTTTTATAAATGATATTAGGCACAGTATTTATTTACTGTGCCTTTTTTAATGTCATCTGTATTGTGTAAATTTATCCTAACACTAAACAACTTTATTGATGCAAAGTAATGCCCAAACTCCCGACCAATACATTGAAGAATTGCCTGAGGACAGAAAAATCGCCATCAGCAATTTAAGAAAAGTAATTCAGGAAAACTTACCTGAAGGTTTTCAAGAAACAATGAGCTATGGTATGATTGGCTATGTAGTACCACATTCACTTTACCCAAGTGGGTATCATTGTACTCCGAATCTCCCACTCCCTTTTTTGAATATTGCTTCACAGAAAAACTTTATTGCGGTTTATCACATGCTTGTTTACTCTGACCCAAATATCAATCAATGGTTTGTAAACGAATTCCCCAAGCATTCTAAATCTAAATTGGATATGGGAAAAAGCTGTATCAGATTCAAGAAATTAGACCAAATTCCATTTGAATTAATTGGAGAGTTAGCTTCTAAAGTAACTGTTGATGAATGGATTAAGATTTATGAAGCACAATTGAAACGGGAAACAGAATTTTAAGTACCCAATTTTTACTTAAATATTTTTCATTAATTTTGTATAAACTACTAAAAGTCATGGACAATATCCTATTATATAACAAACTGATTAATTTGCCTGAAAACATGAAAGCTGAAGTGTCTGATTTCATAGATTTCCTCCTAAGTAAATCGCAAAAGAGTAATCAAGAACCTGAAAAGCCTAAAGCAAAATTTGGTAGTGCAAAAGGTATGTTTACTATTAAAGAAGATTTTGATAAACCTTTGGACGATTTTAATGAATATATGAATTAATGAAAAATCTACTTGATACTCATACATTAATTTGGTTTTTGAATGGAGATTATAATTTGTCGGAAAATGCGAGAAAAGCGATAGAACACAAAAATGCCATTAATTATGTTAGTATTGCAAGTTTGTGGGAAATAGCCATAAAAGTGAGTTTGAACAAATTAGATTTACACTCTCCCTTTCATAGCATTGCTGAACAAATTAATTTTAATGGTTTTCAGCTTCTTTCAATAACATTTGAAGATACTTTAATACTCTCAAGCTTACCTTTTCATCACAGAGACCCATTTGATAGAATTATTATATCACAAAGTATTTCTAAAGAATTAACAATCATTTCAAAAGATAGTTATTTCAATGCCTACGATGTAGTTACAATCTGGTAATTCTTAAAATCTATTTTTATTCTTATTTTAGTCACAAACAAATCCAGCTAAATCATTCCACTTTTTGAATTATCTTTCAGAAAAATTCAAAAATGAAAATACTTTTATCCTTACTCTGCTTTATAAATTCCTTTGCTTTGGTGGCTCAAACAGACTCAAGTTTGAAAGTCACTGAACTTCAACCTGTTATTATTAGCTCTTCTCGTTTTGTTGGAAAGGATATTCAAAGGCCTTTGGCTGTTACGGTTATCGACCAAACTCGTTTACAAACTGGACAATCCAAACTTTCAATGTTCGATGCGCTCGGTGCCGTGCCTGGCGTTTTTGCCATGAATTCTGAAAACTTCGCCCAAGATTTACGCATTTCTATTCGTGGTTTTGGTGCAAGAGCTTCTTTTGGTATTCGTGGCTTGAAGGTTGTGATGGATGGCATTCCAGAATCTATTCCAGACGGAACCGCAAAAGTTGGCAATTTAGACATGGGTTTAATGGAACGCATGGAAGTAATTAAAGGACCAACTGCTGGTTTGTATGGCAATGCTTCGGGTGGCGTAATTAGTCTTTTTTCAGAAACGCCTAAAACTTTTTTTGCCGAAGCACAAGCTACTTTCGGCTCTTTTGGGTTTCAAAGATTACAATTTAAAACGGGTCAAGAAATTGGGAAAGTCACTTATTTTTTCAATGCTTCTCGTTTGACAAGTACTGGTTATCGTAATCACAGTGCTTTAGAACGTAATTTTTTCAATGGAAAAGTAATTTATAAGTTTTCAGATAAAAGTAATCTGAGTGTTTTGATGAGTTATGTGGATAGTCCAAAAGCAGAAGACCCAGGAGGATTAACGCAAGCAGATATTGACAAAGATAGACGACAAGCCAGACAATTAAACATAGACTACAATGCTTACGAGACTTTTCAACAAGCAAAAATAGCCTTGATTTACGATCAAAAAATTGGCGAAAAACATCAAATCAATGTACGAGCATTTTACTTAAATCGTGATTTTAGTAATCTGCAAGCTTTTGAAGCAAACGGACAAATTGCCTTTAAAAGAGATTTTTCTGGCGGAGGTTTCAACTATCAATTCACTGAAAAAAAATATAGATTAAAAGCAGGATTAGACCTTGAAAATCAAGAGGATAATCGCCAAAGATATGATAATAAAAAAGGAGAAAGAGGCAATTTAAAACTCGACCAAATTGAATCTTTCAGCAATATCGGTACATTTATCTTGCAAGAATATACTTTCAATCATCAATTCAGACTTTCATTAAATACTCGTTTTGATGATATTCAATTAAAAATTTTGGATAAATTCTTGAGTGGTGGCGACGAATCTTCAACACAGTCTTTTCAGCGTTTTAGTCCGATGTTAGGATTTTCGTTTGCTCCAACAGCCAATCAATCTATTTACACCAATATTTCAAGCAGTTTTGAAACGCCATCTTTGAATGAATTATCCAATAATCCATTGAATACTGGCGGTTTTAATCCTGATTTAAGTCCTCAGAAATCAAGAAATTTTGAATTGGGTTATAAAGGTATTCTTAGTAAAAAATTAAGATTTGACCTAGCCCTTTTCACGATTGAAGTACAAGATGAGATTGTTGCTTACCAAATTGCAGGACAAGCAGGAAGAACATTCTTTAGAAATGCAGGTTTATCTAACCGAAAAGGTATTGAAGCTGGTTTAACCTACAAAATATTGGCAGGTTTAACTACTTATTTGAATTATACTCTCTCCGATTTTGCTTACAAAGAATACCAAACAACTGCTGGAAAATTTGATGGAAATACTTTGCCGGGCATTCCGAAACATAATATTTATTCGGAGTTTAGATATTTCGATAAATCTGGTTTATTTGGCATTGTTCAGTTAAGAAGTATCAGCAAGATTTATGCGGATGATGCGAATACTGTAACTAATAATGGATATTTCACAGCAAATGTACGAGTGGGCTATCGTAAGCAAATTGGAGCTTTAACTTTAGAACCTTTTATCGGTATTAACAACTTAACGAATACCGTTTACAATGCCAATGTTCAAATCAATGCTACAGCAAATCGTTATTTTGAACCCGCTTCTGGAAGCTTTTTGTTTGGAGGAATTAGTGTGCGAGCGTTTTAGATATGGGATTTGGGATTTCTGTCGTCGGATTAATTAAACCTATAAGGATTTATATAATTGACTAATAATAAGAACTTTAACCTCAAACCCTTATAGGTTTATATTCTCAATTAATTTATTCTAAATACTTATCTATGAAAAATTATGAAAAAATTAAAAATACATTGGTAAATGAAAATGAAGAAAAAGCATTTAAGTTATTAAAGAGTATTGAACTGGATATAGCAATGTATTCCTCTTCTTTAATTGATTCATTTGTAGCTTTAAAACCTTGTCAGGTGAAAAATGATATTGCCATTTTACTTTCTGAAATTAGTAATGAAGATTTTGTTCCAATTGTTATCAATGATGTTAAAAAATATCTCAATGGTGAAGACATTGGGTCATTAATATATTCTCTACTTGATAAAAATATAGGAGATTATGTTGTTGATATAATTGACATTTTATGTAACCTTAATCCTAAAAAGGACAATTTTGAAGCCTTTGAAATGATTCATTTAATCTTGAAGGAATATGAAGGAAAAGTTTCAAAAAAAGATATAAACACATCTATTCTGTTAATTAATAATACATTAAAATCAACAGAAAAAAATGAACAGCGATATAACTATGTAAACTGGTGTTTGAATTGGCTACTACAAAAAAAAGCCATTATTGAGTTTATCGATAAAATGGAACAAAATCCTGACATTTCACTGGATGATTCTCACTGATTCTTTCCCTGCATTTCTCTAAGAGAATCTACAATTATTATCTCTGAAAATCTGTTGGTAAAATATTTTTTTCCAAACTCTTCAAAAATTATATTATCTTCGCCATCCCAAAGAATGAAACATTTCATTTCATTTGAGGTTCTTTTAATCATTTGGGGGCGACCGGTATTGACAGCTTGTGCAGGTCGGTGGTAAGCACGTCGGGAGTTGGTCTAATCTCCTGTTAAAAATTAGTCCGAAAAACAATCGGCAATACTCAGTATGCCATGGCAGCTTAATCCTTAAAGGATTTCGTTTTGGATAGTTATCAACGGAGTTGGAGCTATTCGCCACACCCCACTCGGCTAAACTCTGCCGCTGGGATACGGGGTGTCGAAACGCAGAGTCGAATGTTGTGATTTCTCTAAGCAAACATTTAGTACAAAGAGGATAAGGATAGTTTAAGGTCCGGCTTGAACCCTGCCTATCTCGAAAAAATAATCAAGACTAAACGTGAAGAAAGCTATCGAGTTCCTTGTCTGGACGAGAGTTCGAATCTCTCCGTCTCCACTCCTTAAACCGCTTATACAATGTGTATGAGCGGTTTTTGTTTTATATGCCTTTCCGTATTCTTCCTAAAACATTCTATTTATTATACCCATTAGTACAATTGTCTTCCTGAGAATTTTTCTAAAAAGAACTCTTATTGTTCTAGTTTACTCTAAACATTTTCTAGTAAGTAATGGAGTTTTTCTTATCTACTTTGCAATTTTTCTGACAAGTTTTTTTCTATAGACTTTGTACTTTTTCCTATATATTAGACGGAATTGTTAAAAATAATATATGTAATTGATTGGAAATTAGTTATTTATATGCTATCAAGAGTGATAATTGGTTTTTTTGTATCAATCCATTATTTTAATAAAAAAATCACCAACACCTGCCTAAGTAATGCACCAATTACAAAGACTATATTTCTATCACAAAATAGAGATAATTTTCTTCATCGAAGAAAAAAATAGTTTCAATAGAATCATCGGATGTTCTTTTTAATTTGAGTCGTAGGAGAGAACTTGAGACTAATTGTAGATATTGGCACAAAGAACCTCTATTTTGTCGCTTTTATACCTTGTTTATTTACTGTTAAAGCTTAGGTTTGTGTATAAAGAATTTAAACTAAAAAACTATGGCACTCATCAATCCTCACATTAACTTTAACGGAAATGCCGAAGAAGCATTTATTTTTTACAAATCTGTATTTGGTGGAGAATTCGCAACGATTGTGCGTTTCAAAGACCTTGCTGGTCCTGAATTTACAGTTTCAGAAAATGAAGCAAACAAAATAATGCACATTGCTTTGCCGATTGGCAACAACGTTCTGATGGCTAATGATGTTCCCGAAATTATGGGAAAAACAAACGAAAATGAACACAGAAGTAAAATTTCAATCAGTGCAGAAAGCAAAGAAGAAGCCGACAAATTATTTAACGGACTTTCAGAAGGCGGACAAATTGAAATGCCTATTGCCGACAGTCCTTGGGGTTCATATTTTGGTATGTTTAGAGACAAATACGGAATTGAATGGATGGTAGATTTTGACCCAAATTATAAAGGACAGATTTAATCGTAGCGTCACTTGTACCTAAAATGAATTCTGTTTTAACCGAATAAAGTATTATGAATTACTGCTTTTCTACTAGTTCAGAAAGACAAGTAGAAGAGTTGATAAATAGTTTGTTACTCATGGCATGACTCTGAGTCATGCCATGAGTTTAAATACATCTACAATCAATCCTCAGCACCTTCAAATCCTCCCTTTTACAGCTTTCAAACCCCAACAACAATTTACTGAGGGAAATGTGCTAATTTTGTGTTTGTATTTTTATTTATATTACACGCATGACAAAAGAGCAAAACGATATAGAAATTCTTCCTTCCAATCAATCACTTCCTACGATGGAAGCCTTTTATACGCTTCAAGGCGAAGGCTTTCATCAAGGCAGAGCCGCTTATTTTATTCGTTTAGGCGGATGCGATGTGGGCTGTCACTGGTGCGATGTGAAGGAATCTTGGGATATAAACGCACATCCAAAATTAAGTATTAGTCAAATCGTGGCGGAGGCTTCTGCTCATGAAGGGCGTTTGGCGGTAATCACAGGTGGAGAGCCTTTGATGCACAATTTAGATGAACTAACTGAAGCTTTGCATCAAGCTGGTTTTGAAACCAATATAGAAACATCTGGCGTTTGCGAACAAGTAACGGGTGTTTGGGATTGGATTTGTTTTTCACCTAAAAAATTCAAATCGCCTAATCCTGATATTTATGCAAAAGCGCATGAATTGAAAGTAATCATTTTCAATCAATCAGATTTTGAATGGGCTGAAAGCTTTGCAGCGGTGGTTTCTCCAGATTGTATGTTATACCTTCAACCTGAATGGAGTAGAATGGAACAAATGCTTCCACAAATCATTGAGTACATCAAGAACAATCCGAAGTGGAGAATTTCGTTACAAGTTCATAAATTTATGGATATTCCTTAGTAATCGAATGAGTTAATAGCGCATAATTAGGTGTACAAAATGTTTCTTTTCATTAGGGTGGGACTTAAGTCCCACCCTAATGAATTTAGATTTGAGCAATCGTTTTTATCCTGAAAACTTTTATTCATTTACTTAAATTCTTTTGCTCTATTAAATTTTTCAGACATGAGATACTTTCTTTTATTCTTCGTTTTATTTGTTTGTACTTCTCATTCAAAAGCTCAAAATACGCTGTCTTCAACCAATAAAAAAGCAATTGAGGCTTACCAAAAAGGTTTAAAAGCATTACAAGAACGCAACATTGAAATGGCTTTCAATGAATTTGAAGAAGCCATTGAAAAAGATAATTTATTTGTCGAACCTTACTTTCATTTAGCCAAATTGTACGAACAAAGTCGCCAATTTGGCAATGCCATACTCAATTATGAAAAAGCTGTAAATGCCAAAGAAAAAAGCTCTGTTACCGAAATCGCTTCGCAACAGGTGGGACAATTATACCTCAAAAAAGGAGATTATCAAAAGGCTTTAGTTTATCTGGAAAAAGGACTTCCCGCTGTTGCAGTTTCAAACCAAAAACGATATTTGGCTCGTTTAGAAAGCTGTAAGTTTGCCCTTAAATCTTTAGAAAATCCGCTAAAAATTACACCAGTTGAATTACCCAAAACTGTCAATCGTTTTGATTCTCAATACTTCCCCGTACTTTCTGCTGACCGTGAAACACTAATTTTTACGGGTCAACAAGATAAAGATGAGAATCTTTATCAATCTGTTTTCAAAGACAGTACTTGGTCTGTTCCTGTTTCAATTTCAGATAAAATCAATACGCTTGAAAATGAAGGAACGGCTTCTATTTCTGCGGATGGTAGAACTTTGGTTTTTACTTCTTGTGGTGGGAGAAGAGGCTTTGGAAGTTGCGATTTATTCATTGCTTATAAAGAAGGAAATGACTGGTCGGCACCACAAAATTTAGGAACAAACATTAATTCTGGCGAATGGGAATCTCAGCCATCGCTTTCTGCCGATGGACGAACTTTATACTTCGTTTCGGATAGAAAAGGAAGTATAGGTAAAAGAGATATTTGGGTAAGTCAATTAGACTCAAGTAATACTTGGACGAAGGCAATCAATCTAGGCAATACAATCAATACCGTAGAAGACGACCTTTCTCCATTTATTCATGCCAATGGTAAAACGCTTTTTTTCTCTTCCGAAGGACATGTTGGTATGGGCGGATTGGATTTGTTTTTTGCTGAAAATCAACAAGGGAAATGGAGTACTCCAGAAAATTTAGGCTTTCCATTGAATACTCATGAAGACCAAGTTGCTTTATATATTAGTTCAGATAGCAAAAAAGCTTATTATTCTCTGGAAAGAAGTCAAGATGATAAAATTCGTAGGGCAAAAATTGTAGAAATTACTTTGCCAGAAAGTTTACAGGCTAAATTCAAACCTACTTTTTTCTTGAAAGGAGTTGTTACTGATGCACAAACCAAGCAAAAAATATCGGCTAACATTGAATTAGTATCATTGAAAGATAAAGAAAAAATAGGTTTATTTACTGCTGATAATCAAACTGGAATTTATACTTTCGTACTTACGGCTGGCAACGAATACGCCATTTTTGTGAATAAAAAAGGCTACTTTTTCAAGAGTATCAATGTGGATTTATCACAACAAATCGGGATTGATAAAATCCTTAATATTTCACTTGAACCTATTCAAAAGAATGCGAAAGAAATATTAAACAATATCTTTTTTGATACTGGAAAATGGGAATTACAACCAGCGTCTATGATTGAATTGGATAAATTAACACTTTTGCTGAATGAAAATAAAGGTTTACCGATTGAAGTTTCGGGGCATACTGACGATGTAGGAAAGGACGCTGAGAACTTAATTTTATCTCAGAAAAGAGCCAAATCCGTCAGAGATTATTTAGTGCAGAAAGGAATAAACCCTGCCATGGTAAAATCAGAAGGATATGGGAAAACCAAACCACTTTTGCCAAATACTTCCGCAGAAAATAGAAAACTAAACCGAAGAATAGAGATAAAATTTTTATAAAATGAATGTCAAAGAAGCTATTCCAGAACGGTTTTCAAAAGAAAAGTTTGCTATAATCATTGATTGGATAGATGGAAATCCAGCAAGATTTGATGAATTAATGACTGTTTTCTTTGAAGGAGATAGCAGGAAAAACCAGCATGCTGCCAATATTATGTCGCATTGTATTGACCGTTGGAATTTTTTGATAATGCCTTACATTGAAAAAATGCTGTTGAATCTCAAGCAAGATAATTTACACGATGCCATCAAACGTAATACGATTCGAGTGTTACAAACTGTTGAAATCCCTGAAGAGTTAAATGGAATTGCGGCAGATATTTGCTTTCAATACTTGAGTAACCATGAAGAAGCGGTTGCCATCAAAGCATTTTCAATGACGGTTTTGTCCAATCTCAGCAAGCATTATCCTGAACTTAAAACGGAATTGAAATTTATCTTAGAAGAGCAATTGCCATATCAATCTCCAGCATTTAAGAATCGAGCATTAAAGATTTTGAGTCAGCTTTGAGTGTGAAAGCATATTTTTAATCTCAGAATTTCAGTAGTTTAAACTTGCTTTATACTTTTGACATAAAGTATTACATATCCTAAAATAACTAAGAAAATGTCTGAAATTTCTCGTCGTGATTTCCTTTATCAAGCAGGTTTATTAGCTTCTGCTTCTCTGTTTTCTTTTGAAAGTCTGGCTAAAGTACCTAATCTTCAATTAGCATATTCTGCCATTACTTGGGGTGGCAAAGACCTTGATGCTATGAAAGATATTACTTCATTAGGCTTTAAAGGCGTTCAATTAAGAGCCAATGCCTATGATACCTATAAAACCAAAGTACAAGAATTGAAAGACGTAATCGCTTCTAACGGTTTGTCTTTAGCGATGTTTTCTAGTGGAAATGTTGAGATTGACCCTGCTAAAGAAGCAAGTACTATTGATTATCACGTAGCTCATGCAAGTTTTGTAAAAGCCTTGGGTGGAAACGCTATTCAATTAACTAATTCTGTGCGTCCGAAAGATAGATTGCCAACAACCGATGAGTTAAAACGTTTGGCTTTCGTTATGAATGAGATTGGAAAACAAACGGCTGATTTAGGAGTACAAGCGGTGTATCATAATCACATGCACCAATTAGGAGAAACCCCCGAAGAAGTAGATGTAATTGTACAGGCGATGAATCCTAAATACATAAAATTATTATTGGATGTTGCTCATTATCATCAAGGAGGAGGCATTCCTGCAAAGGCAGTTTTACAATATAAGGACATCATTGGAGCATTGCATATTAAAGATGTAAAGAGTCCTTTGGCAGATAAGCCTAATGACCCCAAAGCTTATAAATTTGTAGAATTAGGACAAGGAAATGTAGATTTGAAAGCGGTCTTTGATAATCTTCAAAAGATTAACTATAAAAAATGGGCAATTGTAGAATTAGATGGCGTACCTGAAAAAACTCGTACTCCTTTGCAGTCAGCAGAAATCAGTAAAGCATTTTTAAAAGATACAATCGGCTTTAAGATTTAATTGTATTTGAATAACTTTAGCGGCTTAGACAAATTGCTAGATTTGTCTAAGCTAAAATTGACAATATTTTACTCCTTGTTACTATTTTCCTCTGGTATTTCTTATTATCTCTCCTCAAGAAATCACTCCCCTAATTTTTGCAAAGTTGAATATGCTAAATCTTTGATGGCATGCTTTCGTATATTTATCGAAGTTCAAAGAAATAATAAATCTTTCTAAAAGAAAGTTGGAACTATCTTTTCTCCATTCATCTGGGCATTTATTGGTTGTTCCGACAAATGAATCTCCACGATAGGATTAACTAATCATATTGATGCTTTGTAATGATGTTTTAAAAACTAATAGAACAATAAACAGGGATGCTTCTTGGTTAATAAATGGATAGATAAAACGCTTGTTTCTGAGTTTATAGATATTTTACAAGTGAGGAAATACTTTGTTTTTTAACTGTAAAAACATTGGTAAACGGGGTATAATTATTTATTTTTATAATATAATTGTAAATATTATCCTACATGAAATATGAAATTAGCTCACTTAATATTAACTTATACTGACCCAAAGCAGACTGAAAGAATGATTATGAATCTGTGGCATCCAGACTCAGATTTTTATATTCATGTCGATGAAAAAATAGATATAAAGCCTCACCTATATTTAAATGATATTAAAAATGTTTATCTAATCAAAAATCGAGTTGAAGTAAGATGGGCTGGATATAATACTGTTAAAGCCACTTTTAGTTGTATTAAAGAAATTGAAGCAACAGGAAAAAAGTATAATTATATCAACTTTATGAGTGGACAAGATTATCCAATTAAACCTTTAGAATATATTTTAGCGTTTTTGAAAGCTAATCAAGGAAAACAATTTATCGAAGCCATCAATATTGAACAGGATGTAAAGGAAGACATTCCAAAACTAAATCGTTTTCATTTAGTTAACTTTACATTCAGAGGAAAATATAAGCTTGAATGGCTAATTAATATTTTTCTTGCTCCAAGAAAAATACCTAAAGAACTTACTATTTATGGCAAGGCAATGTTTTGGACTTTAACGCAAGATGCTGCTAATTATGTAGTAAAAACAGTTGAAGGAAATAGAAAATTTTTAAATTTCTTTCTATATAGTTGGGGCTGTGACGAGTTTGTTTTTCAAACTATTTTAATGAATTCTTGTTATCGAGATGCCATAACAAATAATCATGTAATATATTTAGATTGGTCGGCTGGGGGATCACATCCCAAAACGCTTGGTGTTGAAGATTTTGATAGTTTAATGAAGTCGGAACATCTTTTTGCTAGAAAATTTAAAATGAGTCACGATTCAGAAATACTGGATTTAATTGATAAAAACATACTTAAAGATAATAAATGGCTGAACTCTTAACATTAAAAACTTTTCACGATAACAGAGGTTCATTAACGGTTCTAGATCGTATCATTCCATTCGAAGTAAAAAGATTGTTTTATATATATGGTGTTGATGAATCATCAAGAGGGGGGCATAGGCACCATGAAACAAGGCAAGCCGCTATTTGTATTCAAGGTTCTTGTGAAATTGTAAACCACAATGGAGAAAAACAAGAGCTGTTTTTATTGGATACTCCTGATAAATGCCTAATTCTTGAATCAAGAGATTGGCATATTATGCAAAACTTTAAGCCGAATACCATTTTATTAGTATTAGCTTCAACTGCATTCGACCCATCCGATTACATTTTTGAACCTTACGATGCTTAGAGTATTCCAAATTTTCTCTGAATATGATTTTGAGTATCCAGAAAAAATTTGAAATGAACTCATTAGTACTTTATAAGCCAATATTTACTCCTACATTAAGTGCATTACTTCGCATATAAGATTTTAGTTCTTGATTTTGTACCCAAGTGTTGAATGAATTTTGGGTTGAACCTTCTACATGCAAGCCCAATCTTGGTGTAAATTGCCAGCGTATCCCAAGTCCAGCACGAATACCAAAAACAAAATCAGAGGCATTTTCAAGATGATTGCTCGTGTAGTCAATTCTTGCTTTTTCATTTACTGCTAAAGACGAAGACAGCATCATACGAGCATCGTTGGCTATATATCTATAAGAGGTTTGTCTTTGAAAAACAAAATCAGCAACAGTATAAAGTTGAAAATTGAGGTATTTTTTCTTTTTACTTTTGAAAGATATAAGATCATTCTGAGTGGTAAGTGCCAAGGAATAAGTTTTCATCGTATGATTTTCTGAAAGGAATACATCCCTTGTAGTATCTAACGTATTAGGCACTTTTGTAATAAAACCATCAAATCTATTAACGGGAATGTTAACTGTACCTGTCGGTAAAATTGCACTATAATATTGTGTGCCGTTCTTGGTCGTTAAATTTAATTTAGGCGATGTCCAAAAACTACTCCAAATAGGTAAATAAACGTATGGGGCACCCACATCATAAGTATTGTAGGTGAAGCTTATGCCCATTCTTGATCTTTTTGTGAGCTTCCAAGAAACATTAGCCTTAAAATTATATCCTTTTCCTTTTTCAGGGTATAGGTTAGTTCCTGTCATAGATTTATCAGATTTAAAAGTCCATTCATTCCAAAGAGAGCCATAATCGAAGGAAATAATGGGGTGTTTTAAACTGAATTTAGAACCTGTACTTTCAGGTTTGTTTTCGTCTTTTCCTTCATCTGACAATGACTGAATTGGGCGAATTTTTCCATTAAGGTTTTTATGGTTTTTGAATGATAAGTCTTTCAAAAAAAGGTCTTTGTGACTGAGTGTTTGCAGCTTGTTATTAATTAATTTATTGTCTGTAGTAAGTATTTCTCCATTATTATTGCCCATTGCTACTGATGTTTGATTTACAGAATTACTCAATTTAGTATCAACAATTGTAGGAATATTAATACTTGATGAGTTTCTCGATTTTCTATGAATCGTAGCATTGACAGATTTTTTCTCAACATGGTTATCAACATTAAGTAAATTACTTCTTGAATTTTCTACGTCATCTTTTTCAGTCTTAACATCATTTTCTGAACTATTTTTTATGGTTGTTTCTCCAGATTGATTAGCTAATACTTGTTGTTTTGGATAGATTTCTGTAGTACGCAAAGTAATCTCTTGATGATGTTTTTCCATTACTTCATTATCTGTTAAAAACCATAAAGCAATGCCAGCAGTAATGATAATTCCCAACGATAAAAGAGTATATTTAAGTAAAGGTGCTATTCCTATACTTTCCTTAGCAATGGTTTCCGCAGCGATATTACTCCATAGATTTTCGGGTGGAGGGAAAGCTTGATTTTCAAGAGACTTTCTGAAAAAGCTATCTAATTTATTTTCTTGGTTATCTTCCATTGTCTTCTTTATTTCGTTACTCCCGATAATTTTTTCTGTAAAATTCTTCTGGCATCAGCCAAATTAGATTTAGAAGTACCTTCGCCAATGCCCAATTGTTCGGCAATTTCTCGGTGTTTCAGTCCTTCAAAAACATAGAGGTTAAACACTAACCTGTATGATGGCGGTAATTCTTGAATCAATTGTAAAATTTCTTGATTGGATAAATAACCAAGAATATCGTCTTCACTTTCTATGTCAAAAACCTCTTCACTATCTTCAAAAGCAATGTTTTTCCATTTGGTTTTACTTCTAAAATATTCTAAAGCGGTGTTGACAACCACTCGTTTTGCCCAACCTTCAAAAGAACCTTCGTTTCTAAAGTTTTTCAGTTGATGATAAATCTTGATAAAACTTTCTTGTAAAATGTCCTTTGCTTCATCTTTATCCGCAGCATAGCGCAAGCATACCCCAAACATTTTTGGCGCAAGGGCTTGGTAAATCTTCTCGAAAACAAGATGATTTCCTTCTTGAAACTGTTCTATGAATGATGAGAGTTTATCAGGCATAATTTTAAACGAATAGCTAAGAAATCGGTTTCTAAAGATAAGATGGAATTTGAGATGAAATGGTGGGTTGAGGTGGGAGAATTTTTTTTGACAAAAGAAGGAAGAGACAAGAAGCAAGACTTGAGATTCAAGACACAAGATGCCAAATGTACAAAACCTGATTTTTAAGAAGGAATATATTGACAAAAAATAAAAACAAGTTGTCAGAATTTTGTTATACTCTTATGAGAGTACAATCTAACGAACTTACTAAATAAGTATAGCCTTGTTGTATTGGATAAATTAGTAATTTTTATTCTAACACAAATAAAGGAAATAAAATGAAACTCAATTGTAAATCAACATGATTTTGATAGATATTGAGTTAGAACTTTACCTTAAAAAGAGAACTTTCTTGTATCTAAAATCTTGCTTCTTTTGTCTAAAAATAAAAAATGAAACCCATCAAACAAACACGCTCGTTTTCTAATGAATTAATGGACAGACTTCGCCAAACTGGTGATGAAGTAGCTGATAATATCATTCTACAAGTATTCCTACAAACAGAAATGGTGGGATTACGAGACTTTTTCAAGTGGCTTAATACCAACGAAGCGGAGTACTCTTTAAGTTTCATCAACGATTTTGTGAATCAAAAACCTGAATTACCTGACTTTGCTGATTGGAAAGTAATGCAAAAAGGAATGAATTTCTTCCAAGAAAATCAGGAACGAATAGGTATTATGTTGGCTTGTTTGGCTTTGCCTTATTGTTATGCAGCTGCAGATGGTGCGAGAGTATTGGAAAAATCACAAAGAATTCAGAACGATACTTTAAAGCGATTAGAAGAAACGGGCGAGTTTATTTTTACTGTCATGCAAGAAAAAAACTGGCAGAACGGAATCGCTTTCCGCAAAATATTAAAAGTAAGATTAATGCATGCTTCCATTCGTTTTTTCTCTGAATATCACGGCTCTTGGGATAATACTTGGGGAAAACCTGTAAACCAAGAAGATATGGCAGGTACGAACGGAGCTTTTTCTTATATCGTAATTCGTGGATTGAGGAAATCGAGAAAAACACCTGCTGAAAGTGAAGAGGAAGCTTATTTGCACCTTTGGAATGTAATCAGTAATATCATGGGTGTTGAAAAAGCTTTGATTCCGAATAATCTTAGAGAAGCTTTTACACTAGATAAAGTAATTGCCAAACGCCAATTCCGACCATCAGAAGAAGGCAGATTATTGACTAAAGCCTTACTCCAAACCTTAGAAAGTTTTGTTCCCAATCCTTTATTAAAAGCTTTTCCAGCTGCACAAATGCGCTTTTTATTGGGGGATAAAGTAGCAGATTTGCTAGGAGTACCAGCCGTTCCTTTTGAAAGTAAATTGATTCCTTTTATCCCGAATCAACTATTGTTTAAGCCTGCTGAATAATGATTTTTATCACTAGGGCTTAAGTCCAGCCCTAATGATAAAAGCGAATTTAAATTTTCTTCTTTCCAACCTTATCATGAAATTTTAAATAAGTTGGAAGTGCTGCCGAACCATACCAAGGATATATTTCAGCTTCTAACAGTTTTTCTTTAATAGCTGGGTCTGTTATTAATAATTCGTTGGCTTCGGTGATGGTTTTTACATTCAGGATAAAAATTCCTCGATATGATTTATCGTTTTTTCCTAAAGGTCCCGCAACTACCAATTTTCCTAAGGATGCTAGTCGTCCGATATTGGCTAAATGTCCTCTGAATAAACTATCTACTGTTGCTTTATTGTCAATTTTATTGGGTCCCGTTTTTAACATCACCAAAATATAGCTTTTCATTCCATAATCATCAGCCCCCAACGAGTCTGCTAATTTCTTATCATAATCAGGGTTTTCTGCTTGACAAAGGGCTGTAAAGCAAAAGCTAAATACTAAGAAGAAAGTAAAAATGTATTTCATAATGAAGGATGTTTACTTGCTGTTAAGAAATATTCGAAACTTAGATAAGCGTTTTACTCGAAGCCTTCTACATATTTTTTAAAATTATCTATCACTGCTTGCGTAAAGGCTTTTTGTTCGGGAATTGGCGTTTCAGCTTCAGGGTCGAAGGTTTCGATGAGAATGGTTTCATCGCCATTTGGTTTGAATATATTGATTACTTTTCTATTATCGAATAAAGTAGATTCAATGTATTCGTTGATAATTATTTTATCGTAAGTACCCGTAAAATCAAAAGCCAGACTACCGTCTTTTGCTTTCATTTTATAGATAAACTTTCCATTATCTTTTAAATCTATGGTCACACTAGTTGTTTCCCAATCTTCCGATGGATTGTTCCATTGAATAATGTCGGCTGGAGTAGTCCAATACTTCCAAACCTTTTCTATCGGAGCTTTGATGATTGTTTGTACAGTGAGTGCTTCCATTGTTAACGATTCCGAGTTAATTGTTTTTTAAATATACATGAATAATGATTTCAATACTCTTCAATGTAAGAAAATAAAAACACTTTCTTTTTCCTTACCCCACAGGTTTGCATGGGTTTACAAAGATATTTTTTACTTTTATCCCAAATACTTTTTTCAACATTCTCAACAATGAATATCAACAAGAACCATTTTGAACAAAATACTTATGATGCTATAGTGGTAGGTTCTGGAATTAGCGGAGGTTGGGCTGCGAAGGAACTTACTCAAAAGGGATTAAAAGTTTTAGTATTGGAACGTGGACGAAATATCGAACACGTAAAAGATTATAAAACCGCCTTGACCGACCCTTGGAATTTTGAACATGGCGGAAAAGCTCCCCTTGATATTATCGCCAAACATCCCATTCAAAACCGTACTGGTTTTACCATCACCGAATCTACTCACGAACATTTTGTAAACGATTTAGAAAACCCATATCTCGAAACCAAGCGTTTTGATTGGATTCGTGGATACCATGTCGGCGGGCGTTCGTTGATGTGGGGAAGGGTTTCTTTGCGTTGGAGTGATATAGATTTTGAAGCAAATTTGAAAGAGGGCATCGGAATAGATTGGCCTATTCGTTATAAAGATATTGCTCCTTGGTATAGCTATGCAGAAAAGTTTGCGGGCATTTGCGGTACTCGTGACGGACTTCCACATTTACCCGATGGCGAGTTCCAACCGCCGATAGAATTTACTTGTGCCGAAGAACATTTCTCGAAAACAATTCGTCAGAAATTTCCTAATCGCTATTTAATTCATGGACGTGGGGCGCATATTACGCAACCCACTGCCGAACAGACTGCACTTGGGCGAGCTTCTTGTCAGTCACGAGATATGTGTATGCGTGGTTGTCCCTTTGGTGCGTATTTTAGTTCTCAAGCCGCTACTTTACCTGCTGCTCAAAAGACGGGAAATCTTACGGTTCGTCCGCATTCTATCGTCAATTCAATTATTTATGATGAACAAAAAAAGAAAGCCAAAGGCGTAAGAGTAATTGATGAACGTACAGGTGAATGGCATGAGTTTTTCGCCAAAATCGTTTTCTTGAATGCTTCTGCTTTGGGTTCTACTTTTATTTTATTGAATTCTACTTCCAATCGTTTTCCGAATGGGATGGACGATAGTGGTCAGCTTGGGCATAATTTGATGGATCATCACTTTAGAATTGGCGCTTATGGCGAAACCGAATTGTTTAAAGATAAGTACTATAAAGGACGAAATCCAGTAGGGGGATATGTGCCACGTTTCCGTAATATTGGTACTGATAAACGTGATTATCTGCGTGGTTTTGGCTACGAAGGTGGTGCAAGACGATACAGACAGTGGGCAGAAGAGGAGGAATTTGGTGCTTCACTCAAAAACAAACAAACACAAATTGGTAACTGGAGTATGGATTTGGGCGGTTTCGGTGAATGCTTGCCTTACTACGAAAACAAAGTAGAACTTTCTAAAGAAATTACCGATAAATGGGGGCAACCTGTTTTAAGAATGGATGCTGAGTTTAAGGAGAATGAATTGAAAATGCGTGTGGATATGAAAAACGATGCCGCTGAAATGCTAGAAGCGGCGGGTTTTAAAAATGTGAACGCTTATGACGAGATGAGTTATCCGGGTTTGGGAATTCATGAAATGGGAACTGCCCGCATGGGTCACGACGCTAAAACTTCGGTACTCAACAAATGGAATCAGGTGTGGGCTTGCAAAAATGTGTTTGTGACGGATGGCGCTTTTATGACTTCGGCATCTTGTGTAAATCCATCGCTTACTTATATGGCAATGACTGCCCGTGCTGCCGATTATGCGGTGAAAGAATTAAAAAAAGGAAATTTATAAACAACCAAATTCAATCCATGAAAACTATTCGCTTGATGATTGTCCTTTTGATGTGTGCTGGCTTTGCTTCGCAGGCTGTTGCACAAGATACACCCAAAAAAGGAATTGAAATTCTTTCTTACAACCACGTAGGTTTAGCCGTGAAAGATTTGAAAGTAAGTGCTAAATTCTATCGTGAAATTATCGGTTTGTCGCCTGTGGATGTGCCAGATAATTTATTGGCGATTAGAAGATGGTTCAAGATTGCACCCGGACAAGAATTACATTTACTATTGGGCAGAGAACAACCTGTAGCAAACAATGACAAGAACGGAGCACATTTCTCTTTATCAATCCCGACAAATTCTGCGGATGGAATCGAAGAGTTTTTGAAAGCAAACAATGTGGCGTATCACAGACAAAAGCGTTTTGATGGCGCATTTCAAATTTATGTAACAGACCCAGACGGTTATGTGATTGAACTGAATGAGCCGAAGAAATAATGTTGATGTGAAAGGTGAAATGATACTACCGCACCATTTCACTACAGATTTTTTCGTCCCTTTTCTCAAAAACAGGTCAGCAACTTCTATTGCTGACCTGTTTTTGTTTTAGCCTATTTAGAAATGTATGTATCTATGCTATTTCTGTTGATAAATAATTAGAAATATCTGTACCTATGCTATTTCTATTAAAAAATAATTAGAAATATCTGTATCTAATCTATTTCTACTAGAAAATGATTAGATACACTTGTATTTATGCTATTTATATTGGAAAATAATTAGATATATGTATATCTATACTATTTCTGTTTGAAAATAATTAGAAACATGTGTATCTATACTTATTCTACTAGAAAATGACCAGAAATAGTGTTAACTACTCTGTTTCAGTTAGTTGGAGAATAAAAAAATCGTCATGAAACAAACTATTTAAAGCCAAGCTCCGTTTTCTTTAAAAATATCATTATAAATAGTTTGAAGCATGATACATACCTCAAAAATCTACCACTATTCCAACGCCTCGACCATTGGCTTTCTGGAAAATGTTATCTCCATTTGTAAAACGTTGAATCAACCAACGACGGAAGTAAGTCAAAAAATGGCGGAACTCTCTTCCGAAATAGAACAACTCTATTTGATTTTCTCAACAGCCAGAAAGAACCCGCACAATGAAGGTTTAAAGGAGCTGGATACTCGTAGAAATCAGCTAACACAAGGCATCAGAGAAATTGCTACAAGCTATTTAAAGCATTTTGATGCTGATTTTCGGGAGGCTGGCAAAAGTATTTTGAGGATTTTTGCTAAGTATGGAAAGCAGATTGAAAAAAGGAAATATTACGACCAAACCGAGATAACGAATAGCCTAATAAGAGATTTTGAAAATGATGAAAGTCTGAGCCAAGCAATCACCAAACTACATTTATCAGACTGGCTTCAAGCCTTGAAAACAGATAATTTGGCATTTAATAGTTTGTACATAATAATGGTAATGTCAAGAGTAAACTTACCTGAAAAGAATTTCAAGGAAAGTAAAACGATAGCGATAGCACGATTCAAAAGCCTTTTTAATTTATTAAAAGCCCTAGAAATGGTATATCCCACAGCCGAATATGGCAATATCATCAAAGAAATTGAAGAATTGACTAAAAAATACAATGTATCAAGACCGAAAAGAGGAGGGAAGGAGTAAAAGAAGAGGCTGTCCAAAAAGTTTTAGATCCAAATATTATTCTGCGAAAGACCTCACCGCAGCGGCGGCCGCCCCCAACCCCCTCTCCTGTAAAGAGGGGGCTTTTTTAGCTCCTAAAGCTCCCCTCTTAGCAGGAGAGGGGTCGGGGGTGAGGTCTTTTCCAAAGAAAATATGAGAATACTGTTAGTCCTAAAAATTAGGTTTCAACAAATACTTGGCATAAAAATCATCAATTACTTTCACAGCATCCGTCGGATTATCAACCAAAGAAACTAAATCCAAATCATCAGGATTGATAGTACCTTCGGGTACCATCGTTTCTTTAATCCATTCAAATAATCCGCTCCAATATTTTTTGCCAACCAATACCACAGGGAAACGCCCAATCTTTTGGGTTTGCATCAAAGTAAGCGATTCAAACATTTCATCAAGCGTACCAAAACCACCCGGCATGATGATGAATCCTTGAGAATATTTTACAAACATTACTTTACGCACAAAAAAGTATTCAAAGTCGATACTTTTATCACGGTCGATATAATCATTCGGTTTTTGTTCAAAAGGTAATTCAATGTTCAAACCTACAGATTTTCCACCTTGTAATTTAGCTCCCTTGTTGCCTGCTTCCATAATGCCCGGGCCACCACCAGTAATAACACCATAACCGTGGCGTACCAATTTAGAAGCAATTTCCTCCGCCATTAAATAGTAAGGATTATCGGGTTTTGTTCTTGCCGAGCCAAAAATCGAAACACAAGGACCAATCTTGGCTAATTTATCTACACCCTCTACAAATTCAGACATAATTTTGAAGGTTCTCCAAGATTCTTCTGAATGAATTTCCGCCCAAGTATGGTCAACGAAAGCTTTTTTTATTTTCTCATCATGCGTCATTAATTTCCCGCTCTCTCTGTCTGTCATAGCTTTTTGAATTTTAATCGTTAAAAAATATTGATACTTTGTACCTTTGTTAATGAATAGGTTGAAATAACGAAAAAAAATCGTTCGATTTTACAAATACATAATTTTTATGGAATTTATTAAGAAAATCGCCATCGGTGGCGACCACGCAGGGTTTGAATACAAAGCCGAATTAATAACATATTTAACCGCAAAAGGTTACGAAGTAAATGATTTCGGTCCATACAGCAATGCCTCTTGCGACTATGCAGATTTTGCACATCCACTTTCTTTAGCCGTTGAAAGCAAAGAATATACTTTTGGTATTTTATTATGCGGAAGTGCCAACGGAGTAGCTATTACAGCCAATAAGCATCAGGGAATTCGTGCAGGTTTAGCTTGGAATGCAGAAGTATCTTCCTTGATTCGTCAGCACAACGATGCAAACGTATTGTGTATTCCTGCTCGTTTTGTGACTTTAGAAGAAGCGATTGAAATCACAAACATTTTTCTTTCAACAGAATTTGAAGGAGGAAGACATCAGTTAAGAGTAAATAAAATTCCTTGCTAGGTTTTAAATCGCCTCAGAGAGGCGAAATATCGGTAGTCATGTTTGTGGTAAATATCCCTGTTCCAAGCCCCATCGGGGCGAAATGTTTCGCCCCGATGGGGCTTGGAACGACTTGAAACAGGCACTTCTACTACCGATATTCCGTTCCTAGCGGAACTAATAAAACATAAAATCGGTCGAAATTAGTTTTTCGACCGATTTTATTATATCCTATTATTCAATTCATAAACGCCATTTCCAATTGAATGATACTTCCTCGCCAAAGCAGGAATTCGTTTAAATAATTTTGGAGCAAGATTTACTTTGTCGATAATAAATTCAGGATAATCGTTCTCTACATTTCTAAGAATATTGATAACATTATCGTAGTTGTCAAGATTTTCTAATTCATATTTAGCCAAACTCCAGTTGATATATGGCGTAGCAACATAATTGTTTTTATATTCTTCCATGCCATCGCCGAGTACCAATATTTTTTTATTACTCAATTTAATATCTGGCTCTTCCTTCAATTTCAAGCTTTTTAATTGTACTAAAGTTTCCACCCCTTTGAAGTAAACAGCTTGATAGTGAATCAATAATACAGCAGCGAATAAAGCTAGACAAGTCAACTCAGCCAACCAAGCTCTTTTAGTATTGTTAAAGAAACTTACTGTAAAGAAAGCAATGGCAGGTACAAAAATGATGAATTGCATCGGGGCTAAAAAAGGCATCAAACCGATAGAAACCACACCTACAATTGCCCAAATCATCATTACTTGTTGGCAACGAATTTGGTAGTTATTAAAACCTACAGCATTGACTAATCTTAAAAAACCTAAAACTCCAAAAGTAATTGGCAATAACAAAGTAGCGAGCAAACTTCGGAAGTCATTCAAATCATACTGACGAAGTTGGAAAACCGAAGAAATAAAATTTCTTGAAAAGGCTTCGTAAGTACCACTTAAATAGAAAAACAAAGCTGTAAGCGATAAAGGGAAAATAAAACCAAATATTGATAATGAATGCTGACGTAACGTTGTACCACTAAAGAATAAAAGGGAAGCTGTAGCCCATAAAATAAATACACCTGCTGGTGGATAAAATAAAGTAGCGATACCAATTAAAAAGCCAATCTCAAATACTTCATCGGTAGCCTCCAATCTGTTCATTTGTTTTACCAATGTTCCTAATGAAAGCAAAACAAAGGTTGTTGCCATCAAAACTGGCGACAGAGTACAGCAGTCGAAAGAAATATTCATGAACAATAAATAGAATAGCCCCGGCAAGTAGTTTCTTTTGGCTAAAATATCTCTATTATTGACCATTACATTAAAGTAAACAGCCTGAAAATATGTAAGGAAAAGTGCGACGATTTGATAGACAGATTGTGAACGACCGAAAAGTCCGTCGAGTCCAGCATAAACCAAAGTAGAAAGTGGCGCAGTATTATCCCAAATTTCAGCATACATTACAAAGCCTTTATTGATTTGTTCGCCAACCAACATCCATTGCAATTCGGGGATTAGCTGAGGCAAGCCAACCAAATACACGGGCATTCGGATAAGGATAAGTAAAATCAATAAACTAAAGATTTGATAGACAGCGTTTACTTTAAAGAAACTGAGCATATTGTATGAAGGTATTCAAGTTTTTCACGAATTTACGGTGAATCCAAGAATTATTCCGAAATTTGTGAGATTATTGAAAGAAGAGCATAAGATATTATGTGGTAGCGCAAATTACGATAATCAGAATTTGCAGAAATTAAAATTAAAATGGAATCGAAGAGACAACAACAATTCGCTAAATTAATTCAACAAGATTTGAGCGATATTTTTCAAAAAGATATGCGTACAACTTTCGGGAAGGCTTTTGTAACGATAACAGAAGTTAAAATGACCCCCGATTTGGCAATTGCAAGAGTATATCTAAGCTTTATGTTAGCCAATGATAAAGCAGGTTTATTGCAAGACATCCGTGAAAAATCTAAACATATCAGAGGTATTTTAGGAAATAGAATCCGCAATCAAGCAAGGATTATTCCAAATCTTGAATTTTTTATTGATGACACCGCAGAGTACGCCGCACAAATGGACGCTCTAATTTCTGGTTTAGACATCCCACCTTTGAAAGAAGGAGAAGAAATAGAGCTGGATTAATTGTGATTGAGTGAATGAGTGATTTTTAAAGTATTAGTTTTTCGTTATTCTAAAGCTGATACTTTATTAAGTTATTAAAAGCTTTATCACTCTTCACAAATCGAAGCGTCGCAATCTTCACAGCAAAATCACTCATTCACTCAATCACAATTGGTAACTGACCTATGAATTTCCCTTTCTTTATTGCTAAACGATACTTTTTTGCTAGAAAGAAAACGTCCTTCATCTCCTTAATTTCGATGATTTCGATGTTGGGCGTGGGCGTTGGAACGATGGCTTTGGTGGTAGTATTGTCGGTTTTTAATGGATTAGAGGATTTCCAAAGAGGTTTATACAAAAGCTTTGATGCTGATTTAAAGATTAGTCCGAAGAAAGGGAAATACTTCAATTGTCCGCCAGCCTTATTACAAAAAATTGGTAAAGTACAAGGTGTAGAAAGTATCACACAAGTAATTGAAGAGAATGTTTTGTTACGTTATCGTGATGCGCAAATGGTTGTCAACCTAAAAGGCGTTGATGAAAGTTTCTTGAAACAAGAACGTTTGAAGAAAATGATGATTGACGGGCATGCAATATTAGATGATAATGGTATTGCTTATTCAATCGTCGGTTCGGGGATTGCAGTAAAATTAGGAATTGATATTGATGCTTTTTTTACACCATTAGAAGTTTGGTATCCCAGAAATAAGCAAAGTAAGACCTTAGATTTTTACGCAACCGACGCATTTAATAAACAAAATTTAGTACCTGCTGGAATCTTTGCGATTGAACAGCAGTATGATGATAACTATATTTATGCGCCACTTTCGTTTGCTCAGAGCTTATTCGAGTTGAACAATCAACGCACTGCGATTGAAATAAAAGTAGTTAATGAGGAAGCAACAGCGAATATTCAAGATAAGGTACAAGAAATTTTAGGGATAAATTATATCGTTCAGAATCAAGATGAGCAACATGCCAGTTTGTTGAGAGCGATTAAAATCGAAAAGCTTTTTGTGTTCCTAACACTTACTTTTATCATTGGTATTGCCAGTTTTAATATATTTTTTTCGCTTTCAATGTTAGCCATCGAGAAAAAAGAAGATGTTAAGACGCTTTATGCAATGGGAGCTGATTCTCGAATGATTCAGAAAATATTTTTATCAGAAGGTGCTATTGTTGCTTTTACTGGGGCAATAGTCGGTTTGATTTTAGGTTTTACTCTATGTTGGTTACAACAAAGTTACGGTTTTATTTCGATGGGAATTGTTGGGGCATTGATTGATGCTTATCCAGTTAAAATGCAATTCTCAGATTTCTTTTTCACTACCATTGTTGTGGTTGTGATTACTCTATTAGCATCATATTTTCCAGCCAAGCGAGCTGCCAATGTAGAAATTGTTTAATGACAATTTATAAACATGAGTCATCCTGAATTTTAAAATCACAAAAAAGCGGTCGAAAAACTAATTTCGACCGCTTTTTTGTGATTGATGGGCAACGAATTCCTACTGTTTGAGCGAAGCGAGTTTAGGAATTCTTGATTTTTTTGTTACTTTTTGTATCAAGGTGCTGTGTTAAGAAACAAGTTCATTTGATTAAATATTTTTATAAATTGCATTACCAAAGCAGGAATTCATTTCCATGCACTTTAGGCAGGGCAATTTATTATTGACTC
>NZ_JAYGIM010000023.1:0-68417 GCF_034930985.1 Arcicella lustrica
AATCTCTACAATGAAAAGAAAACTACACTTAATCATGATATATTTCAGCTATATCATCATCCCCTTCAATGGATTTGCGCAAAAACAATTTAGCTATATTGATGGATATTCTATTAATAATCTTCGGTTACTAAAGTTTTTTAATATAAACACACCATTATTTTAAGGGTATTAGTTAATTATAACACATTAAAAAAGCCCAGCATAATGCCGAGTTTTTTTGAATTTTAATCTATATATTGCATTAATGTCCACCGCCACTTGTAGGTATTTCCATTCCTTCTTCTATCTTTCCTGATTTCATGAGCATTGTTGCACCACATGCAATTAATAAAAATATACCTGCAAAAGTAATAGCTTTACCAGAATCATTATCTAAAAAGTGTTCTAATACATATCCAAAAGTAAGGTTTTGAATAATCATTGGAATCACAATCATCATATTAATTATCCCCATATATACACCATAACGTTCTTTAGGTATTTCTGAAATTACCATTAAATATGGAATGCCCATCATACTTGCCCAAGCTACTCCAAAGCCTGTCATTGGTGCAAATAGTAGGTATTTATTTTCAATGTGTGGAAAAAGCATTAGACCAATACCAGCAATAAGCAAACAAATGACATGTACTAATTTGGGAGAATACTTTTTGGCAAGTCCAACTAAAGCAAATGCAGATAGAAAAGTAGCAATATTATACCATCCGTTAACTAAACCTGTCCAACCAACTGCTTCTTCATATAATTGCTTGTCGCCCATTGGAGACGTATGCCAAACAGATTGAGCAATACTCTTAGAGGCATTTTGCCAATAACAAAATAAGGCATACCATTGAAAAAGATATACTAAAGATAATTGCCACATTACTTTGGGCATGTCTTTAATAGCTTCAGATATTTCAATGAACGGTGCAAAAATTCCTCCTTTATGTTGTTGCATAATCATTAATTCTTCAGGACTTGGTGGAATTTCTGGAGTTTTAGACATCGACCAGAGTACTGAACCAATTGAACAAACAGAACCTAAAAAGAATGAGCCAAATACCCAATATGGAATACTTCCATGCTCGCCTGGAATAAATTTTTGAAAAATAAATAATGAAATATTCGCTAAGGTAATCCCTAAACCTGTAAAAAAGCTTTGAGAAAGAAAACCCGTTGCTTGTTGCTCTGCTGGTAGCTTATCTGCAATAAATGCTCTATAAGGCTCCATTGCAGTATTATTTCCTGCATCAAGTATCCATAGTAAGCCAGCAGCCATCCATAGAGAACTACTAAAAGGGTAAATGAATAGTGCAATGCTACAAAGTAACGCTCCAACTAGAAAATAAGGTTTGCGCCTTCCCCAACGTGGATGCCATGTTTTATCGCTCATAGCACCAATAATTGGTTGGATTAAAAGTCCAGTCATTGGACCTGCTAAATTTAAAAGAGGAATTTCATCTGGACTAGCGCCTAAGAAATCGTAAATGGGATTGATAGCACTTTGCTGCAAACCAAAACTATATTGAATGCCAAAAAAACCTACATTCATATTAATGATTTGAGAAAATGATAATCTTGGTTTGATAATATTCATAAATATTGCTTAATAAAAACGGTTAATTTTACTTACAATAATACTAATTAAATTAGAATAATTTATATTTTTCTGAGCTACTTAGCACTAATTGAAGAGTAAATTTTCTTGAGAATCAATATGAACGGTTATTTTAAATTAAGAACTATTTTATGAATGTTGAGAGTGTAAAGAAGAACCTAAATTCTTTAGAATAATTGATTAACTTTGATTTATGCTACTTTTTACTTTCCTTTTTTCCCTGATAAATCCTCATCTAAAACCTATTCAGGTAGATTCATTTGTGGTAGTGAATGAAATTATTCTTCATGGAAATCATAAAACAAAAGAAAATATCATCCTTCGGGAGCTTGATTTTAAAATAGGCGATACTTTATTGAAGAATCAACTTTCAATGCGTTTAGAGTTAAATCGAAGGAAAATTATCAATACTAATTTGTTTGTTTCTGCTGAAATTCAAACAGAAATAAGTAATGAAGGACAATTGAAAATGATGATTAATCTTCAAGAACAATGGTTCATTTTGGGTTATCCAGTTTTTCAATTAGCAGATAGAAATTTTTCGGAATGGTGGAGTCGTGGATATGATTTTAGGCGAACAATTTATGGAATTGATTTGATTCATAGCAATTTTCGAGGAAGAGCTGAAAGATTATCTTTACATCTTGAAAATGGTTTTACTAAAAGAGTAGATTTTAGTTATAGAATTCCCTACATCAACAAAGCTCAGAAGACGGGCTTAGGAATGAGTATTTCGTATATCACTAATAAAAATGTAGCTTTTAGAAGCCTCAATGATACACTTTTTTACTTTCGCAGTAAAGATGAAATCATGAGAGAGCGTTTTTCGGGAGCAATTTTCTTAAAAAAGCGTTTTGCTTTTTACGATAATCATACAATTGAACTGAGGTTTAACCATATTTCAATTGATGATACTATTAGAAAACTTAATCCAAATTATTTGGCAAGTAAAACTAATCAGCAAATTTATGGGCAAATAAGTTATTACTTTAACTATGATTTCAGAGATAACGTTACTTATCCATTAAGAGGTAAACGATATGAATTATTGATTAATAAACTAGGAATTTTACCTAATGACGATATTAATCAATTAGAAATTACTGGAGATTACTCATATTACAAACCATTATCTAAGAAATGGTTTTTGGGAATTAACCTTGAAGGAAAATTATCTTTTCCCAATCGTCAACCATTTTTGAATACTCGTGGTTTGGGTTATGGAGGAGATTTAGTAAGAGGTTACGAGCTTTACGTTGTAGATGGGAGTAAATATTTGTATGTTAGAAATAACCTAAGATATGAGTTGCTAAACAAGAGTTTTTACTTGAAATTTCTTGGAATTAAACAATTCAATAAAATTCCATTAGGTCTGTATCCCAACATTTTTAATGATTATGCTTATGTTGAAAATCGCTTTGCAGCAGAGAATAAAAGTAATCTTGCCAATAAATTGATATATGGTTATGGTGTTGGGCTTGATGTAGTTACTTATTACAATTTAGTGCTTCGTTTTAATTATGCAATTAATAGTAGCAATAAGAAAAATTTTGTATTCAGTATGGGAAGAGAATTTTAGGGTAGCTATAAAAAGACAAAGGAGACGTTAAAAACATCTCCCTGTGCAAATTAATAGTTCTACACCTATTATCTTAAATATTTTTGAAGGTAGGATTTGAAAAACGTGGGGTAACATAAATCACCCCCGTTTCATAAATACCTAACCACTAATTTCTTTTTTAATTTATCCGAAAGTTACCAAAATATCTTCTAGCTTTTTCAATAAAGTCTTTTTTCTTTCTTCTTGAGATTGAAATTTTACATCCATCTCTTAATTGAACGAACATTTCTTCCTTGACATCAAACTGAGCAATATAATTAAGGTTGACTGTAAAAGATTTATGAATCCTTACAAACATTTCGCCGTCTAATTTAGGTAAAAAAATCTTCATTGTTCGTGAAACCAACAATTTTTTTCCATCTGTGAAGTGAAACATTGTATAATTTCCAATTGCTTCAAGATGACTAATGTCTTTCCAAGCTACTATAATATTTTTTTTACATGAAATCGTTAAAATGATATTCGACTCCTTGTTGAAAATAGGGTCTCGTCTAAAACTGAAATCATGACTTAGGTTATTAATTAGATATGAATTGCTTGTTAATGACGGACTTGCCATGATAGTTATTTAGTTTAGGTTGATCCATAAATTTGTTCTATTGCATGGTTGGGTTCTTATTACAAAAGTAGAGTGAAAATTAATTGCTGTCAATCACATGATAGGATGATATATTACACAATTCTTTCATGAATTGCTTTCGCTACAGCTTCTGTTTGTGAGTGAACATGTAATTTATCATATATCTTTTTGATGTGAGAACGTACGGTATCAATACTGATGCTACATTTATCTGCAATCATTTTATAGCTATTCCCCTTTACTAAAAGGTTTAAAATCTCACTTTCTCGTTCTGTTAATTTATAATCATTATTTTCTGTTACTTTCTGTTGAATTGGCAACATTTGTAACACTTTGCGAGCAATGCTAGAGGTCATAGGTGCGCCACCATTATTGGCATCTTGAATGGCTTCAAGAAGTTTGACTGGTGGAGTTCTTTTCAAAAGATAACCAACCGCTCCAGAACAAATAGCTTCGAAGATATTTTCATTGTCTTCAAAAACGGTAAACATTACCACATTCACTTGTGGAGCTAATTGTTTGATGATTTTGAGACCTTTTAAACCATTGGCCACAGGCATATCAATATCCATCAAAACAACATCAGGTTTTAATTCAACTATTTGCTTGGCTACTTGTTCGCAGTTAACAAAAGCGCCTATTAGTTCAAAACCAATTGAACCTGCAAGGAGTACCGAAAGGCTTTCTCGTAAATCAGGATTATCCTCGTAAACTACGATTTTGATAGAAGTTTGAGTCATTGGTTTGATGAAATTTAGAGTCATGATATTGAAGATATTTACCTGAAATGCAAGATTAATTGGGTAGGGAGTAGCATATTTCAATATTAAAATTAATGTAATATTACAAAAAAATAAGTTTAGGTAATATCACATGATTGGGTGATGAAACTTATATCATCAATCTGAATGTGGTAGCTAGTCGGAAAGTTTTCGTATTTTTGTGATAAGAAACCTTAATAAAAATTCATTCCGTGAAAAAAAATAACTTTTACTTTCTTCTCTTTTTTGTTTTGTTAATTGCTTGTCAGGAAAAAAAAGAAAGTACTCAAACAGAAAGCAACGCTTCGGTTAATGTAACAGAGGGTTCGTCTGCTTTAGAAAATTATAGTACAATTTTTCAGGCGATTCTTAAAACCGATGCTGGAATGGCAAGAGGTGTGAAAATTGGTGATAATATTGATACGATTAATGAAACGACATTGCCTTCGGAAACACCAGCAGAAAATGGGAAAAGTTTCACAGAGTATTTTGATGACACAGATTTGAACTTTGCTGATATTCTCTATGTAAAAAGTCCAGAGAATAAAGTAGAAGCTATTACGATTGATGTTTATATTGAACGACAAACTGCTGTGGATAGTTTAATGAATGAGTTCAAAGGCTATTTTGAAACGAAGTATGGCAAAGGAGTAAGCAAAGATAAATCAACCATTTGGCAGTTAGCTGATGGTAATAATAATGTATTGATTCAGAATGTAAGTACAGAAAAAGACCCTGGACTAAAGATTGTTTTCGCTAATAAAGCTGATAAGATTTTACAATAAGTATTGATACAAAAAGAGCCTTCAGATTATCTGAAGGCTCTTTTTGTATCATTAGTATCAGAAAACTATATTTTCATAACCCATCCACGTGTATCAGCTTTTTTACCTAAACGGATATCGTTAATTTCTTCAAATACTCTTTTCGAGAAAGCATCATCTGCACGTTCAGGAAGTTGGTAATCAACGCCTTCAAAGCCGATTGTAGCAATTGGAGCAATCACAGCGGCTGTACCTGCACCAAAAGCTTCGGTTACTTTACCAGCTTTAATACCTTCTACTAATTCTTGAACAGAAAGCTGTCTTTCTTCAATTTTCATTCCCCATTCTTTCGCTACTTGTAAAACTGATTTACGAGTAATTCCATCAAGAATTGTGTCGCCAGTCGGTGCTGTTACTAATGCTCCGTCAATTACGAACAAAAGGTTCATTGTACCTGCTTCTTCCACAAAAGTATGTGTAGCAGCATCAGTCCAAATAATTTGGTCGTAGCCAGCATCCATCGCTAATTTAGTTGGATACAAAGAACCACCATAATTACCAGCATTTTTAGAAAAACCAACACCACCATGCGCTGCACGAATATATTGTGTTTCAACACGTACACGTAGAGGTTTTGAATAATAAGAACCTACAGGGCAGTTGAAAATCATAAACTTATAAGTTTTAGATGGACTTACTCCAACATATTCATCTGTCGAGAACATAAAAGGACGAATGTACATCGAACAACCTTCTTTGGCTGGAATCCACTCAGCATCTAAACGTAAAAGTTGTGAAAGCCCTTCCATGAAAATATCTTCAGGAATTTCTGGAATACACATACGGACAGCAGATTTGTTGAGACGCTTCCAGTTTTCTTCCGGACGGAAAACTAAAATTTCACCCGCAGCATTTTTGTAGGCTTTCATTCCCTCAAAAATTGCTTGTCCGTAATGTAGAGACATCATTGCTGGAGAATATGAAATTGGGCCATAAGGCAAAATTTGTGGCGTTTGCCATTCTCCGTCTTTAAAATCAACCATTAACATGTGGTCGGCAAAAGAACGTCCAAAAACAAGGTTGTCAAAATCAACCGAATCAATCCTAGATTTTTCAATCTGATGGATATCAATCTGCAAAGTATCTGTCATAATTTTAAAATATTATCTGTTATTCTTTAATATTGTTAGCTGTGAGCTACGAGCTTTCAGTCATCAGCTTTCATTTTTTCTCAATAAAGTTTTTAATCTTGTCTCTTTCGTCTTGTTTCCTTAAGTCCCAAGTCTTTTGTCTAAAATCTTGCTTCTTGTCTCTTAAAGTCCTAAAGTCTTCTGGTCTCAAAGAAAGTCAAACTCTCGGTTTCCAAGCTATTTCTTCAACTTCAAGCTCTTTTGCCATTATTCTACATAATACAAAAAGATAGTCGGAAAGTCGATTCAAGTATCTGATTATTAATTCATTTACTGTTGATTCCTCTGCAAGTCGAAGTACAATTCTTTCTGTTCTGCGACAAATAGTTCTAGCCAAATGCCCAAATGAAATTGATTGATGACCGCCCGGTAAAATGAAATATCTCATAGGTTCTAATTCCTTATCCATATTATCCATTTCATTTTCCAATAGCTCAACGTCGCTTTCTAGCAAATCAGGTAAACGTTTTTTACTTTGTTCTGGCTCAGAAGCTAAAATAGAACCAATTGTAAATAATCTATCTTGAATTTCCTTTAAAATATCTTTACGTTTTTCGTTCACTGCTTGGTCACGTACTAAGCCAATGTATGAATTTAATTCATCAACTGTGCCATAAGCCTCAATTCTAAGTGCTGTTTTTGATACTCTTGTTCCTCCAACTAATGAAGTTGTACCTTTATCGCCAGTTTTAGTGTAAATTTTCATACATTTTATTCATATTCAGGGCAATTAATGCCCTGAAATCGTTCATTTTACAAAGCTAAATTTTTTTCAGAAGTTTTACTCATTAAACATGAAAAAAATAATTGTTATGACAACTATTTTTCTTTTGTTATATCTGTCTGAAAAAGGCTCAAGACTCGTCACTTTGGGCTTGTAGCTATTTTATTCTTGATTAATCACTTGTTTCATTAGAAATCCTGCCTTTTGTAGCGTAATTTTGCACCCTGAAACAACAATATCAATGAGTATAGAATTTTTCATTTCCAGAACTTGGCGTTATTTATCAATTTTAGCCTTCGTACTTGTATTATTATTTACTTATCGTGGTTTGCCAGATACCACCGCTGTGCATTTTGGACCGAATGGTAGAGGAGATGGATTTTTACCTAAAAATCAGGTTTTCTATCTTTTTGCTGGAGTAATGTTTGCTTTTAACATTCTTTCTGTTTTGTTAGCAAACAATGTAAAACGTATTCCTTTATTGGCTTTTCAATGGATTCCGAATAAAAAATGGTTGAAAGGTGGTAATCAATTAAATGCTGCAATTGTCAATTGGTTAAACTTTTTGCCTGCTATCGTCAATACTTTTCTTTTACTTATTCTTAGGGCTTTGTTGATTTTGAACGACGAACGTACTTTCCAAACTGATTATACTTATTTGTTAGTAATTGGAATTGTTCTGATGATGGCTTGGATATTTTATTTGCCAATCAAATTGCTTTTTACTAGTCCAAAAATTGAAGAAGAAGAGTAATTGATGAATATTCAAGATTTAAAACTTGCTGATTATACTTATGATTTGCCCGACGAGCGAATTGCAAAATTCCCTTTAGAAAAGCGTGACGAATCTAAACTACAAGTATATCAGCAAGGAAAAATTACCCATACGATTTTTCATAAAATCAACGAGTATTTGCCTAAAAATACATTGTTGGTTTTTAATAATACCAAGGTAATTCCTGCCCGAATTCATTTCCAAAAATCTACTGGAGCAGTCATTCAGATTTTTCTGCTGCATCCTGTCGCACCCACTTCTGTCATTAATTTGGCGATGGAAGTAAACGATACTTGCGTTTGGGAATGTATGATTGGCAATAGAAAGCGTTGGAAAAAAGATGATGTTTTGTCGAAAGTTCTAACAATTTCAGGCGAAAATGTAGAAGTAAAAGCCAGCATCTTTGATTTTGATAGCAACCAAGTACAACTTTCTTGGCGAGTAATTTCTGAAAATGCTGGAAATTTCACACCCAAATTTGTGGATATTATTCAAGCTTTAGGTGAAATTCCTTTGCCTCCTTACTTGAATCGTGAAGCCGAAGTAGCTGATTACGAAACCTACCAAACTGTTTACAGCGAGAAAAAAGGAGCAGTAGCCGCCCCAACGGCAGGTTTACATTTTACAGATGAAGTACTGCAAAATATTTCAAATCAAGGAATTAAAGAAGAATTTATTACACTTCATGTGGGAGCTGGCACGTTTCAGCCCATTAAAGTAGAAAATATTATAGAACACAGAATGCACAACGAGCAAATTGTGTTCACGAAAAAGAATATTGAAATTTTACTCGAAAATATCGGAAATACCATTCCAGTTGGCACAACTTCGATGCGAGCTTTGGAGAGTTTGTATTGGTATGGCGTAAAACTGACGAAGGATTTTTCAAGTACTTTTTTCATTGAAAAATTAGACCCTTATCAAAGTCCTGGTGAATCTTTACCAAGTACTGAACTTGCTTTAAGAACGATTTTAGCAAAGATGGAAGCGACTGGCGAAACCGAAATTACGGGCGAAACTGAAATTTTTATTTTTCCGGGTTATCAATTTAAAATCTGCAAAGGCATTATTACCAATTATCACCAGCCAGAAAGTACTTTAATTTTACTCATCGCCGCACTCATTGGCGAAGATTGGCGAAAAGTGTATGCCGAAGCGATGGCAAACGATTATCGTTTCTTGAGTTACGGTGATTCTTCTTTGTTATTGCCTTGAGTAATTGTGCATAATTAGTTAAGATTTATCGATTACTCAATAAATTGATATTCAGATATTTTAACTCATAATTCAGCATTCACAATTCAGCACTCATACTTAATAGTCATACTCTTCACCCCAATCTTGCCGAAGCTTTTGTTTGATTTTTTCTTCCGCAGGATTCTGTTGTGGCTCAAAAAACTTAGTATTTTTTACTTCTTCGGGTAAAAATTGCTGTTTTACAAAATTACCTTCGTAATTGTGGGCGTACTTGTAGTTTTTTCCATAATCTAATTGCTTCATCAGTTTGGTTGGTGCATTTCTGAGATGTAAGGGAACGGGTAAATTTCCCGTTTCACGTACCATTGCCAAAGCTTGGTCAATTGCCAAATATGCAGAATTACTTTTGGCAGAAGTAGCCAAATAAATCACCGTTTGCGAAAGTACAATGCGAGCTTCGGGCATTCCTACGGCACGAATTGTTTGGAAACAAGTATTTGCCATCAATAGTGCATTTGGGTTTGCCAAACCAATATCTTCCGAAGCCAATATCATTAATCTTCTTCCAATAAATTCAATGTCTTCGCCGCCTTCCAACATTCGGGCGAGCCAATAAACGGCAGCGTTGGGGTCGGAACCACGAATGGATTTGATAAAAGCAGAGATAATATCGTAATGCTGTTCGCCGTCTTTGTCGTAAAGAGCAATATTTTGTTGAAGTTTTTCTACCACCATTTCGTTGGTGATTTCCAAACCTTCGCCCACAGGAATAAAATTGCTGACCAACTCCAAAATATTATATAATTTCCGTCCGTCGCCACCCGAAAACTGTAAAATAGCTTCGTACTCTTTTACAACGATACCACGATTTTTCAGGAAAATATCTTTTTCTAAAGCCTGATTGATTAAGTAAATTAATTCTTCTTTTACCAAAGGTTTCAAAACATAAACCTGACAGCGAGAAAGTAACGCAGAAATTACTTCAAATGAAGGGTTTTCGGTTGTAGCTCCAATCAAAGTAATAATTCCTTTTTCAACGGCACCGAGGAGTGAATCTTGCTGAGATTTTGAAAAACGATGAATTTCATCAATGAATAAAATAGGAGAGGGCGTATCAAAAAACTTTTGTTTTTTCGCCATTTCAATTGTCTCACGAATGTCTTTTACTCCCGCACTTATGGCAGAAAGTACATGAAACGGACGTTTCAAAGTCTGAGCCACAATACTTGCCAAAGTAGTTTTCCCAACGCCCGGAGGCCCCCACAAAATAAAAGAAGGAATTCTGCCAGATTCTACTGCACGACGCAAAACGGCTTTTTCTCCTACTAAATGTTGTTGCCCGACGTACTCATCAAGCGTTTGTGGACGCATTCGTTCGGCTAATGGTTGCATAATTGTATCGTTTATTCAAAAGCAAATATACATTCATTTCAGGACGCTTCTGCAATGCAAAGCTTTGTGGAAAAGAAATCTTATCTTTGTAAGATATTTTCATTCAAAAATAATTACATGACTTTCGCATCACTTGGTTTATCAGAATCTCTTTTAAGAGGCATTACGGCACAAAATTATTCAGAACCTTTCCCGATTCAGCAACAAGCTATTCCTGCAATTTTGGCTGGAAAAGACATTCAAGGAATTGCTCAAACGGGTTCTGGAAAAACGGCGAGTTTTGTGTTGCCGATTTTAGAAATGTTTCAGCGTAAAAGTCCAACAAGAAATTTACATCTGAAAGTATTGATTTTGGTGCCAACTCGTGAATTAGCGATTCAGATTAAAGAAGTAATAGAATCTTTTGCGATTCACTTAAAAAATCCTGTAAAAACGATAGCTGTTTTTGGCGGTGTTCCGCTCAATCAGCAAATGGTGACGCTCAAAAATACCGAAATTTTAGTTGCTACCCCCGGTCGTTTGTTGGATTTAGTATCGACCCAATCTATCAATTTAGCCAGAATTGAAACTTTAGTTTTGGACGAAGCCGACAAAATGTTGGATTTGGGTTTTAAAGATGAAGCCAACAGTATTTTTAAATTACTGCCAAAGAAGCGTCAGAATATTTTGTTTTCGGCAACTTTGGATACTGATTTAGAAACAATCAAAGAAGCGTTGTTGAGTGAACCTGTTAAAATTGAAATTGAACCAGAAGTTCAGAATCTCGACCAAATTAATCAGATAGCTTATGCAGTAAGTCCAGAAAGAAAAGGCCCATTTTTACGATATTTAATCAAAACGCAGGCGATGCAACAAGTATTGATTTTTGTATCTGCCGTAAGAACTGCCGATAATTTGGTGGATAAATTGAAAAAAAATGGCATTAATGTCGCTGCCATTCACAGCAAAAAAACACAAGGAGCAAGAACGGAAGCTTTAAGAAGTTTTAAAGCTGGAAAAACCAATGTTTTGGTAGCTACTGATTTGGCTTCTCGTGGCATTGATATACAGTTTTTACCAGTCGTGATTAATTATGAATTGCCACGCTCGCCCAAAGATTATGTTCACAGAATCGGTAGAACTGGACGTGCTACAAATTCAGGGGATGCTATTTCATTAATTTGTCCAGAAGACCAACACCATTTTCATATCATTCAAAAAAAGATGAAAAGAAAAGTAGAAATTATAAGTACTGAAGAAATTGAACTAGCGAAGTTTTAAGTAATAATTCATAGAATCAATCATCTTATGGGTTGGGTAAAACTTGTGATAATTGCTATTTTACTTATTCCATAAGATAATTGATTTTCAGCTTTTTGAAGAACCTTTAGCAAACGCATTATAAATTAAAATAATTTATTAATGTATATGGTTATTTCAAGATTTTAATTATATTTGATAGATATTTACAAACTAACCACACGTAAAACCCTTAATATGCCATGAATCTCAAATCAATGCTTCGCATTTTGTTTATCAGTTCTCTGGTAATTTTTTTAGGATACATTTTTTTGAAAAGCTTCGATTCATTTGCACATCACGTCTTAAAAAAGCATTAACTGCTTTTGTTAAATTACAAATTCAACTTCTTTAAAGCCAAAGTATTCGATTAAACCATCGGATTCAATTCCTAATTGTCCAGTTTCATCAATCCCAATTATTTTTCCTACAAATAATTGCCCGTTTTTCCTGAAATAATGGAATTCTTCTATTCTAAACAGATTAGACAAATACCTGTTTTTTAGTGTTTCATAATCTCCGTTTTTAATGGTCAAATAATTTTTCTCAATACATTCCAAAAGACTAGAAAGTAAGGCTGCTAAATCATATTTTAGTGGATTTGTCGTTACGTTCCTGAGCGATGTAGCATTTGGTACTGGAAAACTAGCTTGATTAATATTAAGCCCGATACCAATTACTGAATAACCAATTTGATAGCCTTGTAAGGTATTTTCAATTAAGATTCCTCCCATTTTTTGATTTTGGAAATAAATATCGTTTGACCATTTTACTTTTAGGTCTTCGTCTATATATTCCGACAAACAATCTAAAACACCAAGCGATACCGCAACATTGAGTTGAAACTGTTCGCTAGCTTTTAAAAAATTTGGTTTCAGAATTAAAGAAAACGTTAAATTTTCGCCAATAGAGGCTTCCCAAACGTTTCCTCTTTGTCCACGACCAGCCGTTTGATTGTCAGTAATTATGACCATTCCTTCAAAAACGTTTGTACCCGACTGAATTATTTCAGCCGCTATGTCGTTAGTAGAATGACAGACTGGCAGGTATTTAATTGTTTTGCCAGTAAATAATGTATTGGGTTGAATTTTGTACAAGGTTATTTTGTAATTTTAAAGTTCAAATTATTTTTTGTGTTATTAAGTGATGAAGTTATGAGATTTCTCTCTAAACATTGTGACAAACACTTGTGAATTTACAAACAGCAAAGCATGACAGAAGTTAAATTAAAAAAAGAAATTAGTTCACAAGAACTTAGCCAATTGGTGGTGAAAGGGATGCAGGAAAGAAAGGCAACCAATATTGTAGTGATGGATTTAAGAAAAGTGAAAAATGCTTTCACTGATTTTTTTGTCGTTTGTTCTGGTAATTCTGATACACAAATTGATGCTATCTCTGAATCTGTAGATAAAGAAGTATGGGAAGCCACTCGTACAAATCCTAGAAGTATGGAAGGCAAAGCCAACCGAGAATGGATATTGGTAGATTATTATGATGTAGTTGTACACGTATTCAAAAAGGATCGAAGAGAATTTTACAAACTCGAAGAGCTTTGGGGTGATGCTGAATTTACTTATATCGACGATGATGCCGTTTAAAGTAATCATATTCCTTCCATAAATTTATCATACCACTTTTCATGTATAACATAAGTTAGAAACAAAGTTATCCAACCTTGTGTTTTCATTACAGATAATCCAAGTTTACAATTTATCTTGGTAAGTTAATTTACTTATTAGCGTAAACTGTACACTGTTTAAAAGTTAATTATAGAAAAAATGGCAGAAAATAATAGTGAGAATAATAAACCTCAGGGCTTTCCGAAGCGTCGCCCTAATGCTTCTGGAAATGGTTTTCAAGGATGGTTGGTTGTAGGGTTAGTTGTTGCTTTAATCAGTATTTACTTTTTGAGTAAAACGAAAGTTCTAAAACCGATTCAGCAAACTCAGTACGAACAAATGGTGCTGAACCAAGAAATTGCTAAATTATCCATCATCAAAGGAAAAGATATTGTTGAAATAACACTCAAACCTGAGGCTTTACCTAAATATAAAAACGAATTAAGTGACCAACCAAATGCAGTTGTTAATCAAACTGCTGGGCCTCAATTTGAAAAAGAAATTACTTCAATAAATTCTTTTGAAACAGAACTTAACGAATTACAGAAAGATATTCCTCGTGAAAAAAGAGTACACGCTACTACTGAAGAGCATTATGGAATATTTGAATTCTTAGCAGGTCCTGGCTTTTTCATTTTGATGTTTGTTGCCATTTACTTTATGTTCTTCAGAATGGGCGGAACAGGTGGACCTGGCGGTCAGATTTTCAATATCGGTCGTTCAAGAGCTACTTTGTTTGACGGTGAAGCGAAAGTGAAAATTACTTTCAATGATGTTGCTGGTTTGGATGAAGCGAAAGAAGAGATTCAAGAAATTGTAGAATTCTTGAAATTCCCTAAGAAATTCACTGATTTGGGAGGTAAAATTCCTAAAGGTGCATTATTAGTAGGCCCTCCGGGTACTGGTAAAACTTTGTTAGCAAAAGCTGTTGCTGGTGAAGCAGGAGTACCTTTCTTCTCACTTTCAGGGTCAGATTTTGTGGAAATGTTTGTAGGTGTTGGTGCGGCTCGTGTAAGAGATTTGTTCAAACAAGCGAAAGAAAAAGCACCATGTATCATTTTTATTGATGAGATTGATGCGGTAGGTCGTTCTCGTGGTCGTGGTGCGATGCCGGGCTCTAATGACGAACGTGAAAATACTTTAAATTCATTATTAGTTGAAATGGATGGTTTTGCAACAGATTCTGGAATTATCATCATGGCGGCAACAAACCGTCCAGATGTATTAGATTCAGCTTTGTTACGTCCGGGACGTTTCGACCGTCAGATTTCAATAGATAAACCAGATATTATTGGAAGAGAAGCGATTTTCAAAGTACATTTAAAACCTTTGAAATTAGCGGCTGATATTGATCCTAAAGAATTGTCGGCTCAAACGCCAGGTTTTGCAGGTGCTGAAATTGCCAATGTTTGTAACGAAGCTGCTTTAATTGCAGCTCGTCGTAGTAAAACTGCGGTTGATATGAAGGATTTCCAAGAAGCAATGGATAGAGTAATTGGCGGTTTAGAGAAAAAGAACAAATTGATCTCTCCAGAAGAAAAGAAAATTGTTGCTTATCACGAAGCTGGTCATGCTATTGCGGGTTGGTTCTTAGAACACGCAAATCCATTGGTGAAAGTAACTATCGTTCCTCGTGGTGTTGCAGCTTTAGGTTATGCGCAATATTTACCAAAAGAACAATTCTTGTATAGAACAGAGCAATTGATTGATGAAATGTGTGTTACTTTGGGTGGACGTGCCGCTGAAGATATTATTTTCGGTAAAATTTCAACTGGAGCGCAAAACGACTTAGAACGTATCACTAAATTGGCTTACAGCATGGTAACCATTTATGGTATGAATGATAAGCTTGGAAATGTATCGTTCTATGATTCTAAAGGCTCTGAATATAACTTTAATAAACCTTATTCTGAACAAACAGCTCGTGAAATTGATGAGGAAGCTCGTAAAATAATTCAACTTGCTTATGAAAGAACAAAGGCTTTATTGACAGAAAAGAAAGATAAATTAGAAATTTTAGCTCAGGAATTATTAGTGAAAGAAGTACTTTTCCAAAATGATTTAGAGCGTTTGGTGGGTGCTCGTCCTTTCGAACAGTTAACTACTTATCAAGAGTTTACAAGAAATGAAGATAGAAAAGCTGCTGAATTAGAAGCTAAAGGAACTGAAACTACTCCTGAAAAAGAGAGTGAAGAAGCAACGGCAGAAAATGCTGAGAAATAAAGCTTGATTTTCTAAAAACAATAAAAATCCTACTCAGTTACTGGGTAGGATTTTTGTTTGTAAGACAATTGAGGAATCTACTTCAACCTAAACGACTTAGATTTATTGTATATTTGTTTTCTAAATTTGCTTCAATGACTACGATTAATTTACAAGCTGACAAAAAAATATACTTTGCTTCTGATTTTCATTTAGGATATCCAGACCATCAAACGAGTTTAATTCGTGAAAAAAAGATTATCGCTTGGTTGAATAATATTCAAAAAGATGCACAAACCATATTTTTAATGGGTGATTTGTTTGATTTCTGGTTTGAATATGATAATGTAATTCCTAAAGGCTTTGTCAGATTTCAAGGGAAATTGGCAGAATTATCGGATACAGGTATAGAAATTGTGATTTTTAGAGGGAATCACGATATTTGGATTTTTGATTATTTCCAACAAGAAATGGGCATTCAAGTATTAAGAGAGCCCACTGAATACATAGTCAAACAAGCTAATAATAGCACTTCATTTTACTTGGTTCATGGTGATGGCTATGGTCCAGGCGATTATGGCTATAAAAAATTAAAATTAGTTTTTGAAAGTAAGTTTTGCCAATGGGCATTTGGTTGGATTCACCCTCAAGTTGGAATGAAACTAGCGATGGCATGGTCGGACTCTAAAAAAGGGGAAGAACATTTGAAACGTGAATTACAGTTCAGAGGGGAAGGCGAATGGCTTTGGGCTTATGCTAAAGAGATTGAGCAACAAAAGCACCATGATTTTTATGTTTTTGGTCATCGTCATTTGTTGCTAGATTTAAAAGCTGGCGAGAATAGTCGTTATATCAATTTAGGACAGTGGTGTTATGATAATGCAGAAAGTAATCATTATGCCATTTTTGATGGTGTGAATTTTAGTGTAAAACAATTTCAAGGATGAAAATATTAGCGATACTCTTATTGATTAATTGCTCAGTTTTAGGACAAAACATTGCTTTTGATTCGCTGATTCCGAAGCAAACCTATCGATATTTTGAAAAGAAAGATTTTGTTATTTCGAAAGAAGTTCCTTTGAATGGCTCGGAGCTTTTCTCAAAGAATAATTACCTAATAGAAGCAGAGTTACTTTGTAAATCAGCAAGAAATTTTGGTTTTAAAGTAACACAATTGAAAGATAAGAATCAGCCTAAAAAAGTATTAGAGGAGCTACTTTTAGGCTACAATGTACATCAAAAACATCTTTACATTGATAGAATAAAATCTTCAAAACCGTCTGTGAAAGATTTAATTGCGCCTTTAAAATTGGTGAATAAAAGAGTAAAAATGCAGATTATTGTTAGTAAAGATTATGTGCGTTTTTTTGCTAATAATAATGAAGTAATGTTAACTGATTCAATTGCACCAAGCAGTGAAGCAGTGATGTTTTCAATTTTTACTAAACATAGAAAAGTAAAAGTTGAGTCTTTGAAAATTTGGGATTTAGAACAACCAGCACTCAATAAAAATGATTAATCATTACATTCCATCATTAATAAATCACCTGTTTTATAAGTGATTTTGACTAAACCATCTTCTTTTACTTCATTGCTGCTTCCAGTTCTGTAGCCTATTTTTAGGCTATCATCTGATAATTCATACTTTAGGTTTTCGGTACTTATTCCAGTTACATCACCAATTGGAATCAATGAAATGGGTGTTTTGGATGGATACCATTTTTCATAAGTGTTTGGAAGAATAAAAATTTTGGAGTAATCATCAATCACAACAATTTTCAATTGTTCTCTAAATCTAACGATGTTGGTAACATTCGTTATGGTATGGTCTGCTCTTCGTCCTGTTGCCCAAATAACATTCACTGCTGGAAACCCTTTTTCAATCAAATAATCAAAAGCTTTTTCTAAATCTGTTTTGTTTTGGTCGGGCGTATGTACGATTTCAATCGGATATTGTTCTTCTCTGATTTTATCGAGATTAATAGCCCTTTTGATACTTTGTTCATCCAAAAGAGTAAAGTCTGAAGTATTCCTAAGTACATCAAAATCGCCCAACAATACATCTATTTTGATACCTAACTCCAACACACGATTTATGGCAGAATCAAGTACAATAACTAATGGCGACCATTCAAGTAACTGTCCCATAAGTTCAAAACTACAGGCTTCACCGTTGGCAATAATAAGTGCAGGTTCTTGTTGTTCTCTGATAACGTGATGAGATGACATAAAATAAGAATTTGTTTGAAGCACAAATGTAACAAAAAAGGCACTAAGATTACTTAATGCCTTTTTTGCTAAATACAATATCAATTATTTTACCAGAAAGTAGTATAAAGGACTACTAATATTATAAAGATAGCAATTGCGCCAACTGTAAAGCTTTTTGTAGTTTTGAACATTGAAGCATCTACAGCCAAAGCTTTAGGGTTTTCTTTAGTAGATGGGTCTAGTAAACCTAAAATTAACATTACTAGTACGCATATTACAAAAGTAATCGCCATACGGTCAAGGAAAGGAATAATATGTTTGCCTTCTGCATCTAAGAAAGATGTATAGATTGGTGTTTGGTATAAGCCTGTCCAATCTGGAAATTCTTTTAATACTAAAGAGATAACTACTGAACCGATTGTTGCTACCATAGCACCAGCAGAGTTGGCACGTTTCCAGAAGAAACCTAACAAGAATACGGCAAAAATACCCGGAGATACATAACCAGTCATTTCTTGAATAAAGTCGAACCCACCTTTTTTATCAATTCCTAAGAATGGAGAAATGAAAATGGCAAGAATCATCGAAGCTACAATTACAATTCTACCAGTTGTTACTAATTCTTGTTCAGTAGCATCTTTTTTGAAGAATTTTTGGTAAATATCAAGCGTAAAGATTGTTGAGATTGAGTTTGCCTTACCAGCTAAAGAAGCTACAATAGCAGCAGTTAAAGCAGCAAAAGATAAACCTTTTAAACCAACAGGAAGTAAGTTTAATAAAACTGGATAAGCGTGGTCAGGATTTACAGTACCATCTGCCCCTAACATTTCTTTTTGGAATAAACCATTTTGGTATAAAACATAAGCCGCAATACCCGGAATAACTACGATAAGAGGCATTAATAATTTCAAGAAACCTGCGAATAATAACCCTTCACGAGCTACAGGAAGAGAAGCTCCTAATGCACGTTGAGTGATGTATTGGTTACAACCCCAGTAGTTTAAGTTTACAATCCACATACCACCAATTAATACCGCTAAACCTGGAAGAGAAGTATAATTAGGATTATCTTTCTTTAAAATCATGTGGAAATGGTCGTCTGCACGAGTAAACATTTGCTTCATACCTTCTACAGCTCCTACTTCACCAAATTGTTCTGATACCAATGTCAATGCTAAATATGTAGTACAAAGACCGCCTAAGATTAAGAAGAATACCTGAATAACGTCTGTAAAACCAATTACTTTCATACCACCTAATGTGATAATTACGGCAAAAAATGCTAAACCCCACATACAAAGTGTAAAGTCGATTCCAGAAATTGTTGTAATTGCTAAGGCTCCTAAGTATAAGATAGAAGTGAGGTTAACAACCACGTATAGAATCAACCAGAATACAGCCATAATAGTACTTACGGTTGAATTATAACGTTGCTTCAAAAATTGAGGCATGGTGAAAATCTTATTTTTCAAGTAAATAGGCATGAAAAATACTGCGACAATTACAAGAGTTGCGGCTGCCATCCATTCGTAAGCCGAAATCGCTAAGCCCATTTTGAAACCATTACCAGCCATACCAATAAATTGTTCTGCTGAAATGTTTGAAGCAATCATCGATGCCCCAATTGCCCACCAAGTAAGTGAACCTTCGGCAAGGAAGAAATCTGTAGATGATGCTTGTTTTGATTTTTTCTGTTGGTAAATCCAGTAGCCGTAGCCTGCTACAACGATAAAATAGAAGAAGAATACTAGATAGTCAATGGATTGCAGTCCTTTTTGCATTGGGTTTATTTTATTTTTTTGGTTATATATTATTTTTCATCTCCGAAAGATACTGCATTAATTCAAAATTAAATAAATTAAATACTATTAAAAATATTGCAAAAGCTATGCAAAATCCATTAATAAGTATTTAATTAATTGTAAATCAATGAGTTGTCGATTGTTTTAATCATGTCAAATTGACACATTTTATTATACTTTTTTACAATTCTGTATAAAAATAATCTAATTGTTATTTTCTGAAAATATAAGAAAGTGCTTTCTAAAAAGCTGATGAAATGATTAAATAAGTTTATTTCCCTCAAAATTAATATTTTTTGTAAATAAAAAAATACTTTATGCTAAAGTTTTGGCTCAATCATAATAACTTCTTCTTTGTCGATGATTACTTGTCCTTCACCTAAATCCCTAGTTTTTCTTACATATTTTTTAGGAGTAACGATTACTGGACAAAGTGTGTCGTTTTTTCTTTTAGAGTAAAAAGCAGCTAGACCTGCGGCTTTTTCAATGACATTGATTGGGAAATTCCTACCCGCTTGTTTACGAATCACGACATGCGAACCTGCAACATCACGAGCGTGTAACCATAAATCTTCTTTTCGGGCAAAACGCTGTGTCAGTAAATCATTGTTTTTAGCATTGCGTCCAACCAAAATTTCATACCCTTCAAATTGATAACATTTAAACAGTGTTTGTGCTGTTTCTACCGCCTTTTGTGAAGGTTCTAGCTGATTTGCTTTTACGTATTTTCTAAACTCTTTTAAAGTTTCAAAGCTTTCAATGTCTTTAATTTGTTGTTCTATTTCAGCCAAATCCATTTCTTTGGCTTCTACATTTTCCATTAACTTTTCGATTTCAATCTTTTCATTTTTGGATTTTCGATAATAATTCTCAGCACTTTTCTGCGGACTCAAATCTGGCTTTAAACGAATTTTAATTGGCTGGTCACGATAGAAATCATATAATTCAATTACTTCTGTTCTTTCAGGAATTGCATGAAGATTTGCCATGATAATGTTCGCAATTTCATCGTGTTTTACGCCAGTATCTAATCCAGAAAGTTGCTGATAACATTTATCAATATAAGTTTGCGTGCGTGTCTTTCTTTTTTGAAGTGCTTTAATGATTAGCCCTTTTTCTTTATCAATCACATTGATTTTGTTGTGGGCATAATAAAAGGCATTACTGGCTTCGAGTGGGTCAGAAAAAGTATTTAAAATCTCGCCATCTTCATCAATTAAAGATAAAACAGGCTGAAAATCTATTGTTTTTATGTAAAAAGTAGGCGTTTCTAGTTGTTTTAGAATCGACTGAATTTGTTCCCAAGCAACAGTTTCATTATTGTTTTTTGTTAAGAATTTTGTGATTTCTTTGCCGAAAGTAGGGAAGAGTATTTTCCAACCTTTTTCCTGAAAAGCTTCAAAACTTTGGTCTATTGGTCGGTCGAGTTTATCAATTTCTACATTATTATCAATCACCAATTTATTCTGGAACAAATCAATTACTTCGTTTTCTTGAAAAAGAATAATGTTTGAACGATTGCCATACATTTTAAAAAGTAAAACAAAGTTATTTTCAAAATACAAAGCAAAAGCACGCTCGTTTTCAAACTGACGAATGCTCAGTACTTTTAAATCTATGATTTCTTTGAAGAGATTAACAGAATTTCTGCCAGCTCTTTTGAAATCTTTTGGAAAAACTAGACAAGCAAAATCCGGATGAAGAACGCCTTTGATATAAAATTCCTTTTGGTCACGCCATTGTTTGCCTTCGCTACAAAAGCCTAATAGGATTTCGTCTTTTTCTTGAGAAAAACATTCTGCCAACACCAAACCAGTCAGTTCAGTTGAAAGCTTTTTAGATAATTGACGAAGAAAATAATAATTGGTTTGCATAAAATCTTGGAAAGCCGAAGCTTTTTATTGGAGTACAAAGGTAGTTGAATAATGTATTTTAAGATATTAACTGAACAATACGTTAAATAACTTAATATTTAGTTGTAAAACTGAAAAATAAGTTATAAGTTTGATTCATGGAAGAATTAACGAAAACAGAAGAGAAAATCATGCAGGCACTTTGGGAGTTGAAAAGTGCTTTTGTAAAAGATATTATCGAAAAAATGGATGAAGAACCCAAACCTCCATACAATACCATTTCGTCGGTAGTGAGAATTTTAGAGAAGAAAGGTTTTGTTGGCTACAAAGCCTATGGCAAAACTTACGAGTACTTTCCGATAGTTTCTAAGGAAGATTATGCCAAGAAGACCTTCAAAAAAGTATTAAGTAATTATTTCGATAATTCAGCGAGTAGCTTATTGTCTTTTTTGGTTAAAGAAGAGAAAATTTCTTCTGCTGAATTAGAGGCTTTGAAAAACATTATTGATGGAAAAAACTGATAAAATATACTAATTTTTAATCCTATCAACTATGAATTATTTATTAGAATCGAGCATCTCGATGGTGCTTTTGTATGCACTTTACTTTTTTGTATTTAGAAATTTTACTTTCATTCGACTCAATCGAATCTATCTATTGTTGAGCTTAGTTTTCAGTTTGCTCGTTCCAGCATTTACTTGGGAAGTTCAAGAATTGGCTTTTAACGCTAAAGACCTAGCCAACTATGCACGAATTTACTCTTTGAAACAAATAGATGAATTCGGAAAAATTGGCTCAGAAGTAGCAATAAATAAAAACGGAATAGGTTTTAATTGATTTGAATTACTCTTTTCATTTTACTGGTTGGGCTTTGTGCTAATGTCAGGAAGAATAATTGTTTTAATTTTTAAGTTGATAAATCTCAAGAAAGGCTCTTCTCAACCTTATATCTCAAATACTGGAAAATTTGCCAATGCTTCGTTTTTTAACCTGATTTTCATTGATGATTCACACCTAAATGCTGATGAAATCGAACAAATTTTAGCACATGAACGTTGGCATGTTCGTCTCTTTCATTCTTATGATTTACTCTTTGTTGAGCTTGTTAAAATAACTTTTTGGTTTAATCCTATTGTTTGGTTATACCAACGTTCATTAGCGGAAGTGCATGAATATGAAGTAGATATCCGAATGATAGAAAAGTATCATCCCCAGACTTATGCACACTTATTATTGAAACTAGCAGGCTTTCAAGTTTCGCCAATGATGATTCATTCTTTTAGTAGAAAGCCCCTTTCCAACAGAATTCATTTTTTATTTACTAAACAAAAATCAGTGCCTATGAAAAAGTTCGCTTATTTATCCGTTCTGCCCATTTTGGGGCTAATTACGATGGCATTTTCTTTTGAAACTGTTGTCAAGAAATTTCAAGAAAAGCCTAGCAAAAGTATTGAAAGGGCACAAAATAGTGCTTTGAATACCTATCCAGAAGTTAAAGTTACTGACAACAAAGAACTTTACACGATTAGAACTAATGAGAAAAAAGACCAGATTTCAATGACTTTGAGTCCCAGAAAAATTACTCCAGATTTGGTCAATGGAATTGTTGCTGAAGAATTTAAAAGCTATGGCTTTTTGGTGAAAGTAAAAAAAATTGAATACAACGAATCCAAAAAATTGAGTAGAATTGAAATTAGTTTGGAAGAAAATGAAAAAAGTAAGAATGCAAGAGATAAAAAGAAAGTAAAAGTATCAGACTTACCAACGCATTTTAGTTTTAATCTCAGTAAAATGATTAATAAAAATCCTAAAGACTTGGATGCTACGATTGTTCTTTTTGCTGATAAAACCACTGGCGAACATTTTGTAGCAGCGCTTGGTCCACCGCCGCCACCGCCACCACCAATGACATCATTGCCACCAGCACCACCAATGCCAAAGAAGATTAAAAAATAAACACGGAAGCTTGATAGTTTTATCTATCAGGCTTTTTTGCTTCAAATAAAGTATTTGGGTTTTGTCAAGAAAAATCTTCTTCAATCCACCTCATCTTTTACCGTTCCCCAAAATAAAATACCATTCTTCCTAAGTATTTTCTTATTGCAAAAATCCAGAATATCTTTGATGGACAAACCAAAATTTCACGATTTTTAAATCGTTATTCAAAAACAATGACACCTTTACGCAAAAGTTCATTTATTCGAAAAGTCAAAGACATTACTGTTAGTAGTACTTTGGCTTTGGCTGTTTTGGGAAATACTGTGATGCTTCAAAGTTGTGGAAGTTCTAATCAAGATGATGAGGGCGACTATGAGGAAGTGGAAGTTTATACCAAAGGAGTAAAAACGTATATCACAGAGACTTCTAAAGGGGTATTCAAAATTACAGATGAAGTAGAAGTACCAGCGGATAGTTCTAAAGCAATTGTTACTTATTTGGATGGAAAAAAAGATACCCTTTCTCCAAGAGCAGTAAAAGCCTTGATTGATAATGAAATTGCCACAAATCAAACGCAAATTGGTCAAAGTAATAATTTGTCGAATGCTTTGTTGTATGGCGGAATGGGTTATTTATTAGCAAAAACTTTAAGCCCGACTTACTCAAATTATCGCCCAGATATGTCGAATAATTTTAGTTCGTCAAATTCTTCCTATAGCAGTACAAAGCAAGACAGTTCAAGAAGAAGACACCATGTTGGATATTATGGAGGAGGAATAGGTCGTTATTATGCTACAGCAAGTGCTTTTCAAAAATCTAGTACGATTCACGAAAACATCGGAAGTTCACGAACAATTACTTCTCGCCCAATTTCAGGAAGAAGTGGTTTCTTTCATAGTTCAAGTCATGGTGGTTATCATGGATAGGCTTTGAACTGTCAGCTATCAGTATTTAGATTTTGTTTTCAGAGAAAAATACATTTTTACCATATTAAAAAAAGCTGATAGCTCACTGCTGACAGCTCATAGCTATTTACAATGAATCTCAAAAAATTAAATATATCACCTACACAAACGCTACAAAATGTTGGTTGGGATTGGATGCTTGGCGAAAATACTTTGCCGTACGTTACCGACGAGATGATTATAGTTTCTGAAAAAGAAGCCGAACAATACTATGAAGCCGTAAATCAATTATACGAAATGTACATTGAAGCAGCGCAATATGTTGTTGAAAATGAGCTTTTTGCTGAATTAGGTATTCCTGCAAATCTAATCAAATTAGTAAAGTATTCTTGGGAAAATGATAATCATTGGCATTTGTACGGACGCTTTGATTTGAGTGGAGGTTTAGATGGAAAACCAATAAAATTGATAGAATTCAATGCCGATACGGCTACTTGTATTCCAGAAACGGCTGTTGTTCAATGGGCTTCTTTAAAAGCAAATGGTTTAGATGAAAGTTCACAATTTAATACTTTGTATGAAGCTTTAGTTGAACAATTGAAAGAGGTAAAACGTCAAAACCCAGTGCTTTCACCTACTTTATTGATTTCAACGATGGAAGGTTTTCCAGAAGATGATACCAATATGAAAGTATTGGGAGAAGCGGCTTTGGAAGCAGGTTTTGAAGTAGCTTATGAAAATATTGAAAATGTAGAGTTTTCACCAGTGGAAGGAATTTTCAAGCAAAATGAAAGCGACGGGAGATTTACTCGTTTCGATTTTTGGTTTAAGCTAGTGCCTTGGGAATACATTGGTTGGGATGAACCTGAATTGGCTGATATTCTTACCAAACTGGTTTACGATAATAAAGTAATTGTATTAAATCCCGCCTATACGTTATTGTTTCAGTCGAAAGGGCTTTTGAGTATTTTATGGAAATTATTTCCGAATCATCCTTTGTTGTTAGAAACAGCTAGAAAACCTTTGGCGAATAAAACTTGTGTACAAAAAGTACTTTTTGGAAGAGAAGGAGCTAACGTGAAAATACTTTCGAAAGATGGTGCTACAATTGATGCAAAAGAAGGAGAATATTTTGAACAAGAAGCCGTTTATCAAGAATATACCGAATTTTTGAGCGACCGTGCGGGCAATTTTTATCAAGCAGGTGTTTTTTTTGCTGGCGAAGCATGTGGTCTAGGTTTTAGAAAAGGTGGAAAAATCATCGACAATACAGCCCAATTTTGTGGGCATATTGTTGTATAAATATTAGAAATATGCCCATTATTCAAACGTCTTACAGAACTTCACATATCTGGAAAGATGCACATTTTTCAACAATATATCCAAGTACGCTTAGAAAAGTAACTGGAATTCAATACGAACGTGAACGATTAGAACTGTGGGATGGAGACTTTTTAGATTTAGATTGGTCGAAGGCAGGTGCTATTAATAAGAAAGCAAAATCAAAAAAGAAAGAGGAAACAAAAGTTGATGAAGTGGTTCAGCCTAGCAAGTCTTTAGCGATACTTTCACATGGATTTTTAGGAAACACTACAAGACCATACTTATTAGGAGGAGCAAAAGCTTTTAATTCAATTGGCTGGGACGTTCTGGCATGGAATCATAGAGGGTTGAGTGGAGAAAAAAACCGCTTAGAGCGAATGACAATTCATGGTGGAAGCGATGAATTAGAAGCCGTCGTAAATCATGCTTTAACGAAAGATAATTACGAAGAAATTGTGTTGGTGGGTTACAGTAAAGGCGCAAATATTTCCTTGAAATATGCAGGTGAAAAAGGAGAGGAGATTCCCGATAAAGTAAAAAAAGTAATAGCAATTTCTTGTCCAACAGATTTACAAGGAAGTGTAAATGCAATGGGAAAAACTGGCTTTTATGCTGAAAGATTTAAAAGTAAATTGTTGAAATTTTTGAAAAATCGTTGGGAATTGATTGATAACCAAATTTTTAGAGAATTTGATAAATATAAGTACTTAGACGATTTTACGAACAATTATATCGCTCCATTACATGGAATGAAAGATGCTGAAGAGTATTATGAACAATGTGCCGCAGCGCCTTATGTTCCTAAAATCAGGATTCCAGCTTTTATTTTAAATGCCAAAAATGATCCTGTTTTATCTGAAAGCTGTGCGATGTTAGATGTCGCTAAAAACTCAGATTATATTTTTTCGGAATATCCAAATTATGGTGGACATTGTGGTTTTTATGCTTCAAATCCCGAAGGTTTATATTACGGAGATAAAAGAATGTTGGAGTTTGTGCAGGATAAAATTACTGTTTAGCTTTTTAGCTCTGAGCCATGAGCTTTTAATATTAGAAAAACTCATAGCTCAAGGCTCAAAGCTAATCGCTATCTAAACCTTACAAATCCAAATATTTCACCTGCTTTAAAAACTTGTTTTTCAGCAGGTAATTCTACAAAACCATCACAATCTGTCAGATTGGCAAAATCTGCTGAGCCACTTCCTAAGAAAGGTTTAGCCATCATTTTTCCAGCTTCAAAATAGGTTTTTACGGGTACGAAGTAGGTTAAATCAGGCTTGAAAATAATTTCCTTGTCTAAAATTACTTCTTCATGTTTAATCTCTGAATTTAACGTAGGTAAAACATATTTGCAGAAACATAAAAAAGTAGAAACAGGATTTCCGGGTAAAGCAAAGATGATTTTTCCTGCTTTTGTTTTGCCAAACCACATCGGTTTTCCTGGTTTTTGGGCTACTTTATGAAAGAGTTTTTCTAATCCTAAATCTGTTAAAATAGCAGGTACAAAATCTTTTTTCCCTGCTGAAACTCCACCGCTCAATAGTAAAATATCGTATGATTCAATGATTTCTTTGAGCTTTTGGTAGAGTACTTTTTCTTCATCAATCAAATGAAAAGTAGTAGCTGCAACACCAATTTGCTGTAAAGCTGCCGCCAACATATAAGCGTTTGAAGTACGAATCTGATACGCTAATGGTGTTTCTTCAATATCAACCAATTCATCACCCGTAGAAATAAGTGCTATTTTGGGCGTATTTTGTACCTTAACAATACTTTTGCCGACCGTTGCCATTACGGCAATTTCAGCAGGACTAATTTTGATGCCTTTTTGCAATAAAACTTCTTCAGCTTTTCGGTCTGAGCCTTGTAGATGTACATTTTGCCCTTTTTTAATTTCTTCGTTTGGAATGCTAATGCAAGCAAATTTTACTTTACCATCTTGCTGAATGTTGAAATCTTCATAACGGAGTACGGTATCACAACCCAAAGGTAAAATTGCTCCTGTCATTACTTCTATGCCTTTGCTGATATCTTGCAAAGTCTTTTGAGCTTCGCCAGCAAACTGAATATTTTCAATAGCAATTTTTTGTAAGTCTACTTCATCAAAACAAAAAGCTAGGCCGTCCATCGCTACTCTGTTGAAAGGAGGAAAATCTCGGTCGGCATAAATGTTTTCTGCTAAAATTCTACCGACAGACGACAATAGTGGAACTTCCGAAACTGTTGTTTCATGTTGGTTGGCTAATACAATTTTTAGAGCTTCTTCTACTGAAATCATAAGAATAGTTGGATTGTTAGCCAAAACTCAATTTCGGCTAAACGTAGGGAATCAAGATTAGATATTTACCTTTGTGCAAAAATAAACAGGATTCCTTTGGGAATCGTTGATTCTTTAGATTTTGTTAAAACGGATTTTGACGATAGTGATATGAAAACCTTTACACATTTAGATTCCGATAATCAGCCTTCGATGGTGGATGTTTCTGAAAAAGCGATTACCAAACGTACTGCCATTGCCCAAAGTATTGTGGTATTGACGGACGAAATCATGGCGAATTTTCAGGATGGTGACCTTAAAACCAAGAAAGGTTCTGTGATTCAAACGGCAATTATTGCCGGAACGATGGGTGCAAAAAAGACTTCTGATTTGATTCCTCTTTGCCATCCATTGGGTTTGGATTCTTGTAAGTTTTCAACTGAAATTTCTGGAAATGAAGTGATTATTACTTGTACTTGCTCGCTTACGGCAAAAACTGGCGTAGAAATGGAGGCTTTGACTGGTGCAAGTATTGCTGCTTTGACGATTTATGATATGTGTAAAGCTTTTTCGCATGACATCATCATTAAAGAAACAAAACTGATTTCAAAAACTGGAGGGAAAAGTGATTATAAGCTGTGAGCTTTCAGCTTTCGGTCATCGGATTTTCAGTTTTTTAGTAATGAAGTATTTAAGTAGAATTAGAAATGAATAAAAATTTAAGCCATAATGATTATCTGTTAGCTAAAAGCTCATACCCGAAATCTGACGACCGACATCCGACATCCGACATCCCAAAACCCAAAGGATTAATTCTTTCTGGAGGAATGAGTACTCGGATGGGAACGGAGAAGCGTTTATTGAATTATCATGGGAAGAGTCAGGAACAGTATCTTTATGAGCTAATGAAACCTTTTTGTGATGAAGTATTTGTATCAATCAATGCCAATCAGCAAACGAAATTACCTTATATTCAAGATGTTGAGCTTGCAGTGAAAAGTCCGATTGTGGGAATCTTTTCCGCTTTTCAACAATTTCCTGATTCTGCTTGGCTGATAATTGCTTGCGATATGCCTTTGGTGAGTCAAGAAACGATTGAGTTTTTGCTTAAAAATAGAAATCCAGAAAAGTACGCCACTGCTTTTGAAAATCCAGAAGAACAATTTCCTGAACCTTTACTTACAATTTTTGAAGCTAGATTTTACGAGCCTTTACAAGTATTTATTCAGCAAGAAAAAAAATCCACAATGCGACTTTTACAAAGTTTAGACATAGAATTACTTCAAATTCCAGATGCTAAAATGTTGAAGAATGTTAATACTACGGAAGAGTTTGACAGCTTTCAGCGATGAGATTTTGGATTTCGGATGTCAGATTTCGGCAATCAGCAAAACAAAATATTTTTCAACCTTAAAATATAAATTCATTCTTCATTTATAAACCATACTTTAAAACTCAAGACTGAAAGCTCACGGCTCGTAGCTAAATAAAAATATTATGTCCGAAATCCGAAACCCGAAATCCGAAATCCGAAATTCAAGTAAAACTCTCATCATCATCGTCGGTCCAACGGCTGTTGGGAAAACAGATTTGTGTGTAAAACTTGCCAAATTGCTTGATACAGAAGTTGTTTCAGCAGATTCTCGCCAATTTTATCGTGAACTTGCCATCGGAACAGCCAAGCCTACTGAGGAGGAAATGGATGGAGTACCGCATCATTTTGTCAATTCACATTCTATTCATGATTATTATTCGGTTGGTGATTTTGAGCGTGATTGCTTAAAGGTTTTAGAAGAAATTTTTACTAGAAAAGATACTGCAATTCTAACAGGTGGTTCGGGAATGTTTATCAAAATGATAACTGATGGCATCGACGAAATGCCAGAAGCCGATTTAGTTTTGCGTCAACAATTGGCTGAACGCTTTGAAAAAGAAGGTTTGAGCCAATTAAAAGAGGAATTAAGAGTACTAGACCCTGTTTACTTTGAACAAGTAGATGACCAAAATACACAAAGAGTATTGCGTGCTTTGGAAGTTTGTATATCAACTGGTAAACCTTTTTCAAGTTTCAGAAAAAATCAGAAGGTCGAACGACCTTTTAAAATGCTAAAAATTGCTTTGGAACGCCCACGAGAAGAACTTTATGCAAGAATTGATACTCGTATGGATTTGATGTTGGAAGGAGGTTTGGAAGCCGAAGCAAAAGCAGTAATGGAGTACCGTGAACATTATGCTTTGAAAACTGTTGGTTATCGAGAAATTTACGAGCATCTTGATGGAAATTATGATCGTGAAGAAATGGTGAGATTATTGAAAAGAAATTCAAGAAGATATGCCAAACGCCAAATGACTTGGTTTAAAAATCAAGATGAATTTCATTGGTTTGATGCCAAAAATGTAACAGAAATCACAGATTTTATTACAAACGAGTTAAAACAAATGTAGCGAAACCTAAAAGGCTTCGCTACAAATCATCCTTAAACCAAAACTAAATAGATAATGTGTTCTAAAAATGCCAATCAAGGCAAATTCGACCAAAGGTCGAGTAAGATTATTGTTATTCTTCACGCTTAAAAGCTTGAAGTAAAATTCTGCTTCCGATACTTAATAAACGACTTTCCTTATTCAATATTGTTTTTTTCTGAATATCAGGAACAATATTTTTTGATTTCATTTCTTTTCTTTCAACCTTCTTTCCCGACAACAAATTATGTGGAAATCCAATGGCTAATGCGTTATTAGACAAAGTGATACCCGTAAATAATGTAAGAGCAATTGTAAAAGATTTCATCTTTATGATTCGTTTTAAATGTTCTATGTATATGTCGTAGGAGTGGTTCTTTTATTACAATACAAAGTTAAGTGTTTTGTTAGGTACTATGCAATACACAATACCATAAATTTTGTTAAAATCTGTACAAGTGGTTAAGAAAAAGGATGAATGGATTTAGGTTTGTCTATAAGATGTCAGAAAAGTATAAAACGTTGCAAGCGAAATATTTTTTTTGAAAAAATTTCAGTATTTTATTTCTCATAAAAATACTACAATCCCTAATTTTAGCATAGCCTAAAATTTTTTAGCCTTAAAATAGTAATATTTCTGTTGCTTGTTTACGTATATTGTTAAGAGTTTAAATGCTTGCAAATTAGAATAATTGAGCATAGATTTCGGAAAAATCAATATTTGTTAATATTCTGTGCTAAGAAGCCCATTCTTAGAAAAATTAAATAAATCAACACAAAAAGTTGAGCTTTTTCGTCATGCAAACTATTTTAGAAAAATTAAACATTAAATCTGTCAATTTCGGAACGAGTACAGGCTTAAATGCTTGGTCATCTGGAGAAGAATTACTCGCTTCGTTTTCGCCTGTAGATAATCAATTGATTGCAGAGGTGACAAAAACTACTTTTCAAGATTACCAACAAGTTGTTGAAAAGGCAAATGATGCTTTTAAAACTTGGAGAAACATTCCTGCACCAAGGCGTGGAGAAATTGTTAGACAAATGGGTATGGCTTTTCGGGAGTATAAGTCTGAACTTGGTAAATTAGTTTCTTATGAAATGGGAAAAAGTTTACAAGAAGGTTTAGGAGAAGTACAAGAAATAATTGACATCTGTGATTTTGCCGTAGGTTTATCTCGCCAATTGTATGGATTAACGATGCACTCCGAACGTCCAGCGCACAGAATGTATGAACAATATCATCCTTTAGGAATCGTTGGGATTATTTCAGCTTTTAATTTTCCTGTAGCCGTTTGGTCTTGGAATGCTATGCTCGCTTGGGTTTGTGGCGATGTTTGTATCTGGAAACCTTCAGAAAAAACACCATTGACTGCTATCGCTTGTCAGCATATTATTACTTCGGTACTAAAGGAAAATGATATTCCTGAAGGGGTATCAAATATTATTACTGGCGATTATCAAGTAGGAGAGTGGCTTACTTCAGATACCAGAGTACCTTTGATTTCAGCCACAGGTTCAACCCGAATGGGAAAAATTGTTGGAGCGACCGTCGCTGCTAGAATGGGGAAAAGCTTATTAGAATTAGGCGGAAATAATGCCATTATCATCACAGAAAATGCAGATTTAAATATTGCTATTCCTGCTGTTGTTTTTGGTGCAGTTGGCACTGCTGGTCAGCGTTGTACTTCTACCAGAAGATTAATAATTCATGAGTCGATTTACGAATCAGTAAAAGAACGTTTAATAAAAGCATATCAACAATTACGCATTGGTAATCCTTTAGATGAAAATAATCATGTCGGCCCATTAATTGATACGAAAGCCGTTGAAGCATATACTAAAGCTGTTGAGGCGGTATATCAAGAAGGTGGAAAAATGTTAGTTGATGCAGAAGTACTTTCTGGAGAAGGGTATGAATCTGGTTGTTATGTAAAGCCATGTATTGCTGAAGTAAAGCCCGATTTCAGGATTGTAAAGCATGAAACTTTCGCTCCAATTTTGTACCTTATGTCTTATTCAACCATTGAAGAAGCAATTGATATTCAGAATGATGTACCACAAGGCTTGTCGTCTTCAATCTTTACTTTGAATATGCGAGAAGCAGAAATGTTTTTATCAGTCAATGGCTCAGATTGTGGCATTGCTAGTGTAAATATTGGTACTTCTGGTGCAGAAATCGGCGGAGCTTTTGGTGGAGAAAAAGAAACAGGTGGCGGAAGAGAATCTGGCTCTGATGCTTGGAAAGCTTACATGAGAAGACAAACAAATACCATCAATTACGGAAAAGAATTGCCTTTGGCACAAGGAATAAAATTTAATTTATAGAATAGATTATTGAGTGAGTTGTGAGTTAGTGAATTGAGAATTGTGAGTTCAATGATAAATTAAATAATAGAGTTACAAAAAATCACTCAATCACTCAATCACTCATTCACAACTCACTTAATCACAACTAAAAAACATTTATAATTATGAAAACGCAAGAAACAATCACTAAATCTCTCATGGAAAAGCTCTGGGAGGGCTATTGCCAAAGAGTAAAATATGCGCAACAATATGCAGATTTGGTGTTATCAAAAGGTGGAAATGTGGTGAATGACCATTGTGCTTTCCGTACTTTCAACACATTAACGGGTAAGCAGCCAGCGGGTATTCCAGCTATTTCAGAAATACTTGAAGCCTTGGGTTATGAAAAAATATCACCATACTCTTTTCCTTCAAAACACTTAAATTCATTTCATTATCAACATCCTACCAATATTAATTTTCCGAAATTTTTTGTAACACAATTAGAAGTAACTGAACTTTCAGAAGCAACACAAGTTTTGATTAATGAAGCTGTGAAAGATGCTCCAGATTTGTTAGCTGGCGAAGCCCGTCAATTATTAGCTTCTCTAAAACATAATAAAGAATTGATTACGGCAGAAGCCGATCGTTTGGTGGAAGCATTAGTGAAATACTTTGCTCGTCCTTGGTCGCCTGTTAAAAAGGAAACGATTTTGGTGGTCAATCAAGAATCTCAATTTGCTGCTTGGACGCTCTTGCATGGTAATTCTGTTAACCATTTTACGGCTTATATTAATTATCAAAATGTACCAGAATGGGATGGAATTGAAGGCACAATGGCTGCTTTGGAAAGTATTGGTGTACCAATAAAACCTGCGATTGAAGGTGAGAAAGGAAGTAAACTCCGCCAAAGTTCAACGCAAGCGATTGATGAAGATTGCCCAGTGATTGAAGCTGACGGAAGCTTGGGAACACTTAATTGGTCTTATGCTTATTATGAATTAGCAGAAAGAGGATACCTTGAAACGGATGGAAAAAAAGTTTGGTTTGATGGTTTTTTAGGCGAACAAGCAACAAATCTTTTTGAAATGACTAAAAGAAATTAGGAGTTTGTGTTTTGGATTTCGGATTTCAGTAATCGGATTTCAGCATTTTCGAACGAGTTTAGTAAGCTTGTTATGCAATCAAAACTCGACACTTCACAACAAGTAAATTTCATTTCTCAAAAACTATCAGCTTTTAGCCTTGCCTAAAAGCTGATAGCTAATCGAATAAAATCATGAAAAATATATTAGTAATTGGGATGGGCAAAGTCGGCTCATTGGTTGGAATTCTATTGTCCAAACGTTTTGAAGTAAAGGGTTTAGATAAGAATTTTCCTTCATCAGAAGTACCTTTTGAAGTAATCAAAGGTGATGTTACAGACTTAACTTTTCTGGAAAATTTGATTCCAACATTTGATGCTATCGTTTCTTGTATGCCCTATAATTTGAATTTAAAGATTGCTCAAACGGCTCATAAAAATGGGAAACATTATTTCGATTTAACCGAAGATGTACCAACGACAAGTGCTATCCGAAAAATGGCAGAAGAAGAAAGTTCAGCAGTTTTAGCTCCACAATGTGGCTTGGCTCCCGGTTTGATAGGAATTGTTGGAGCAGATTTAGCGAAACGTTTTACCAAGCTTCGAGATATTGAATTAAGAGTAGGCGCACTGCCAAAATACCCCAATGGGCTTCTGGGATACTCTTTTACGTGGTCGCCAGCGGGTGTGATTAATGAGTATATCAACGATTGTGAAGTAATTCATAATGGAAGATTGAAATTAGTATCGGCTTTGGATGGTTTAGAAACCATCAATATTGAAGGAAATGAATTCGAAGCTTTTAGTACTTCTGGAGGCTTAGGAACAATGTGCGAAACCTTCGAAGGGAAAGTAGATACATTGAATTATAAAACAATTCGCTATCCTGGCCATGGAAAATTAATGAAGTTTTTACTCTATGAATTAATCTTGAAAAATCGCAGAGAATTACTAGAAGAAATTCTTACAGAAGCGAAACCGCCAGTGCAAGAAGACGTTGTTTACGTATATGCTGTAGTGGAAGGTTGGAAAAATGGCGTTATTGAAAGAGAAGAATTTTACAAAGCTTACTCACCAATTTTGATTGATGGAAAACATTGGCGAGCAATTTCATGGACAACGGCGGCTTCAATTGTGAGTGTTATTGAAATGGTAGCAGACAAAAAACTACCGCAAAAAGGATTTATCAAACAAGAAGATATTGACTTTAATGATTTTTTAACGACAACTACAGGAAAGTTTTTTAGATAAAATACTATTTTTAAATTCTTGGTTTTCAATTGGCTATTAAATGTTTTTATTTAGCCAATTGAAAACTTTTTCTATTTTTGTGGAAAGACAGATTCAAATATTGGTTTTTGCCCTTTTGTATGAAAATACATCTTCAGAAAAGAAGTATAAAAATATTAGTTTATTGATAATACTTCTTAACACCTCCTCCAAACAAAAACTACTTAAAATTGCTTAAATAACATTTATCGAAATGATTTTTTTTACTCGTGGAATAGTATCGGATGATGAGATTTTGTCAGGAATTTTAGGAGATTCAGTGCTGAAAAGAGCGACTGAAAATAAGCTGTACGAACAATTCGCTTATTTGATTAAAGATGCTACGTTTAAACATCAACTTTCTGAGGATGATGCAGCTAGTTTATACTCTGATACCATTCTTGTTGTTATCGAAAATATCTTAAATAAACGCTTTGAAGGTAAATCTTCCTTAAAAACATATCTTTTTCAAATTTTTTCTAATAAATGTGTTGACTTCTTACGAAAAGCTTCGACTAACAAGATGAGCGTCTATAAAACAGAATCAATTGATGATTTATTAGTCGCTGTGCCAGATGAAACCAAGAGTATTTTACAAAAATTGGTGTCTGAAAACGAAGTAAATATTCTAAGAACCAAGATTAAACAAATAGGAGAGAAGTGTCAACAAATGATGATGGCTTGGAGTGAAGGTTTAGCAGATGAAAAAATAGCCTTTGAAATGGGTTATCAGTCTGCTGGTGTCGTGAAAACGAGCCGTTTGAGATGTTTAGAAAAATTAAAAGCATTGTACAAACAATTTTAAAAAATGTAAATTTTTGATACTTGTCTCCAAATCGAAAGAATACGTTCTGTTTCTATTAATCAATTAAAAAATTAAGAAAATGTTAGAAAGAATTGAATCATATTTTAATCATACTTTAAGCAATGAGGAACGTCAATTGTTTGAAACACAATTGGCAACTGACGAAACTTTGGCAAACGAAGTAGCATTTTACTTGAACACTAAAATTGCTGCTCGTGAAAATGCTAAAGAAAAGAGAAAGCAGGAATTTGAAGAATTGAGAAAAAAGCTAGTAAAAAACAATAAAATTCGTTTGAACGGATGGATTACTGGTATTGCTGCGTCTGTACTTATTGCTTTTGTTACTTGGATTTTTGTTCAAAAGAATGGCGTAAATGCTGATGAAATCGCCGATGTATATATCCAAGAGCATTTTGAGAATTTGCCTGTAAAAATGGATGGCAGCACAGATAGTTTACAAATGGGTTTGAGATTTTTCAATCAAAAATCATACAAGGATGCTCAATCTATTTTTGATAAAATGTTAGAAAGAAAACCAGATGGTGCAGAAGTTTTAAAAGTATCGGGAATTACGGCGTTCAAATTAGGAGATTATCCAAAAGCTGTAATTCGTTTTCATGAATTAGGAAAACAAGAAAATTTGTTTGCCAATCCGGGGAAATTCTATGAAGCTTTAGCATTAATGAAAATAAAACCTTTGAATAAAAAAGCTGTAGAGAAATTACTCAATGAAGTGATTAATAATGATTTAGAAGGAAAATCGACTGCTATTGAAATGCTTAAACAATTATAAATGCCTCAATTTTAACTTAACATTCAATCACTATGAGAAGATCTCTATTATTACTTCTACTCTCCATTTTTCTATTGGTTGGCCTTTTTTTTTACTTTATGGGTTTTAAACCTAGTAGTGCTAGGAAAGAAATCGTTGCACCAATTAAAACTAAAATTGATTCCCTGATTCAAGCGAAGCCAGATGTGTTTCCCTACTCTTATGTAGAAGGTACTGGTTATGTTTTGAAGGATAAGCAAGTAGTGTATTTTGGTAAATCGGACACTACCGAAGCTAGACGACAAGAAGTAATTGCTGAGTTCCAAAAAGAATTAGAGGCTTACTGGAAATGGGAAATTCTATTCGGTAATAAAAGTCTTGTAGCTGATTCAAGTGCTGTTGCTTCGTCAGAAGAAACGCCTGGGATTACAGATAGAGTTGGGCAACTTTTCGATGTTACTGATTTAATTAAAGTTGAAATCGATACTGTTAATAATTGTAAATGTGATAAAAACTTTATTCTACTTACTGGAAAAGATTTACACTTGATTAATACGATTCCTAATCCAGATGGAGGAGGAATTGGAAGCGGACCACCACCACATGATATTGTGCCAATTCCAAGTACTGGAAGTGTTCCGCTTGATTCTGTATCGTTTTTAGTGAATGCTAAAGGAGCAAATCAAACGACCGTACCAAATAGTGCGAATGGAAAGATTTTAGTGGGAATTATTGATACTGGTTTTAATGCAGAGGGTTTTAATAACGGTTATTTCACAACAGGTTTGGATTATAATTTCTTGAACAATACCAATCAAATTCAAGATAATAACTCAGAAATTCATGGTACTAAGGTATCAAGAATCATCATTCAAAATGCTCCTAAAAATGATCAAATTCAATTAGTTGGCTTAAAGACTTTTGATGAAAATTATGCAGGAGATTTATATCACAATGTTTGTGCGTTGATTTATGCACATAAAAATAACATCAATATCGTCAATGCGAGCTGGGGTACTTATTTGAAACAATCAGATGCTGTTTTTTCAGCTGTATTGAAAGATTTACAAAATGCTGGTATGGTTTTAATTTGTTCAGCAGGAAATGATAATCTGGATATTGATGATGAGAAATACTGGCCAGCTTGTTATGCAAGTAATGATACTTTAGGAACCAATGTAATTTCTGTAACCAGTAAAAGTGGTACAATTTGTCAGAATCAATCGAAATCAGGAAAGAACATCAATTTTACTGTAAAAGCTGATGAAAATTGTAAACATAATGTTCCTAACAGCTTGGCACAAAGTGGTTCATCTTTTGCAGCGCCTTATGTAACTTCTGAAGTAATAAAATATTTTTTAACTAAACCTGCTAGCTTTAATAAGACAACTTTCACTAACACCTTAACTGCAACGCCACCCGCCAGTGGTATTTCTGTCTATCAAAATCCATAAAATTTGATAGATATTACATAGTCTGATTATCTTTTTCGGAAGATATATCAGACTATTTTTTATAATTTACTTTCAGCAATTCTAAGTAGGGGTCGCCTTTTAGCCCTAATAATTGAGCAAAAGCGGGTTCGGTTTTAATTCCTTCTTTTTTCAAAGCAATTACTTTTTCTTTGGACTTTTCACCATAATGCTCTAAGATTTGATGTTCAATGATTAAATGTTTGTAAGCGAACTGCTCTTTTGGATGTAGGTTTTGCCCGAAAATCTCAATTTCAAAATCTTCAATCTTGAAATTTGCGATGACTGAATCCTGACCATGAATTTCACGAGACCAACACTTAAAATCTGTGAAATGACTGAAATGTGTTGTCAAAAAATCTATGAAATGTTGTTTCTCTGACCATTCGCAAATAATATCCAAATCGCTTGTTTCAATATCTATTTCAATCGGAATTGTTCCTACTAAAATAGGATTGAATGTTGCTAATGTTTCAAAAATTGCATAATCACTCAATATTTGAAATGCTTTTTGCTGTTTCTCATTACCATCTTTCAGGTAATCTATCGTGTCAAAATGTGTCATTTTATGCCATTACTGCTAGCATATCAAGTATTTTTTCGCCAAATAATTGGTTTCCTTTAATACTTATCTGTTTGGTAGCTCTTTGTTTATTGATTCCTTTTGTAAAAATTCGCCAAGCAATTTCTCCTTCTATCGTCACTTCGGTAACAGGTTTTTGAGAAGGGTTTGGAACTAAATGCCATTGTTTACCATCAAATTCAATAAACCAGTCTCCACCGCCATCACCGCTGACACTAAATTTTATTACCTCTCCTTTGGATGCTTCTACATTTCTATAATGATGAGGTAAAGCTCGCATGGATGTTTCTAAATATGGAAAGTAAAATTCTTGGCTATAAAGCTCAGCCGTTTGCCCAACTGCAAACCTAATTTGTTGTTGATGATGCCATTTTTCTGTGTATTCTCTTGCGATATGAAACCAATTTGACGATTGTTCTTCGCCTGCCCAAGCAACTGAAAATGTTGCTGCTTCGAAAGGTTCAAGTGTTTTTAGGTATTCGCAATATTCTTTTCCAGTTGAAGCAAGTAATTCAATAATGATTTTTGGGCTTACTCTTTTCATCGCAGCGACCCAATCATGATTTAGTTTATTGAGATAATCCAGTAAATCTTGATATGAATTAATGCTTTCAGGAATTACGCCAAAATATTGGTCTCTCAGCATTGATAATGCCCTGATATTTCCATCTAATAAATGCACTGCAATATCTTTTACTCGCCAAAGCGGGGCGATACTTTGCTTTTCCCAATCTTGTGGAGAAAGTGATTGGAGAACTTCGATTAACTTTTCATCAAGTTTTGGTAAAAGGTCAACCGTGAAAATTGGCTTTGTTTCTGTCATGGTTTAGTTTTTAGATTTTCAATTTAATCAAATTTATTGAGGCTTCGATATAAAAATAAAAAGGTTGACAAAATGAATTTGCCAACCTTTTACTGATGAATTGTAATATTAAATCTTCCATCTTACGAAAGCTTCCATTGCTTCGTATTCTGCTAAACCAAGTTTATTATAAAGTTTGGCTGTGTTACTGTTTCTATCTTCAGCACGTTGCCAGAACTCACGGTCGTCAGAACCTTGGAAAGGAACGCCATCTTTTTGTGATTGGTGTTTGAAAATACCATAACGTTTCTTCAATACTTGGTCGGGCGACATCGGTACAGCCATTTCGATTTGGTCGATATCCCATTCTTGCCAAGCACCTTTATACAACCAAATCCAACAATTGTTCATGTACTCACGATGTTTTAATTTTTGTGCTGCTTGAATGATAGCGTCCAAACATACTTTGTGCGTTCCGTGTGGGTCTGCCAAATCGCCAGCGGCATAGATTTGATGTGGTTGAATTTCTTCGATTAAATTCAACACAATTTCTACGTCTGCTTCACCAATTGGGTTTTTCTGAACAGTACCTGTTTCATAAAAAGGCATATCCAAGAAGTGAATGTTTTCTTTTTTGATACCTACGTAACGACAAGTATTTTTGGCTTCACCTCTACGAATCAAGCCTTTAATATATCGTACTTCTGGCGTATCAATTTCTGAATCTTTTTTTGCTTTTAAGAATTTAGCTGCTTCACGATAAATACGGTTTGCTTTTGCATTATTTGCTTCAAATCTTTCATTGAAGTCAACTACAAATTCTGCAAAACGCAAGGCTTCATCATCGGCAACGGCAATATTTCCAGAAGTTTGGTAGGCAACGTGTACATCATGACCTTGGTCGTGTAAACGTTGGAAAGTACCACCCATTGAAATAATATCGTCGTCTGGATGTGGACTGAAAATAATTACTTTCTTTCTAGCTGGATATGCACGTTCTGGTCGGTTAGAATCATCCGCATTTGGTTTTCCACCCGGCCAGCCAGTAATACTATGTTGTAAATAATTGAAAACTTCAATATTAATATCGTAAGCTTGTCCGTATAAAGCCAATAAATCAGAAAGACCATTTTCGTTATAATCTGAATTGGTCAATTTTAAAACAGGCTTGTTCACCGTCAATGCTAAATGTATAACGGCTTTTTTGATCATTGGTCTATCCCAATTCACAGCATCCACCATCCAAGGCGTTCTCATTCTTGTCAATTGCGAAGCTGCCGAAGTATCAATAACGAAAGAGGCGTTTTCGTGTAATTGTAAATAAGAAGCTGGAACATCTGAGCTTACAGAACCTTCAACAGCACGGGCAACGTTGGTAGCTTTGTGTTCACCCCAAGCCAATAGAACTACACGTTTGGCTTCCATGATTTTTTGGACGCCCATTGTGATGGCTTTCTTTGATACTTTGGCTAAACCACCAAAATCACCAGCGGCATCAATTTGGGTCGTTAAATCAAGCGTCATCAAACGAGTTCTTGAGTTAATCAATGAACCGGGTTCGTTAAAACCGATGTGACCGTTTCTACCAATTCCCAATAATTGGAAGTCTAAACCGCCATAACGTTCAATTTGTGCTTCGTAATCTTTACAAAATTCTCCTAATTTTTCAAGAGGCAAAGTCCCGTCTGGTAAATGCCAGTTACCTGAAGGAATATCAACATGGTCAAAAAGTTGTTCACGCATGAAACGTACATAACTCTGCACAGAATCTGGTTGCATCGGATAGTACTCGTCAAGGTTATAAGTAACTACGTTTTGGAAACTTAAACCTTCTTCACGGTGCATTCTGATAAGCTCCGCATATACTTTTTTAGGAGAAGAACCCGTTGCTAAACCTAAAACTGCGGGTTTACCTTCAATACTTTTTTGACGAATAATGCCAGCGATTTCATGAGCAATTGCCCGAGACGCAGCATCTGAATCAGCATAAATAATAGTCGGAATACGTTCGTAACTAATGGCTTGTTCCATGTTAAATCAATTTGAAAATTAGAAAGATTGTATGATATTTTATGGCTTGTTTCGTGTTTAAAACACAAATAATAATGATATTCTTATTCCTTCTTGCTAACTACAATTACCTCTAATCCTAGATTATCTAGGATTTTATTAAGTGTTTTTATTGAAGGGTTAGCCTTACCTAATTCGATAGAGTGAATGGTTTTGATAGCAACATCACTTTTTTCACTGAGGTTTTCTTGGCTAAGGGAAAGAGTATTACGTCTTTCACGGATAACACTGCCTAATTGTTCGAGATTCATATTTCAGAATTATTTTACTGATATTTTTGCAAATATACAATTATTATTTGAAATTAAAATTATTATTCGGCAATATGTTTCCGATATGTTAAATTAATTAATTGCTTTTGTTAATTTATCATTATGTATAGGGGTAGAATTACTTTTGGCTGTCAGATTAAAGAAATTGCCATTCATCACATACTTCTGTTTCTTTCATCATAAAGAGAAGTAGTTTTGCATTATTCAAATGAATTGCCTTGGTTATGTTTTCATAAAATCTTTTTTGAAAAGCGATATTTTTATGAATTTATACCCATTTTTAAGATAAAATTAAAAAGTTTTTTTGCTGATTTTCTTTAATGAAAAGCGAATGATTTTTGAAGAAAATTGAATATTAATTTTGCAAAATGAAGTAAATCAGATGATTGTGTTTTTGTTATTTCATAATAATCTAAAAAATGAATAAACTAAAATGCGTTCAATTATAAAAAAACTAAAAACCAAAATCGATTTCTTGAGTTTCTAAAGTACTAACATATTTCCAAATTTAAATTTCACAATTCCAATTTCAATCTATGATAAACCTTATTCGAAAATCCTTACTGATACTATTAATTTTGCCGTTTGAAATGTTTGCCCAGTCTGATAAATTAACTGTCAGTGGCTACATAAAAGACAATAAAAATGGAGAAGGCTTGATTGGTGCATCCATTTTTGTGAAGGAATTAATGACAGGTACTACCACAAATACCTACGGTTTTTATTCTTTAACACTTCCTAAAGGCAATTATTCATTAATCATTAGCTCAGTTGGCTATCGCAAAGCGATTAAAGACATTAAATTAATCGACCAAAATGTTACTTTGAATGTAGAAGTCCAAGAAGATGGACAAGAATTAGCAGAAGTAATTGTGAACGCTAAACGTGAAGACGACAACGTACAAGCGATAGAAATGTCTGTCAATAAAATAGACATGAAAACTATCAAGAAAATCCCTGCTTTGTTGGGCGAGGTTGATTTGGTACGTGCTATTCAGCTATTACCGGGTGTTTCTACTGTTGGTGAAGGTGCAAGTGGTTTCAACGTTCGTGGAGGTGGAGTTGACCAAAACTTGATTCTTTTGGATGATGCCCCAGTGTATAATTCATCTCACCTTTTTGGTTTTTTCTCTATTTTTAACCCTGATGCTGTGAAGGATGTGAAGCTCATCAAAGGTGGAATCCCTGCTCAATATGGTGGACGTGGAGCGTCAATTCTGGATGTAAAAATGAAAGAAGGAAATGCTAAAAAACTAGAAGTAAATGGTGGAATTGGCGTAATCTTTAGCCGTCTTTCCATTGAAGCACCAATTGTAAAAGACAAAGCTTCATTTATTGTGGCGGCTCGTCGTTCTTACATTGATGTTTTAGCAAAACCATTTTTAACGGGAGATAATGCCGATTCAAAATTTAGTTTTTATGATTTAACTGCCAAAGTAAATTATAATATCAACCAAAATAATACTGTTTTCCTTTCAGGTTATTTTGGTAGAGATGTTTTTGGAAATGACTTTGGCTTTAATTGGGGAAACAGTACGCTTTCTGCTCGTTGGAATCATGTATTTAGCTCGAAATTATTCTTAAATTCTACGGCTTTTTATAGTAATTACGATTACTTGTTAGATTCTGACTTGGCTAACAAACGCCCAAATAATGCTTTCAGATGGACTTCTAATATCGAAAATCTAAGTTTCAAGCCTGATTTTACTTATTATATCAATCCAGAAAATACGCTGACTTTTGGTGGACAAGTATTGAATTATGATTTTACGCCAGGTTCGGCTACGGCAAGTTCAAACGGAGATAAGCGTACTTTTGGCTCTGCTCCTAAAAATGCGGTAGAGTATTCTGCTTATGTCGGAAATGAAATGAAGGTTTCATCTAAATTGTCTTTACAATATGGTATCCGCTTTTCAAGATATGATTATACAAGTAAAGAAGATGTATATTATGAAAGAGTAAAAGTTGGTATTTCAGATGAATTCCCTTCTGGTTATGACCTCAACACCAAACCAAACGACCCGAATAAAGTATTACAAAGTTATCAAAACTTCGAGCCAAGATTTAGCATGAAGCTGGAAACAAGCGAAACGAGTTCTATCAAAGCGAGCTATAACCGCATGGCTCAGTATATTCACTTGCTTTCTAATACTGCTGCATCAACGCCTTTGGATGTTTGGACTTCTAGCACGAACAATATCAAACCTCAGTTAATCGACCAAGTTGCTTTGGGATATTTCAAAAATTTAGGTGATAATGAATACGAAACTTCGGTAGAAGTATATTACAAGGATTTGAAAAACCAAATTGATTATTCTGACCGTGCCGATTTGTTTTTAAATCCAGAATTTGAGAAAGATTTAATGTTTGGTAAAGGTCGTGCTTATGGTTTAGAATTGTACGGGAAGAAAAATAAAGGCAAATTGACAGGTTGGGTAAGTTATACTTTGGCCCGTACCGAACGCTTAGTGGAAGGATTGAACAACAGTAAATGGTATCCAAATCGTTATGACCGTATGCACACTTTAAACGTAGTTGCTCAATATGAAATTAACAAGAAATGGAGTTTTGGCGGAAATTTCGCCTTTATTTCTGGCGTGCCTTACTCTTTAGGAAAAGGGCAAGGTACTTATGAAGACCTAACTTATAGCATTACTGATAATGGTGTTAGAGGAAATGTAAGAGTACCTTCTTACCATCGTTTGGATATTTCGGCGACCAAAAAGAATAAAAAAGCATTATTTGGGAAAGGTGAATCTGAATGGGTTTTCTCGGTATATAACTTGTACAATCGTAGAAATCCATTTTCAATTTATACAAGACCTAAAGAACAAACTGCAGGCGAAGCGGCACAGTCGCCAACAAGTGTTGTTCAAAATGAAGCGGTACGTTTATCAATTATTGGCTCATTTATTCCATCAATAACGTACAATTTTAAATTCTAATATCGAAACTTTAACAGTATCTATCATGAAATCAATTATTAAAACTATATTTTCTTTTTTTCTTGGCATTTCACTGATGAGTTGTGAGGATGTCATTGACTTAAATGTTCCTGAAACTGAAAAGTATTTAGTAGTAGAAGGAACAATAACGGATGTAGCGGGTGAACAAGTTATTAAACTGAGTGAATCCCAAGCTTTATTGAGTAGCGCAACACCAAGAGCCATTACAAATGCGGTTGTAAAAGTAACAGACAATACGGGTAAGATTTATGAATTCAAAGACTTGAAGAATGAAGGTAAATACGTTTGGACACCTTCAAGCTCTACAGAAATAATGGGTGTAATTGGCAAAACTTATACTTTGACCATTGAAGCTGAAGGTGAAAGTTTCAAAGCAGTTTCTGAATTGAAAAGAGTTCCTAAAATTGATTCTATCGTTTATAAGTACGAAGATAGTCCTAACTTAAATCAAACAGGTGATGACAAACCCAAAGAAGGCTACGACGCTAATTTTTATGCCAAAGATTTTGTGGGAGTAGGAGACTGCTATCGTGTAAAAGTATATAAAAATGGGAAGTTGTTCAGCGGGGCTGAAAATATTGTTATTGCTTATGATGCACTTTTGAATAAAAGTAGTGTTGGCGATGGACTGATGTTTATTTTACCACTTCGTAGGGCTATTTCTCCAGAATTATATGCAGAAAATGATAAATTGAAAGTTGAACTAAGTTCGATTACGGAAGCACATTTTGATTTTTGGACTCAGTTACGTACTGAATTAAACAATTCAGGCTTATTTGCGACACCTGCTGCTAGAATCCCATGTAATGTAAACAATACAAACCCAAATTCAAAAAAGCAAGCAGCAGGTTGGTTTGGGACTTCTGCCGTTACTTCTTTGGAAGTTACAATTGATAAAAACAAAGCGGTAAAGGAATTTAATGATTAGATTTGTAGCTTAATATGGCTTTCAGTCTTAGGCTTTCGGCTATACGCTTTCGGTTTTTTACAATTACTGAAACCCGACGACTAATAGCCGATAGCAGACCAAAAAATAAAAATATGGAAACCAAGCAAAAAAATAATCCATTACATGGAGTAACCTTAGAAAATATAGTGAACCATTTAGTGGCTTATTATGGTTGGGAAAAATTAGGAGAATTAATCAATATTCGTTGTTTTAATTATGACCCTAACGTAAAATCAAGCTTGTCTTTTTTAAGAAAAACTACTTGGGCAAGAACAAAAGTAGAATTGCTTTACATGAAAAGTTTAAGAGATATTGCTAAAGCAGAGAAGCTTAAAATTGCTAAAAACAATGAGATTTAAGCAATTTGATTTTTACGTCATAAAATAATTATCAAAAATCCCGAAAGTGAATTATTCATTTTCGGGATTTTTTTATCCTTAATAAAATAATTTTCATCCTCCTAAAACTTCAATCTATCGGAAAGCATTTCTAGAAAATAGTTTTTATAAGTTGTTTTGAATCAAATAATAAATATAAAAGTCGATAGCTGATGACCAAAAGCTAAAGGTTTCAATCTCAATCTAATCAAAACAATTCATTAAATTTAAACTTGCATCATTCGCATAGGCTGATGCTTTCTGAGCAATGAACTATAAACCAGTAATTACCAAAAAATACGACGTTGAAAACCTCAAAAACCTTCAACTAAAAACTTTCTCTGGCGATATAGAGATAGTTGGTCATGATGAAAATATCATCAAAGTAGAAGTATTTGCTACCGTTCGTAGTTTGTTTACTTTTTTTATCATCAAAGACCCATTACTGGAATTTGATTTTGAAGCTCATGATTTATCAATGAATGTGGTTAACGATACATTGCATATTTATTCAAAACCCAATTATCTTAATATTTATAATTGGTTTAATTTCCAGAAAACCTCTTTCAGAATTTATTTGCCAGCGTCTATCAATTCTTATTCAAAAACCTATGGCGGAAAAATAGCCTTAAAAAACCTCGATGGGAATCATACTTTTTCTACTTGGGGAGGAAATATTTCTGCCGAACAAACTCATGGTAATATTTATGGAAAAACGATGGGCGGTAAGATTAATTTATTAAGATGTGAAGGAAATGTTGAAGCAACTACTATGGGTGGAAATATCTTTTTAGCAGGAAATAAATCTGATATTAAGATAGATACCAAAGGTGGAAATATGTACATCCAGAATCATGAGGGAAAAATTCACTGTTCAAGTTGGGGAGGAAATATTGAAGCTTTCAATGTTTCTGGCGCTTTCGAATGCAACACCGCAGGCGGAAATATTGCTTTGAAAAACATAAATGGTAATATTGGAGCAAGTACCAAAGGTGGGAATATTCGTGCTGAAGTAAATGCGATTAATCAATACGCTTGGTTTGATACGGCTGGTGGAAACATCAATATTTCGCTCCCGCTCGAACATCCCATAGATTTGGAGGCTTCTGCCAATAGAATATATTTGCCTCCGCTTCAAAATTTTTCGGGCTATCAAACCAAACAAAGTATCAGAGGGAAATTGAATGGGGGCGGAGCGAACGTAACCATTAAAACCTTGGCGGGGAAAATAAATATCTTTCATTCAGACTTTGCTAATGATACTTATCGTCCGAATGCTCCGAAAGATAATCCACAGCAAACCACTGAAAAAAAAAGCCCTGAGCCTTTTCATGAAAAACCTATAAAAAACGCTAAACCTTTTGCTAAAACCGAGCATGAGTCTCAGTGGAAACCATCATACAACATTTATTTTAACATCATTTTTTGTTTGCTGATAGGTTATGCTTTTACTTCTGTGATTTTCTTTTCACTTCAAATCAGTCATTTACCTTTAGATTTTTCTGGAGTTCATCAAGATGTATTTTACTTGAATCTGATGAGTTCCCTAGCTGCTGTAGCTTCTATTTACGTTTTTATAAACTTTATTGAAAATAGAATTCCCGTAGATTTTGTGAAGTTTTTCCCTTTAATGGGCTGTTCTTTACTTTTTGGTAACCTTTTTCATACAACTTTAAGCTGGCAAAATGTTGATAAAAGTATTTGGGAACTTGATAATACGGCTGCTATTTATTTTTACTTTATTCTTCCTGTGCTGATTAGTTGGGCGTATCTTTTTTATTGGCTAAGAACACGCAGTATTACTCGTAAAATTTCTGAACAAGAGTACCAATTATTGAATTTAGAAAAACTAAAATCAAAAGCACAATTAGATGCTTTAGAAGCCCGAATCAATCCCCATTTTTTGTATAATTCGCTGAATAGTATTACAGGTTTAATTCACGATAAACCTGATAAAGCGGAGGAAATGACGATTCAATTATCAAAATTGTTTCGCTACACAACAGGACGAACCGAAGAAAATTTTCATACTTTGGCAGATGAATTAGAAATTATTAAAGCTTATTTAACGATTGAAGAAGTACGTTTTGGACATCGTTTGACTTATGCTATTGATTGTGAAGAAAGTATTTTGGAAGAAAAAATCCCTCGATTCTTATTACAGCCTTTGGTAGAAAATGCTATCAAACATGGTATTTCTAAAATTGCTAGTGCTGGGATTATTTCGGTTAAAATCACAACGCATGAGAATAAGATTTTGATAAAAATCCATGACAACGGACCAGACTTTGGGGAATCTTTCGGAGGAGGTTTTGGCTTGCGGAGTATCAAGGAAAAACTAAAAATTGTTTATGGTGACAAGGCAACTATTGACATTAAAAATCAACCGGAGAAGGTGGTGATGATTTATTTGCCTATGTAGCTTTCAGCTATGAGCTTTTTGTTTGAGATATAAATTAATAAAAATCGAAATCCGACATCCGAAATCCAAAAATCATGCAATACAAAACCATACTTATAGACGACGAACCGATTTCAATTAGTCGAATGCGAAGACTTTTGAATGATTATGACGATACTTTCGACATCATTGGCGAGGCTTTAAACGGACAAGAGGGTTTGGAAATCATCGAGGATTTAAAGCCTGATTTAATTTTCTTAGACATCGAAATGCCTATTCTTTCTGGGTTTGAGATGTTGGCAAAGCTTACTTATATGCCGATTGTGATTTTTGTGACAGCCTTCGACCAATTTGCAATGAAGGCTTTTGAAGAAAATTCTATTGATTATTTATTGAAGCCTATCGAAAAGTCAAGGTTGGATAGAACGGTACAAAAACTGCTGAAATTTACGGAAAACCAATCTTTAAAACTTTCTTCCGAGAGTATTCAATCTATTTCGGAATTGCTAAAACCTAAAAAAGAAATTCATTCTATTTCTGTAAAGAATGGCGATAAAATTTTAATCATTGCTTTCCACGAAATCGCCTTTTTTCAGGCAGATGATAAGTATGTATTTTTAAATACTGTCGATGGCAAACAACATATTACCAATTATACCATTGCCAACCTTAGCGAAAAACTACCTGATAGCTTTATCAGAATCAGCCGTTCGTGTATTGTAAATGCTACCAGAATTAAAGAATTAGAAAGACATTTCAACGGCAAATACTTGGTAATAATGCAAGACCAAAAACGAAGTAAATTAGAAACAGGCGTTTCTTTCCACGATAATTTAAAGCGATTGATGGAGATTTAGGAAGAGGCTTTCGGATTTCGGTCGTCGTGTTTCGGATTCCGCCTTCGTTGGAGTTATCTCCAACGAAACGAGCGTAAGCAACTCGCCAAATGTGAAGGGAGAATAAAACTATCAAGCTGGTGTGTTGCTTACGCACATCTTGTTGGAGATAACTCCAACAAGGGCTTCAAATCTCCGCCTTCGTTGGAGTTTTCTCCAACGAAACGAGCGTAAGCAACTCTCCAAATATGAAATGAGGATGAAACTATCAAGTTGGTGTGTTGCTTACGCACAGGGCGAAATATTCTTTTTTACCAAGATTTCGTTCCTAACGGAACTATTAAATTGTTTACACCTTTACGAAGTCTAAGGCTTAGTAATAACAATAAAAATGTCTGAGACTGTTTTTTATTGGTGCTTCCAAGTTTCTAAACTTAGAAAAGCTTGAGTTATTTACTTTTGTGCTTGATATAAATTTTAGCACCAAAACTGTCGACATCAATAATCTGATACCCTTTTGAGTTTTCACTTAATGTTTTTTGTAATTTATTTTTTATATCTTTTCTAGCATCCAAAGTAGGTTTAGCAGTGTTTTTAGACTCGTGTAATTCAAGAATGACTTCATTGGAATTAAATTTTAAAACAACCCCATCAATATCAGTTATAATTCTGTTAGATGGAGCTAATGAATAATCATAAATTTTTATTCTTGCTAGACATACTATTATTGAACCATTAAATGTTCTCTTAACCGATTTTTCTAATTGCATTAATTCATGTTTACGGTCTTTATCAGCTTCATTCATAATAGCATTATTTATATTGAAAGTTAAATAGTCAATCTCTGGAGTCCTAACTCCAAAGTAATCATATTTATCAGTTAAATGATGGTCAATATCTAAGTGATATTTAGATTTAATATGAAACTTCAATACAGCCCATAAAATATTTTTGTAAGAAGGTATATTCTTTTCTAAAAGCACATTTTCTATATTGGATTTAATATGTTGAAAAATTGGCTTTTTAAAATTATCCTTCATTTCAGAAGAAATATCCAACATCTCAAGGTTCTCACTAATGAATTCAACTATTTTAGATGATCTGTTAAATTCAGTTGAGGCACTTCCTGTAATTTGTTTTAAAAGAACATTACCAATATTTGTCATAAAAACAGGTAAATCGGAAGTTTTAAAAATATCCCTTTTTATATAAAAATCAATTACTCTCATTTTAGTAAAGGGATTAATATCCATAGAGGCATCTACATTTTCTACTCCTTTCTTTACGGTTAGAATTTGTCTAAGGAGATTAGATGTATCATCCAAAGTCATATTGTCAATGTGTAAAGAAAATCTTAAAAAATGAACTAAATTACAATCACTTGGATTAAATAAACCAAAATTCAGTGCCTTATCAATTACAGTCTCAACATTATTAATACTTGAAATATACTTTAAAGCTTCAATTTCATAAGACCTTTGGTAAGTTTGACTCTTTATATTGAGATACAAATTATCATACAACATTGAATGAAATGGTTGAAGAAGAGCTGAAATCCTTGAATTTTGATATCTATTTTCATAAACATCAATTGATAAAATTGTAGGTAAAATATCTATTTCAATTGGCAAAGAACTATTTCTAGAATCTAAAGCAATTATTGATATATCTCTTAAAGTCTTATACAAAGTTTTTAATTGAGTTATTTGCATAAGATTTGAAACAATATCTTTATTATCCTCTTCATTAAGCAACAATAATTTATAAATCATTATCAATTCATTCTGTTCATTTAATTTTCTTTTTAAGGATTTGTAAATCCTGTATATTGAAATAATATGGTGAAAATTAACATAGTCAAATTCTTCAAAAACTTTTAATGCCCAATTATTTAACTTATTATCTTTGATACTTTTAAGTATTTTTTTTTTAAAAGCTTTATTCTGAATACTATAAAGCAACAATGATTTTTCGTCACCAATTGTATTTTTACAATGACCAAAATTTGACAATAAAATCCAAGATTTGATTATATCATTTCCTGAATGTTTTTTTTGATTTATTGTGATAGTTCCTTGAGCATTAGTAGTACCCTTAAAGGTATTTTCTATAATCTCAGATATCACGCATTGAAGAATTAGATAATCATAACGTGAATGATTGGAATTCTTAAAAGCATGAGAAATCAATCCTAAATGAGCGGATGATTTTTGTCTCTCTACTTCTTGATTATTTTGATAAATTTTATAGATACGTGAACTTACGTCTAAAAAATTAACATTGACTCTACCTAAAATAGGAATATCACTTTCTATTCTCATAATTTAATCAAAAGACATGATTTGTTTAAATAAGTATTAAAATACAACCTACAATTTTCCCACAAAATCCCCAAACCAATAGCTAACAATTTCCCAAAAACTTATTATACGGTATTTTGTCTTATGATAAGGTGTAGCGGTAACTCTTGCAGTTACCGTTTAGCAGAGTACAGATACAAAAAACGGTAACCGCAAAAGGTTACCGCTACCTATTATTTTTGAGCTGTAAAGCTGTATTTCTTAATTGTAATTGGCTGTTTCTTAAATGTAAATGGTCATTTCTTAATTGTAATTGGCTATTTCTTAAATGTAAATAGTCATTTCTCGATTGTAAGTCGCCATTTCTTGAGTGTAGATGGTCATTTCTTCATTGTAGTGACCTGTTTCTGAAATGTAAGCAAGTGTTTCGGGAGTGTAATTATTCGTTTCTTAAATGTAAATGGTCATTTCTCGATTGTAAGTATCCATTTCTTCAATGTAAATCTTCGTTTCTTGATTGTAAGTCTCTATTTCTTAAATGTAAATGGTCATTTCTCAATTGTAAGTAGCCATTTCTTCAATGTAGTTAGTCGTTTCTTAATTGTAATTTCATAAAACAAAAATCCCCTTCACATCGCTATAAAGGGGATTTTTATGATTTGAAATTATCGAAAATATTGCTCGTGGAGACACGAGCAATGGCAATAGGAACAATGGCAATAAGCAATTAAAATTTCAAGGCTCAAAGCTCATAGCTAACAGCTACTACACATTAATATCACCAACCATATCTTCAGGAATTACCCAAGCGTCAAATTCTTCTGCTGTTAAGTAACCTAAAGCAATAGCTGTTTCTTTTAACGTTGAGCCATTTTTATGTGCAGTCTGAGCAATCTCAGCCGATTTATAATACCCAATCTTAGTATTCAATGCCGTTACCAACATCAATGAATTGTTTACGTGTTTCTTGATATTTTCGTGTAAAGGTTGAATACCTTCAGCACATTTATCATTAAACGCCACACAAACATCGCCAATCAAACGGGCAGAGTGTAAGAAGTTGAAAATCATTACAGGTTTAAACACGTTTAATTCAAAATGTCCCATCGAACCACCAATACCGATTGCTACATCATTACCCATTACTTGTGCTGAAACCATCGTCATCGCTTCGCATTGTGTTGGGTTAACTTTCCCAGGCATGATAGATGAACCAGGTTCGTTATCAGGAATATAAATTTCACCAATACCCGAACGTGGACCAGAAGAAAGCATACGCACGTCGTTACCGATTTTCATTAAGCTAACTGCTACTGTTTTCAAAGCTCCGTGTGCTTCTACGATAGCATCGTGTGCCGCTAACGCTTCAAATTTATTTTCTGCTGTTACAAAAGGTAAGCCTGTTAAATCAGCAATGTGTTTTGCTACATTTTCAGAATATCCTTTTGGCGTGTTGATACCTGTTCCTACTGCTGTACCACCTAAAGCTAATTCAGAAAGGTGAGCTAAAGTATTGTTGATAGCACGTAAACCGTGATCAAGTTGAGAAACATAACCAGAGAATTCTTGTCCTAAAGTTAAAGGCGTAGCATCCATAAAGTGTGTACGACCAATTTTTACAACATTCTTAAATTCTTTCGCTTTTGCGTCTAGAGTATTACGTAATTTGGTGATTCCTGGAATCGTTACTTCTACCAAGATTTTGTATGCCGCAATGTGCATCGCTGTTGGGAAAGTATCGTTAGACGACTGCGATTTGTTTACATCATCGTTCGGGTGAACGTATTTTGTTTCATCTAACAAGTTTCCACCGTTAATTACGTGAGCTCTGTAAGCAACCACTTCATTACAGTTCATGTTTGATTGCGTTCCCGAACCAGTTTGCCAAACTACCAATGGAAATTGGTCGTCTAATTTTCCTTCTAAGATTTCATCACATACTTGTCCGATAAGATTTTTCTTATCTTCTGCCAAAACACCAGCCTCGAAATTAGTAATGGCTGCCGCTTTTTTCAAATAGGCAAACGCACGGATAATTTCTTTTGGCATCTTGTTGATGTCTTGAGCAATAGGAAAGTTCAAGATTGAACGTTGCGTTTGCGCTCCCCAGTAAACATTCGCAGGCACTTGTACCTTGCCCATCGTGTCTTTTTCTATTCTGTATTCCATTTCTACCTTTTGAAAATATGAGAATTAGCGAATAAGCTTGCTTCTATTGAACAAGATTATCCTCCGATTAAACTTGAATGCAAAGGTAGAAACGAAAAGGAAACGTAGGACGTTTTTTTGATTTTTTTGTGGTAAAATGATGAAGGTCAGTTTTTAGTTGTCGGCTTTCAGCTTTCGGTAGTCGGATTTCGAATTTTTGAATTCGGTCTTTACTCATGGCATGACTTCATTCATGCCATGAGTTGTACTTTATAATTTATAAACAAAACCCGATGACCGAAATCCGAAATCCCCAAGTCCTACATCACTTTCGCATCAAATGTTCCAGTCAGGATTTTGCCGTTTCTTTTTACTTGTAACCAAATTCTATATTTTCCTGCTTGTGGGAAGACGTAAGGGAAATTTACCGTATTGTGATGTTCTGCTTTGTCGTTTGTATGTAACATATTTGGCATCAAGAAATTGTCTCTTTCTGCTTCTGTCATCATACTTAATTTTGACATGATTTTATCTACACTATCTTTGAAAGCAGTAGCAGGTAAAATATTAGGTTTCTTTGATGTTTCGTCCAGTCTTTTTTGCATGACAGAAACAGAAGTACTTGAAACTGTTCCAGTTGGATGTAAATGTATATAAACTGAGCCATCATCTTTTACAATAGCAGCATGTCCCATCATTCCTAAATAAGGTTCAAGTTTAGCTTTTGTTCCATCTGGACTGAGAATACTAAACTTTAAATCATAGACTTTTCCCATCATTAAAGGTTTATTGGGGTCTTCTTCCCAAACAATACTTGAGCCATCTTGTAATTTGGTTTTAACACCGGGCGTTCCACAAATTGTAATCAAATCGCTTTTGATACTTGCCTCTTTGGTATTTAACGGATTCGTGATGGCGTAGGCATCGTAAGGGTCTTTTAAAGTACTTGAATTAATACCATTACTAATTTGCTTGTTGATTTCTACAGTATCAGCAATGGTATATTGTGCGCCTTGATAACGCATGACATCGGCATATAATAAATACTTGCCCGCAGGTAAATCAGGTAATTGTGCTTCAAAATTTAAAGTATCTTTTCTGGAAGGATGTAAATGAGCAAAAACATCCATCGTACCTTGACGAATTAAAAACAAGTGCATTAATTTTCCATGATCAGGAATGGCATAACTTAGCCAACGTCTTTGTACAGAATTACTATCAATTTGTAATTTTAAAACTGATACACCATTTTCTTCTATCACTTTTGTGTTGGCAGTATAAGGTTTATAGAGATTTCTTTGATAATCATCCGTCAGACCATTCCACCAATTATTACCTACAAAAAGTAAAACACCACAAAAGCTTGCTCCAATCACAGAACCTCTGATTCTCTTTTTCATGGTAGTTCCACTAATTGGTTCACCAACAGTTTGTAAACTATCGCTTGTACTTGCACCAATAATGGTTGTTAGCAAGCCAACTAACAATAAACCTAAACCTGCTAAAACCCAACCTAAAGATGGTGACATCGCACGTTTGGCAGTAGCAATGGCAACTAAAGGAACTATCAAACTTCCTTTTCCACGACTACCGATGATTTCTACTTGTACACTGGCAGCACCAGAATTCATCAACCAGATTTGTCCTTCGTAACGTCCAGCTTGGTTTGCTACAGGAAAAGCTTCATCTGAACGAGGAGAACCTTCATCACCAAACCAATAATAAATAGGTTTAATATTTACTTTCTGAATATCGTTAGCATCTGCAATTACCGTTACTTTCGCTGTTCCCGGAATAACATCAGGCGGTTGAACATATACTTGCAAAGCATATTTACCAGCATTTCCTTCAAAAACAACACCCGAACTACCAATATGAGCTTGAATTGGATAAGTAAAACAAAGGCTTAGGAGTAATAAAAAACTGTTTAACAATATATTTTTCATAGTATAATTTTCTTTTAAGGCTTGTAAAGAATTTAAAAGCTCGTAATCTAAAGCTCATCTCTATCGCTGAACCTTCTGCATCCATTTCCCCCAAAGCAAACCAACTCTTGCCGATAAAATACCAAGTAACAATGCAATTCCTCCGCCTTTTGCCCAAGCTTCTATGCCTTCAGTAACATCCCAAGGAGCAAATTTGTAACGATATTCCCAATCAGCACTGCTACTATACGACCATGCGTCTGACTGGAAGAACCAGTTACGTGCATAAGGTGATTCAAGCAAGAAATTTCCTGCTGGATATTGAATAATCAAGAAAGTAGCTAAGAAACCAAAGCCCATTAGTATTGCTAAAAACCAATCATTTTTTGCACCGAATTTTGTAGTCAAAATATCAATCACCATTGCTGGGAAAACTAATAATAAAGGGAAAGCCGTCGTCTGATAAAAAGTAACAGGATTGGCAATTGGACCCAATAAAGGTTCTGCGGGGAACATTCTAAGCGTTGCATTGATAGCAATGTAATAAATCATGTAAATTAAAGCGGAATAAGTAGCGCCCCATTTACTGCCAGATGCCCTTGAAAAAGGAATAATTAATAAAGGAAACAATGCAGAACCTATTTGGTAAAATAATGCACCGTGCATATTCCATCTTCCCAAAAATTCAAACATAAAAGTATAAGCAGTTGCTAATACCATGCCTGCGGTAAAGATAAAAATCCAACGTAAACGGATATTTCTTGCTTCGTTTTGTTCCTTCGTTAAACTTGCTATTTTTTCTTTTCTATTCAAAATGGCTAAAACCATAATCATCGCTCCAATCTGAATAGAAATTAATCCCAAAAGTAAAACTGTATGCGGAGGCGAAAAAATTTGAACATCTAAGCCATAAGTATTATGCCACCAATCATCAAAAGGAGCGGAAGTTCCTGCGGCAAAACCTCCCCAAATACAAAACATTCCGCCCAATGAGCTATAGAAAATCCCCCAGAAATTTACCATTTTGCCTTTTTCTGTAGCATTTCCCCAAAAAGAAGTTTTTAATACTTGAAATCCTGAAATAATTCCTGCGAAAGCCGCACCAATATAAATTAAATTGTGTGGCGCAGAGAAAAGCCCATCTCTGCCAATCGTCATGTGCCAAGCAATATCCCACAGAATACCACTGATAACTAAACATGAACAAATAGCAACAACATAAACATACATTGGAATGCCTAAAAGAAGACTGGCGAAACTTGTTTTACTTTGATGAGTGTGTAATGGATGACTTAATGTGCTTGTTGATTCCATTTTGTTAAATAATTTTAGAAGAGGATTTATTGAATTCTGTAATTAAAATTAAGGAATAAAATCAAGATAATCAGCCTATAGAGATTTTAGTTTGAAAGCATAGATGCTAAAAACTATTCAAGGGTTGCAAGAACTTATCCCTCACAAATTGTATTCCTCCATAAGTCTTGATAGTTTTGTGTAATTGTAAAAAATACAAGGAAAAGGTCTTAAATAAAATTTGGCGAAGTAAACCTCACCCCCAACCCCCTCTCCTGTTGAGAGGGGGCTTTTCAAAATTAAAGTTCCCCTCTCAACAGGAGAGGGGTTAGGGGTGAGGTTGTTCATATTAAAACAACAAAACATGGCAACTTGGTATTTAGGTAAAATACGTTACCAACGTGAAGACGAAGCGGGTTCTTTAAAAACAATTAATGAAGCATACTTAGTTGATGCAGTTTCTTATACAGAAGCAGAAGCAAGAATGTTTGAAGTAGTAGCAAGTAATACACCTGATTTTCAGTTGATTAATTTAGCTAAAATGAAACTCAGTGAAGTTTTCTTTGAAGAAAATGGCTCGGAGATTTGGTATAAAGCCAAGGTACAATACATTACTTTCGACGAAAAAACACAGAAAGAAAAGAAAGTACCACACATGATGTTAATTAATGCTGATAATCCTAAAGATGTGTATGAAGCTTTAGTGAAAAACTTAGGTAATCTGAACGATTATCTGATTACAGACATTAACCTAACAACCATTTTGGAAGTATGTCCTTACGTTCCTGAAAATGAATTGTTGAAAAAAGGAAATTTTAGACCAGTAGCAGAGGTTTTGGCTGAACAAGAAACAAAATTATCAGAACAAGCGAATCAATAAATTGAATCAGCAATGAATAACGAAGACATTGTCGCCTTACTTGAACTCTCGGTAAAGCTGCTTGAATTACACGACGAAAACGAATTCAAAATCAAAAATCTTGGTTTTGCTGTTCGTGCTTTGGATAAAACTACCGAAGATTTATTGAATATGTCGGTAGCTCAATTAGCTACTTTGCCAAGTGTTGGGAAAAGTATTGCTGGAAAAATTGATGAAATCCGACAAACGGGAACGACACAAGAATTAACAGAATTACTTGCTCGCACGCCCGAAGGTGTATTGGATATGCTCAATATCAAAGGCATTGGTCCCAAAAAAGTACGCACAATTTGGCAGGAACTCAACATTACTGATACTCGTGAATTGCTTTTAGCTTGTGAAAATGGCGAAGTAGCTAAATTGAAAGGTTTTGGAGATAAAATTCAAAATACCATCAAAGAATCTATTTTGTATGCACAATCGAATACAGGAAAGCTTCGCATGGAGAAAGGAGAGGAGTTGGCGCAAGTATTATTCGATGAGCTGGAAAAACATTTTGAACAAGTATCTATCGTTGGCGATGTCAGACGTAAAAATGAAATTGTAGAAACCATTCAATTGGTGGTAGGGCATGATAAACCTTGGGAAGTACAAAAGCTTATCAATTCATTACCTACTTTACAACAAGATGAAAAGATTTCTTCTCCTTTTGCATGGAGAGGGCATTTTGAAGGGAAAGCTATTGATATTGAAGTGCTTATTTGCTCGCCTGCTCAGTTTGTAAACCAAGTATTTATTTACTCAGCTTCTCCAAAGCATTTGGCAAGTCAAAACATTTTAAAGACTGTTCAGAAACAAGTTTTTGATTCGGAGGAAGCCATTTATTCAAGTGTAAATATTCCTTATATCATTCCAGAAATGAGAGAAGGTAATTTTGAATTCGATTGGGTACAAAAACATCAAAATGATGAATTAATTACTTGGGATGGTCTCAAAGGTATTTTGCATAATCACTCTACTTATTCAGATGGTAAACATTCTTTAAAAGAAATGGCTGATTATTGTAGAGAATTAGGCTTTGAATATTTGGGAATTGCTGACCATTCAAAAACTGCTTCTTATGCCAAAGGACTTTCGGAAGAAAGAGTCTTTGAACAACACGCTGAAATTGATAAATTGAATCAAGCTTATTCGTTGATGACAGACAGACCTTTTAAAATACTAAAAGGCATAGAATCTGATATTTTGGGCGATGGTTCTCTGGATTATCCAGATGATGTCTTAAAAAGCTTTGATTATATCGTTGCTTCAATTCATCAAAATCTTAAAATGACAGAAGAAAAAGCGATGTCAAGAATTATTGGAGCGATTGAAAATCCTTATACAACGATACTTGGACATCCAACTGGAAGATTATTATTATCAAGAGCAGGTTATCCCGTCGATTATAAAAAGATGATAGATGCTTGCGCTGCCAATAATGTAATCATTGAAATCAATGCCAGTCCTTATCGTTTAGATTTAGATTGGCGATGGATACAATACGCTTTAGAAAAAGATGTAAAACTTTCTATCAATCCAGATGCACACGAAAAAGATGGATATTTTGATATGCACTATGGTGTTGCCGTAGCTCGCAAAGGAGGTTTAACGAAAGAAATGACATTCAATGCCTTGAATCTGCAAGAAATTGAAACGTATTTAAAAAAGTAAATCTTTAAGATAATTGATAAAAACACAAATGGCATCCGTCTAAACTCTACCCGATATACACATCTTTCAATGATGTTCTTTGCAGTATTGTTTTAGGCTTCTCTTTACTGATATAATTAAACAATTAGAATGCCAAAGAAAAGTCAATCAAATCATCAATTGAAAGATATGGGCTTGGATAAAAGCCCGTAAACGATTGATCAATCAAATAAATTTCTTTTGAAGAGAAAGTTATCGTTGGCTTAAAAGTATAGAAAAGGCTCATAAAGTCTGTCATTTAGCAACATCAATGACGGTTATTGCAGACCGAGAAGCCGATATTTATCAAGCCTTAGATTCCTTTAGCAATCAACTAAAAATTGACTTTGTGATTCGTATGTGAATCACAAAGTCCTATTGAAACAACTATCAAAGGACAAAAGATAAAAGACATTTTATCGAATACTCCTATTAATACCTCTTATAGCATCAAGTTGCCTGCCACCGATAAACGCAGTAAACATGAAGCTGAGTTAAGCGTTAAATGGGTTCAAGTCCAGATTAAAAGACCCGGGAATAGCTTATCGAATCATCTGTCAAAGTCTATTAAGGTAAATGTGATTGAGGTCAAAGAACAAGATAATATCGTTGTCAATAATGGAGAGCCTATCCATTGGATACTATTGACCTCTCATAAAATAGCAAGCTTTGAGGATGCTTACCAAATCATTCAATGGTACACTTGGAGATGGTTTATCGAATAGCTTTTTAGACTCCTTAAATCTCAAGGTCTTGATATAATTAATTCAACAATAAAATAACAACTTATGAGTCTCTGAGAAAGCTCTCATTAATTGCACTCCAAGCAGCAATAAGCGTTTTACAGTTACTTATAACTAGGGATTCTCATACACCACAACCCATAGAAGATGTTTTTTCTCAGGACGAAATCAATGTCTTGAAAGTACTTTTTCCAACGTTGGAAGGAAATACAGAAAAACTCAAAAACCCTTACAGTCCATCAGAGTTAAAATTTGCCCTCTGGGTAATAGCACGATTAGCTGGGTGGAGTGGTTATCAAAAACAAACTCCACCTGGACCAATTACATTACATAGAGGTTTATTAAAGTTTAAACAGCTCTTTGATGGATTTGAAATCGCTAAAACAATACAGCAACAAAGAACTGATTGAAAAATGTGTATATAGGGTAGAGGTATAACTCATGCCATGAGTGATTTTGTGCGAATACGCTATCAAGCAATAGGTCTAGCTTCTATGATTAGAAAGTAGCCTGTACGTTCTTTGATGAACCATTTTCCATTTTGACGCACATATTTGTCATCATATTTAACACTGTAATCTGTCAAAATATCTTTCCCTTCAACTTCTCTTATCATTTTTAATTGTGAAAAAGAAACACCTGTTGCTGTCTCTCCATCAATTTTCACGTTGTGCTGTCCATTCATGGTAAAATAGGTTTTTACCAGAGAAGCGTGTCCATTAAATTCTTTTTCCAAGCTTTCTGTTCCAGAAACATCTGCTGCTAAAAAGTCACCCATGTAAGCTTTGTAAATAACATCGGGAGTAAATAAACCCATTTGTTCTGCAATTTTCTTTTCGTCACCTAAGTAGGCATAAGTGTCTATTAAGTCACGTAATTCCTCTTTGATTTTTAAAGTTTCTATTGTCATGATTTTGTTGTTTTAATAATTATGTACCAAAAGTAGAGTACATTTGCTTACAATTTATTAGCAATTACCTAAAGGTTAGCTGCTATTATTTTAATAACCAAGGACGTTTACAATGAAAGAACAGGTTGAAAAAACAGAAAATAGTAAGGAGTTTTCAGAAGAATGTAACAAAGTATTAGCAGCAGTTAGTGATGCTTTATATTCTATTGGCGGAAAATGGAAATTGATGATAATCATCTCGATAGCGAGAGGAAACCATAGATTTACCGAACTTCAACGACAAGTAAAAGGTATTTCTGCCAGAGTATTATCAAGCGAATTAAAAGATCTTGAATTGAATGGATTTATTATCAGAAAAGTAACTGCTGGGTATCCTGTTACAATAGAGTATGAGCTTTTACCTTATAGTCAAACCCTTGAAGAGGTGGTTGGTGCAATGACGAGATGGGGAATGCAACATCGTGAAAGAATTAAGATGGAAGGTTCAGCAGGTAAAGCTCAACAGAGTAAGTAAACTACAAAATTGATAGTAGTATATACTATTCATCCCTAAGAGCATCTCTATTGAATTTAAAGGAGATTTTGCAATTCGTTCAAGAAATATTACGCACCTGTTGTTGGTGAACAAACACCAACAACGACAAAAGGTTTTGTGGGGGCTTGGAACAGCAAGGATAATTATCGGGGTATCACTTTTCCAATAATTCCATTTTATGTTTAGCTCCCCATTTATTTAGTTCTTCGCAAACAGGCATCAGCTCCTTTCCAATTTTTGTTAATTCATATTCAACTCTTGGAGGCACTTCCGCATAAACCGTTCTTGATACTAAACCATCTTTTTCCAATTCTTTTAACTGTAGCGTGAGCATTCTTTCAGTGATATTGGTAATTATTTTTTTTAATTCTCCAAAACGCATTTTTTCTTTTTGCAATTGAAACAGAATAGGAAGTTTCCACCGACCTCCAATTAACTGAATTGCGTACGTAGCGTTGCAGTCAGTGATGAAAAATCTATTCTGGTTATTGGTAGAGGTTTCTTTAGTATTTGCCATTACTTACATTTTTGTATGTAGCATACAATTGTATGCGTAATATGCAAAGCTAGTTCTTACCTTATAAATTTGCAATTCAAACAAAAAGAAAGAAAATTGAAAACAAATCGTATTAGAGTCGGAATTATTGGTTTAAATCCCGATAGCCATTGGGCATCAGCATCGCATATACCCGCATTAAAGTTTTTGGCAGATGATTTTGAAATTGTAGGTGTGGCAAACACGACTCATGAAAGTGCTAAAAGATCTTCCGAAGCATTCCAGATTCCCTTTGCATTTCACAATGCAGATGCACTGATAAACTCGCCTGAAATAGATTTGGTAATCGTTACAGTGAAAGTCCCATATCATTTTGAGTTGGTAAAATCCGCATTGGAATCAGGTAAACACATCTATTGTGAGCATCCCCTTGGAAATGGTTTGGAGGAAACCCGACTTTTAGCAGAAATGGCAGCTAAGAAAGATGTTCTGGCAGTTGTAGGAACCCAAATGGTGGTAGCACCCGAAATTTTGTATTTGCAACAACTTATTAAGGATGGTTATTTAGGGAAAGTTCTATCTACAACCTTGATTGGCTCGGGTGGAAATTGGAGAAACGAAACTGTTGCAGATTTATATTATTTGCACGATAAAGCCAATGGTGCTAGTATGCTTACGATACCATTAGCACATACATTGGCAGGTGTCACCAGTGTATTGGGAAGTTTTTTAACACTTAATTCCAAAATGACCAGCAATTTTACTACAGTGAAAGTATTGGAAACGGGTGAGGTAAAACCGAAAACAGCAGAAGACCAAATTATGGTGATAGGTACTTTAACAGATGGTATCGCTATTTCTGTGCATTATCGAGGTGGTATATCACGTGGTACTAATCTTTTATGGGAAATTAATGGCACAGAAGGCGATATACAGGTACGAGGTGGTTTGGGACACGGACAATTAGTGCCGCTCTCTATTTTTGGGGCAAGAGGAACTGAGAAAGAACTGCAATTATTGAAAGTCCCAGTCGAGATTATGAATAATTTTCCCGAAAATCCAATTGCTGGAAATGTAGCTCGAATTTATAAGTTGCTCGCAGACGACATTCGAAACAATACCCGAAATGCCCCTTCTTTTAACGATGCCCTACAACTTTATGAATTACTGAATAATATAGAACTGTCTGCAAAAAATGAATAGTTGTTTAGACTTGCCACTAACTCCTTATCGAAAGGTTTGGACTACTTTTTATATCATCACTACCTAATTTCTGTTTTCTAAAGCACTTTTTTTTTCTCTGCAAACTTCTATCCCGAATTAGTCTTATAATTCCCTAAGACCTAAAACAATGAAAAGCATCACGCTCAAAAAGGGCTTATTGAAAATATTAAATTGTTTCAAGGCAAAATAAATATTTACCCCAGATACATTTGCGAGCGTAACGCTCTTTAACATTTTGAGGCGAAGGAATAACCTTTAAACAGTTTGAGTGGGTTTTTCTTGTCATTCTATTGGTTTCCAATCTTCGTCTCGTTGTTCATCATTAGTTGGCTGTCTTACTTTTTTAATCATTTCTCTTTCGCAAGCACCAAAATCAATAAAATTTCTTTGTCCTTGTCTAAGTGAAACATTGTTTGCTCCACCTTCATAATTCGGGTTGTCAAGTTGAATTGGGTCATCTTCCCAAAAACAGACTTCGCATATATCGTAATGTCCCTTTGGTTGTTCTGCAAATGTCTTGTAACCACAACAAGGGCAAGCAAATTTTCCTATAAGCATATTTCCAATCGAGGGTTATTATTCACAAACTGGTCTTAGGATTTCCTACTACAAGTTTGAAATATAGTTTTGATAATTAATACATTATTTACTCCCTACTCTTGATTTTATAAATTCTACCTGCTCTTCTGTCAATGTTGTCATATCAATGAAATTGCCAAACTTTTTGCTGTGATATAAAATCAAAAACTTACCGAACTCTTTTTGCTTAATAATATGTGACCACAAAAAATCGCTATTAAATGTCAGCCCTTTAACAGCAACTCCTCGGTCGCTAAAAGTGTATGTGATGTCATTTTGGAAACTTGGATTTGATGTAAACTGTCTAATGGAAATTAAAACAATTACTGATGGAGCTAACAAAAGAAATGTTCCAATAACAATATCATATATCGGCGTATCAGTGTAATAATTTATGACTTTAAGATAGTCAAGCAATACCGTTGTTAGCAAATAAAGTCCAAGCAAAGTTGCAAAGATAAATACCGGCTTTTTATAAAGTCCGACATACATTACTCTTGTATACTCTTTTGTTGTCAAACGTGTTTTGATTGTAAAGTCTTCCATAGGAATTGAAGGGTTTCGCTAAATTTTGTAGTACTTTTTGTATTATTTCCAAACTAGACTTTGGATATAGCTTTGATAATTAGTGCGTTGCTTACGCTCGTGTTGTTGGTGAACAGACACCAACAACGGCAAAAACGACTTATAAATAGTTGTTAATTGGTAGTTCTGTCTTTAAATATTTTTTGGCAAATTTTAGTTGATAGTGTAAACATTAGTCCAAAAAGAAACAATACAATGAATCCAGCAAGAATAAAATCCCATTCTATTTTTCTTTCTACCTGAAACAAATTTATCAAAGTTAATATCCCAGTGAAAAATATTGCAAATGCAATACAATTACCTACACTCAGAATTAAACTGTTTTCATTTTTTTTGATAATCCTTTTTCCAAAAATTAGTTGATATAAACTTGAAAGTATTACAATCAGTAAAGTATAAGTTAAATAGACAATGGTACTGATGTGACAGCTTTCGCAATTTTTCAATTCTGGTTCAGGAAATATCTTGTCAGTTATAAAAAAGTACCCAACTGGAAATAATGTAACAATAGTAATTGGCAAAACAGTCTCTAATAAAACTTTAAAGATTTTCATTTTATGAGTTTTTTAAAAATTGCTACCTATTCTTTAATATGAGAAAGCTTTATAGTACTTTTTATATTATTCCCAAACTAGCCTTAGGATACGGTTTTGATAATTAGTGCGTTCCTTACGAAAAGCCGTTATTTAGAGCGTTCCGCCGTCGGGCCAGTTTTTCCAGTTTGTATTGGGTTCATGTGTCGGCTTGTAATGGTTGATGTTACCAGTTTCTAATACCTTGGCAATTTGTTTAAACGTTTCATTATTGCTTGGTAATACATCATTCACTACATCTGGATGAAACCAATTGTGTAGCTCCATAATTTTGGGGAGATTATTTGGAATTCTCTCCCGTATTTCAGTTTCCGTCGCAACAAGTTTATCGTGATGTAATGCATCTAATAAGCGAAGAAATTCAAATGCATTAATCCGTTGAGCATCTTGAATTTCAATTCCAGCATCTTTATATAATTGTCTGTTATGATAGAGTGGAAGAATTTGCTCTCGAAGAGTGAAAGTTGTACAGTCTTGATTTAAGTAAAAATCTTCCTCATTGTCAAAAGTGTTGCAATTATTTGCATCATCAGTAAGGTAAATGAAGTTCTCATTACGGATGCCAGGTTCATAAGGAAGGCAATTTCCGTAAATGTGTAAACAGTTCGACATTCCGTTATGTCCGCCACCTCGATAATTAAACCCTATTACCTCAATGACAATTGCCCAACGCCTATCATCTCTGTAAACGGTTAATTTTGTACCCGCTGGATACACATATCCATTATCTAACATTGGAAATGTGTATTCAGAATTACACATGTCAAGTTGGGCTAATATTTCGTCTGCTTGAATCATTAGAGTTTTCAATTAGCTTACTTGTAACTCTCAAATAAGCGAAAGGTTTGTAGGACTTTTTGTATTATTCTCAAACTAGCTTTAGAATATGGTTTTGATAATTAGTGTGTTGCCTACGCACATGTTGTTGGTGAACAAACACCAACAACGGCGAAAAGTCTATTCGTCAGAACCTACATACTTCCCTTTGCTAATCGTCTTTACCATTTCATCACTGAAATCATTATGTACATTAATAGGTTTCGCAATATTTTTTGAGATGCTTACAAGTTTGTCAATATTAAAATTGGCTACCAATAGAATTTGTTTTTTTACTCTTTGTCTGTCCTTCTTATTTCTTATGCTAAGATTAAGTCTTATCCATAGTTCTTCATACTTAACAAGCAAGTTATACAAATACATAAATGGAAGAAAGGTAATTGAAAGAAACACTGGTAATAAAAAACTTTTTAGGTTGTCAATTGTGAAAAGTTGGCTATGCTTTTCAAAAGTCTTGTACAGTGAAAAAGTAAATATTGCAATTCCAAAAGCTGTCAAAACATATTTAAAGAGTTTTTCAACTTGTTTATGTTCAGATTTAAAAGATGCTGCTGCTTGCATCATTGCTGAAAAAACTAAAATGGGAACAAATATCAATTCCGTTGTCAAACTAAATGTAAAAAAATTTACGATGAACTCTATTATAATTGTCCATTTTATCGTGTCAAGCAATACAATTTTAAAATACTTGCTATCATATACTTTGTTCACATTCATTAAGGAAATGAATCCAAAACTCAAAGCCCAAATAACGGTATCTTTAAGGAATGAAATGTCCCAAAATCCAAATTTGTGTAAAAGAAAAATCCATAAAACTGTGTATGCAAAAAATGTTAGTATGGATACCAATATTTTCCAAGCAAATAATGCTTTAATAATTCCAACAAATGATTGTCGTATGCTTTTGCTGAACATACAAGCTGTAAGTGCAATTAATATCCAAATTGCCAAAGCTGTTTCTCTGTTAGATAGACTGTCAAATATTTTGTCCATTTATTATGTAAGTAAAAGTTGTCGGATTGTAGGGTCGTCAATATGGTAGAACACAGCTCACAAGTATGCGAAAGTTTTGTCGTACTTCTTAAATTGCTCGCACCTAATTTCTACTTTTCTAAAGTACCACTTTATTTTTTCTCCACAAACCCTTCTCAATTTTTTATCAAATAGCTTTTAAAGCCTAATTAATCGCTTATTTTCTCCTGTTTCTTTTGAAAAAATTTACCGTATAATAAAAATACGCTTGTTGTTGTCGGTTCTATTTTAAAAAATTATTAATTTTAATTAGCTGAGAGATAGGCAGATGAATGCTTTTATAGAACTCAAAGCTGATTGCTCTAAGCTACCTTATTATTGATTTCTCACTTTTCCAAAATTCAAAAAAATGGCTACAACATCAGAAACAGGTCACGCTGTAAACGTGAAAAACTTCTTTAACCTCGTTAATTTCTGCAAAGGTTTCGGCACCCAATACCAGCCTAGCAAAGTTTCTATCCAAATTCCTGCTTTAGAAAACACCTACCAGCAAGCGAGGGAGGCAATCGACGAAATTATAAGGCAAACTACCGCCTACAATACCGTTATCAATGAAAGAGCTTTGTTGTTTAAGGATAACAGAACCTTATCGACTCGACTGATTAATGCTTTTGAAATGACCGATGCCCCCGATGCTACTAAAAAGGATGTAAAAGGCTTTAATAGAAAATTGCAAGGGAAAAGAGCCAGTGCTATAAAAGAAACAAACAGTACGGTTGAGGGTTTGAATGCCGAAGCACCTAAAACTATTTCATCTTCACAAACATCTTTTAACCAACAAGTTGAGCATTTAAAAGCCTTAGTTACTGTCTTAGAAAGTGAGCCAAGTTATGTGCCTAATGAAGTGGATTTAAAAGTAAGTACGCTAAAAAGTTTAATTAGCCAACAAGATAGTGCCAATGAGCAGGTTGCGATTGTTTACACGGCACTTAGTAATGCAAGGCTGAAGAGAGATAGGGTTTTGTATGGGGAAGAAACGGGTTTATATAATATCAGTTTGGATATTAAGAAATATGTTAAAGCAGTCTTCGGAGCAAGTAGTCCTGAATATAAACAAGTGACTGGAGTAAGTATTACAGGTGTCAAGAAAAAATAGGTAGCTTCTAATTGTCTCATCCTAAAAAAGCTTGACAGTATTAGGGGTTAAAAACTGAATTGATTGTCAAGTTTTTTTTATTGTATTACCAAGATTACACCATTTATTTTTTATTTCTAAATGTATTTT
>NZ_JAYGIM010000024.1:0-51960 GCF_034930985.1 Arcicella lustrica
CCTTGAAATGTACATATCCAAATGGATTGTTTAGACAAGAATCTCCTCTCATCACACAAATGCTAATTTCGGAATTTAATCTATTTGAACATGATTTTTAGTAAGACAAACATACGAGAAAAGAAAAGTAAGGACGAGATAATAATACATTCAAAACTTCAAACATTCATTATTCCAAAGAAAAATTCGGGATAACTCATGTTTTTCATGGGATTTATTTTACAATTACTCCATTTGCTACAAAACCCAAAGCTTTTTCTGGCTTTTTGATTTTGGCAATTTCTTCTTTGCTTTTCCCTGCATCTTCTGCATAATGTTTTAAATCAGCTACTGATGTGGTTTTTACTTTCGCCGTTCCGTCGATAACTACCGTTTTACCTGCAATGTCTTTTGGTACAAAAAAACCATAGTCTTTAAAAGTAACACGCATCGTTTGTCCGTCGTCTAGTTTTACTTTCATCCAGCAACCTTTTACTTGGCAAACTGATTCAACAACGCCCGAAACCTTAGCCGTAATTTCTTCTTTTCCATCTGCTTTTTTCAATAATTCAGTTGTAGGAATTGCGCCTTCTTCTGTAATTTCTTGTCCGAATTTACTTTGTGCATTGATTGAAAATGCTGCAAACATTAATGAAAATACAAGTATTAACTTTTTCATGTTTTCTATTTGTTTAATGAATTGTACAAATTTATTAAATTTCAATTACTTAAGTTTAAATCCTTGACGGTAAGTTAAAAATAAACCTTCGGAATGTTCAAACGAGTGATTATTCAAATCGAAATAAGGTTCAAACCTAAAAGTAAGCCATAAATTATCAATCAGTTTCCAGTCTTTCATAAATCTGAAAAACAATAGCTTACGTTCTTTTTCTAATTGATTTTGATTTCGGTAAACTCTTCCAACCGATTGGTACAAATCTCCACCCATTTCTGAACTATATCCACTTGATTGCCAGTAACTCAGCATCAAATTCATCACTTTTGTTTCAGCCAATAAATTTAAATAAATTCCTGAACCTTCTGAAAAGTATGGATTGTAGCCCGAATTTTGACGATAACCCAACCAATAATTCTGAGTTTTGATACTTTGAATAAAACCAATGGTTTTCAATTCAGCCTCTATTCCAAGCGCAACATTGGTATAAGTAACTACTTGATTGGTATCTTTTGAACTCGTTATTTGTCCGCCATGATGCAATAAAGTCAATTGAACAGGAAGAGAAAGCGTGAAATTTTTATGTTGAATCAAGCGTTTGTTCCAAGAAAAGCCTGCAAAGATTTTTTCCTGAAAATCAGAACCTTTATAAATCATTTGTTGCCAATCAATCCAACTATCAAAAAAGGTTTTTGAGGTACGTTTGGTGTATTGAAGTCCAAATTCTTGACGATTCAATATTACTCTTTCAAAATTCATCATTGGTTCTATCAAATGATGATTCAACTGACCATCTAAATTTCCAAACAAAAACTGCGAAGAATCTTTTTGAACTTTGATAGTAAAAATTGGTTGTACACTTGTGAACTTATCATTTCCGAAATCTTTCCAAGCATAAACTCCAGCTTCAATACTTACATTAGGTGCTGGCTGATAAATAAATTTTGGAGAAAATTGATTCCCAAAAAGTGTAAATCCATCGGCAATTTTCCCGAAGTATTCATTATTTTTCAAAAAACTAAAGCTATCGAATTGAAAATAAAGCTGTTGGTTTTTGGTGGAATCGATGTGCTGGAAAGTTTCCAGATGAGTATTGTTTAACTGAGCAAAGCTATACTGAGCAGTAAACAAAAAGAGGGCTAGGTTTATTTGAAAAAATCGTCTGAACATTTGTAAGCAAAGTACTTTAAATTGCTGAAAATTTGGTAATTTCACCATTAAAAATTTTGAATTCGGGTATTGAGTTCTACTAATCAATGACAGAAAAAAACTGGCTTTGATTCCCTATTGCTAATTGTTTCTCAACAAAATTTCAATAACTCAGCTTGATTCCCCGAATTAAAACCAAAATTTAACCTAAAAATCCAACATGGCAAAACAACAAGCGGAGGCAACAAATCCTGCCAACGAAAAATTAAAAGCATTACAAACAACGCTTGAAAAATTAGACAAAGCATACGGAAAAGGTACAGTAATGCGCTTGTCGGATAGTAAAGTACTTGACGTTCCCGTGATTTCAACAGGTTCATTAGGGCTAGATTTAGCACTTGGTGTAGGTGGAGTACCTCGTGGAAGAGTAATTGAAATCTACGGACCAGAATCTTCTGGTAAAACTACTTTAACAATGCACTGCATTGCAGAAGCACAAAAAGCAGGTGGTTTGGCCGCTTTTATTGATGCGGAACATGCTTTTGATAAAGGTTATGCTGAAAAACTAGGTATCGATACTGCGAATTTATTGATTTCACAACCTGATAGTGGTGAGCAAGCTTTGGAAATTGCTGAACAATTGATTTCATCAGGTGCGATTGATATTTGTGTAATTGACTCTGTGGCGGCTCTTGTTCCAAAGGCAGAACTAGAAGGCGATATGGGCGATTCTAAAATGGGTCTGCAAGCTCGTTTGATGTCGCAAGCTTTGCGTAAATTGACAGGTGTTATTAACAGAACTGGCTGTTGCTGTATTTTTATCAACCAATTGCGTGATAAAATCGGCGTAATGTTTGGTAGCCCAGAAACAACAACGGGTGGTAACGCCTTGAAATTCTATGCTTCTGTTCGTTTGGATATTCGTAGAATTGGTCAAATTAAAGACGGAGACAACGTAATTGGTAACCGTACTCGTGTAAAAGTTGTTAAAAACAAAGTTGCTCCTCCATTCAAGGTCGTTGAATTCGACATCATGTATGGCGAAGGAATTTCTAAAGCTGGTGAAGTACTTGATTTAGCCGTTGATATGGAAGTTGTGAAAAAATCAGGTTCATGGTTTAGCTATGGTACTAACCGTTTAGGACAAGGACGTGACGGCGTAAAAGAAATGCTAAAAGATAATCCAGATTTATTAGAAGAACTTGAAAATAAAATCAAGGAGAAAATCAAAGGCGACGAAAAAGCATTACTTGATACAAGTGAGCCTAATATCGCTGATGATGGCGAATTAGAATAAATTTCATTTTTTAGCCAAAACAGTCATTGTTTTGCATTAAAAAGGAGAAAATCAGCTGATTTTCTCCTTTTTTTTATTACTTTCAATGGAAATTCTAAATCGCACTTCATTTAACACTAACCATTGGAATGTCTGAACACAAAAAACGCAGAAAAGTAGAAATTTGTCATAACTGCCACACAATCTTAAAACCTGAAGATAATTTTTGTCCGAATTGTGGGCAAGAAAATCATGATTTGAAAGTACCAGTTAGTCACTTAATTTTTGAAGTAGTTGAAGGCTTCACCCATCTCGACACCAAATTATATAATACCCTTCGTGCTATTTTTTTGTATCCCGGTAAAATCACGAAAGACTTTCTGGAAGGTCGCCGTGGGCGCTATGTCCCTCCTATTCGCCTTTATTTTCTTGCGTCTTTTCTTTTTTTCTTACTCTTAGGCTTTATGATTGATACTGCTATTGAAAAAGGACAAAATGGCTTTTTTGATGGTGTGGTTGATGGCGTTTCTGAATCAAAAAGTAAGGCAGAAAAAGAAAATCAAAAAAGACTAAAGAACGCTAAGAAAGCCTTGAAGGAAATAAAATCATCAAGCGATACCAATGGCTTATATAAGGCTGAATACGAATTAAATGATGTAAAAAGTGATATTAAAGATTTAGAGAATCTGGATGAACAAACAAAAGATTTACAAAAGAAAACAAATAGCTGGATAGATTTCGTCAATATTGATGCTGATGAAATTTTGGATGAAATGAACATCCAAAATGACGATACTTTAAGAACATTAATAGAAAAGCTACCCGAACATCAACAACGACAAAGGTTAATTGCCATTCAAAAGCAAATCGTTTTAGATACTGTAAATACGGTAGAATTGAGTGATGTCAGTAACGAAATGAGTGAGTATTTTACAGAAACGATTGGCACAAAAAGCCAGTTAAAGTATGTATTAAGACTTCATTCCTTAAAAAATAATGCTTTGCTGAAAGTACAATATTTTCAGGATACTATTATTACCATAAAAGGAAGTGATGGAAGTGTCGAGAATAAAGCGTACAAACAGAGAATCTTAAAAATGTCTGATACTGAATTAGATAGTCTAATTACTCACAGAAAAAAAACTGGAAGAGCAAGTACAAATTTCATGGGATTTCTTGCATTAGAAAGAGGTTTTTTAAGAAATGTAACACATTATGAATTAGCTTTTGAAGAAGATGCTGAAACAGCAATTCAAGAGATTACTCATTTTGGAATTGGAGTATTCTCATTGATGATGTTCATTTTAATGCCGATTGTAGCAATTCTTTTGAAGTTTCTTTATAGCAAACGTTCGCATAGCTTTTTCACTTATCCTTTTAGAATTTTGCGTTACTTATGGGATTATTTCCTTTATCTTATTCGTTTTAGAAAAACCAGAAGGTATCAATATGTCCCTAATATTTTAGAAGGACATACTCGCTATTATTATGAACATCTTATTTTTTCTATTCACATTCACAGTGTGTTATTTTTAATGATTGTTATTTTTGTAGGTGGAGGCGTATTTTTTGGATACTGGAAAGAAGCTTTGTCTGCTACCATGTTAGGTTTTATTATTTATTTTATTGTAGCCTTGAAAGTGGTTTATCGTCAGCGACTATTCAAAACTATCTTTAAATCCTTCATTCTGTTTTTCCTTTATATCATCTCATTCTTTACAATTCTGAGTATTACAGGAGCTATTAAATTTGCCTTATCATAAAAACTAAAAGCGTTGAGATTTAAAATCTCAACGCTTTTAGTTTTTCTTTTCTCGAACCACTTGTAATTTAAATGGTGGATTATCGGAAGCATCTAGCAAAGAATTTACAACATTTTTAATTTTTGCAAAAAGACTTTTGGGTTTAGTCGTATCACCAGATGATTTGAAATCATTCATCACAAATTTGATTTTCAGCTTTCCTTTCGGATTATCTAACATCAAATTTTTATGTTTCAAAGGCATCAATTCAATGGGATTAACATCATCTGCCAAAGAATTGCTATAAAACGAACTGATTAATAATAAAGTCAAGAGTATATTTTTTTTCATAAGATTGAAGTTGAAGAGCTGAATTGTAGAACAAAAATACGATTTGACTGCTATTATACAAGGTAATTTAACAAAAAAAGCCCGAAGAAAATGTAAAGATTCTTCGGGCTTTTTGGTTATTTTTTCTAATTTTTAACTCTTACTCTGTTAAAATATTTATATAATTTCTGCATTGTTTTTTCTACTTCTTTGTCGGTTTCAAGCATGATACTGATTGTTTGTACTGCATGAATTACCGTACTGTGGTCTCTACCACCAAAATGGTACCCAATCGATTTTAAAGGTAAATTGGTAAATTCTTTCATTAAATACATCGCAATTTGACGAGGGAAAACCGTTTCTTTCTTACGGCTTTTACTTTTCAAATCCGACATATTTACATCAAAATGGCTTGTTACTGCATCTAAAATAGAATCAACCGTTACTTCTTTTTCATTATCAACTACAATATTTTTCAAAGTAGTTCTAGCCAAATCCATATCAATTTCCTTGCGATTCAAAGAAGCATGCGCCATCAGAGACACAATTACTCCTTCCATTTCACGAACGTTAGTATCGATACTGTGTGCTAAATATTCAATTACTTTATCTTCAATATAAATACCATCAGCTTGAAGTTTCTTCTGTAAAATCGCAATTCTTGTTTCAAAATCTGGTTGCTGTACATCTGCCGTTAAACCCCATTTAAAACGTGAAAGTAAACGATCTTGCATACCAGCCAATTCTCTTGGCGCTCTATCAGACGACATAATAATTTGCTTTCCTGATTGATGCAAGTGGTTAAAAATATGGAAGAATGATTCTTGTGTTTTTTCTTTTCCTGCTAAAAACTGTACATCATCAATAATTAAACAATCTACTTGCATATAAAAATTAGTAAATGCCTGTAGCGTATTATTTTTGATAGCGTTGATAAATTGATTACAGAATTTTTCGGAAGTAACATATAAAACAAACTTATTGGTTTGCGTATTTTTGATATAATTCCCGATTGCTTGAATCAAGTGTGTTTTTCCTAAACCTACACTTCCGTAAATCATCAATGGGTTGAATGAAGTAACACCTGGTCTTTGTGCTACCGCTAAACCCGCCGAACGCCCCAAACGGTTACAATCTCCTTCTACAAAATTATCGAAGGTGTAATGTGCGTTTAAATAAGAATCCAAATCTAAAGAATCCAAATCTTTTAATTGAAATGGACTTTCGTACAAAGTTGGTTCTGGTTTACGTTGTTGAGCTGTTACAGGAACAGATGATTTTTGGTTTGGGATATTATAAGTTATCGGTGGGTTTTTCTTGTCTCCTTTATCAACTATAATTGAGTATTCTAGCATTCCATTTTTTCCTAAAGTAAAATCAATTGCTTTACGAAGTACATGGATATAGTTTTCCTCAAGCCATTCATAAAAAAATTGGCTTGGCACCTGTATAGAAAGAGTTTGATTACTTACATTCAGGGGTATGATAGGTTCAAACCAAGTTTTAAAACTTTGTTCGTTGATATCGTTATGTATAATCTCAAGGCACTTTGACCAAACTTGCCTTGCTTGAAGTTGAGATGTTGAATGCATGTTATAATCTATATTGGCGGCTCAAGAAAAGCACTTTTACTAAATATTTGATTTTCAAACGATTAGCTATTTAGCTGAAAATCTATATTTCATTTCCCCAAAAGGATGGCAAAAATAGTGAATTTTCTTGGAGAGAAAAATCAATTTCGTTTCATTCTCAATTAAAATAATTTAAAAAATAATATACCAGCATTTTTCTTGGGATAATCCAACAAGATAAGCCTATTTGGTAACTTTCCTTGTTTTTTTGTTTTGAAAAGTCTAAATTCATAAATTTGACTAACTTTGAAAAGTTAAATATTTCAGAAAATACGATTATGGCGAATCAACTTTTTAATGAATTTCATTCTCATACAAAAGAGCAATGGAAACAACAGGCCGTCAAAGAATTAAAAGGTAAAAACTTCGACGAAATGATGGTCTGGAATATTGACAAGAATATCCAGATTGAACCATACTATGCTTTTGAAGAGATTGATTTTCAATCCACAAAAAACATACAACAAGCTCAAAACCAAAGAGTTAACTCCAATTGGAACTATCGAGAAATTGTTAGATATTCATCAGAAAAAGAGACTAATTCATTGATTTTCAAACTATTAAGACAGGGTGTTGATTCTTTTCTGATTGACTTAAGCGACGTGTTACTTTCTAATGTTGAAATTAAGAAATTGTTGCACAATTTCAAACTATCTGATACACCCTTTTTTTTTAAAGTAGAAAATCAAGCTTTAGATTTGGTAAATGAGTTACAAAAGTTCGCAACTTATCAGTGGAAAGGAGGAATAATTAACGATGCCTTTGGAAGATGGATGAACACTGGAAATTGGGATAAAAACCATTGGAAAGATACTGCCGAACTTATTAGAAAAGTACAAAATTCACCTCAATTCAAAGTACTCCATTTTTCTAGCCATCACTTCCATAATGCTGGAGCAAATGTGGCTCAAGAATTAGCCTTTGTATTAGCACAAGCCATTGAAACAATTGATAAATTGAGTCAAGAAGGAATAGAAGTAAAAGACATTCTTAAAAATATTGAATTTTCTATTTCAATTGGCACCAATTATTTTGCTGAAATTTCAAAACTAAGAGCCTTAAAATTTCTCTGGAAAAAAATACTTTTGGAGGCTTATGGATTCGATATTTCTTTGACAAATACTACTTCATTTCATTGCCAAACGTCTTCATATTATCATTCAGCAATTACGCCACACAGCAATTTATTGAGAACTACTACCGAAGCAATGTCTGCAATCATTGGTGGTTGTGATTCTATAAGTATTCTTTCTTTCGATAAAAATGATGAAAACACAGATGATTTTGGACAACGTATTGCCAGAAATATTTCTATTATTTTAAAAGAAGAAAGTTATTTCGATAAAGTAAGCGACCCATCGGCAGGTAGTTATTTTATCGAAAAATTGACGTTTGAAATTGCGGAAGAATCTTTAAAAATATTAGAAGAAGTAGAATCTTTAGAGGGAATAATGGAAGCCTTCAAAAAGGGTTTTATTCAAGAAAAAATAAGTGCTGAGAATATCAGGAAACAGGACGATTTACAGGCAAATAAATATGTCATGGTTGGTGTAAATAAATTCAGATTAGATGAAAAACCATTCATTAAAACCCTTGAAAGTACTTCTGCAGTACATTCTGATTGGGTATTATTACCAAACTTGCGTTTATCTGAAAGTTTTGAAATGTAAAAGAGCCAAGCCATGAGACCGAATATATCCAATATAAAACTAACGAAAGCAAGTAAAGAAGAAGAAAGCAAAACCTCTTCTGCTAAACAAAACTGGCGTTCACCAGAAGGAATTTCTGTAAAACCTTACTTTGCTTTTGATGATATAAAAGAAGCAGAACATCTTGGTTTTGGAGCTGGCTTATCTCCTTTTCTGAGAGGTCCTTATGCCACGATGTACACACAACAACCTTGGACAATTCGTCAATATGCTGGATTTTCTACGGCTGAAGAATCAAATGCTTTTTATCGTAAAAACTTAGCTGCTGGGCAAAAGGGGTTATCTGTCGCTTTTGATTTAGCAACGCATAGAGGTTATGATTCCGACCATCCAAGAGTAACTGGAGATGTTGGAAAAGCTGGAGTAGCGATTGATTCAGTTGAAGATATGAAAATACTTTTCGACCAAATTCCATTAGATGAAATGTCGGTTTCTATGACCATGAATGGCGCTGTTTTGCCCATTATGGCATTTTATATTGTTGCGGCTGAAGAACAAGGAGTTTCACCTGAAAAATTATCTGGAACAATTCAGAATGATATTTTAAAGGAATTTATGGTTCGGAATACTTATATCTATCCGCCAATTCCTTCTATGAGAATCATTGCAGATATTTTTGCTTATACAGCTGAAAATATGCCTAAATTCAATTCTATTTCTATTTCGGGCTACCACATGCAAGAAGCTGGAGCAACCGCAGATTTAGAATTAGCTTACACCTTAGCCGATGGATTGGAATATTTAAGAACGGGGATTCAAGCAGGATTGGATATTGATAATTTTGCTCCAAGATTATCGTTTTTCTGGGCAATTGGGATGAATCACTTTATGGAAATTGCAAAAATGCGTGCTGGGAGATTATTATGGGCAAAAATCGTTAAGAAATTTAACCCAAAAAACGATAAATCCTTGATGCTTAGAACTCATTGTCAAACTTCTGGTTGGTCGCTTACTGAACAAGACCCTTTCAATAACGTTACTCGTACTTGTATAGAAGCAATGGCGGCAACTTTAGGGCATACTCAAAGTTTGCATACCAATTCTTTGGATGAAGCAATTGCTTTACCAACAGACTTTTCTGCCAGAATTGCCCGTAATACACAATTATACATTCAGCATGAAACCAATATTACTAAAGTAATTGACCCTTGGGGTGGTTCATATTATGTTGAATATTTGACGCAAGAATTAGCCCAAAAAGCTTGGAAACTTATTGAAGAAGTAGAAGAATTGGGCGGAATGGCAAAAGCCATTGAAACTGGTTTACCAAAAATGAGAATCGAAGAAGCCGCCGCTAGAAAACAAGCTAGAATCGATTCTGGAAAAGATATTATCGTAGGTGTAAATCGTTTTAAAATTGACACAGAAACAGAATTAGAAGTAAGAGATGTTGATAATCAAGCGGTTAGACTTTCACAAATTGAAAGATTAAACAACATTAAAGCAAGTAGAAATAATATTGCAGTTCATGAAGCTCTAGAAAAATTGACTCTGTCGGCTAAAACTGGCGAAGGTAATTTACTTCAATTGGCTGTTGAAGCAGCAAGATTAAGAGCTACTTTAGGTGAAATCTCAGATGCTTTGGAGATTGTATTTAGCAGGCATAAAGCCATAATCCGCTCCATTTCAGGAGTATATTCAGCAGAAGTGACAGACGACGAAAATTTCAGAATTGCCCGAGAAATGGCAAATGAATTTGCTAATCTCGAAGGAAGACGACCAAGAATAATGGTCGCTAAAATGGGTCAGGACGGGCACGACCGTGGTGCAAAAGTAATTGCAACCAGTTTTGCCGATTTAGGTTTTGACGTAGATATTACACCACTCTTCCAAACGCCTGAAGAAGCAGCCAAACAAGCCATTGAGAATGATGTGCATGTAGTGGGAGCTTCAAGTTTAGCAGCTGGACATAAAACTTTAATTCCTCAATTAATTGAAGAACTCAAAAAATATGGTCGAGAAGACATTATGGTAATTGCTGGTGGAGTAATTCCTGCACAAGATTATCAATTTTTGTACGATGCAGGTGTTTCTGGTGTTTTTGGGCCGGGAACAGTAATTTCTATCGCTGCCCAGAAAATTTTAAAAGATTTGATGGAAGGTTAATAAAATTATGAGTTATGAATTTAAAATTATTATATTTCAATTTAAAACTTATAGAGTATAAAAAACATTTCAAATTCATAACTTATAATTCATAACAATTAATCATCCTCCTACTTTTTTAGCTTTATAACCTGCTGTAATTAAGAAATTTAAAATTTTCTCTCTAAAATCTCCTTGAATTAAAATCTCTCCATCTTTAGCTGAACCGCCACAACCACAAAGATTTTTCAGTTTTTTCGATAAAATTTCTAAATCATCATTGCTACCGACAAAGCCAGAAATAAGCGTCACTTGCTTTCCAGCACGAGCTTTTTTATCTAATTGAACTTTCAAGTTCTGTTTGTTGGGTTCTAATGTTGTTACTTCTCCATCATTTTCAAAAGCATAATCAAAATCTGGATTGGTAGAGTACACTACTCCTAATGGTATTTTTTTATTTTTAGACATAACCAATTACTTTTAAAGCTTTGGGTTTCAAGGTAATTTTCAAAACATTCGTTGATAATTGTAAAGGTTCTCCATCGTAATGTATCAATAAATCTTCTTCAGCTTTCAAAATAAATTCTGTATCAGATGCTGTTTCGATATACCTTGAATTTGGTAACGTTCCTCTAAACAAACGAACTCCAATAATCGGAGCAGCACCAAATGGAAAAGGCTTCAATACTACCATCTCGATTAAACCATCATCAATTTTTGACTTGGGCGAAATCATAGCATTATTACCATATTGCGTAGCATTGGCAAAAGTAATAGAAAACGCATTTTTGATTTCAACACTTTGTTGAGATTCAAGATGATACGATTCTGGTTTATAAGTTCTGAATGATTTTAAAGACATTTTCGCATAAGTCTTCAAGCCTCTTGAATCTTGCTGTGCAAATTCATTGGCTACAAAAGCATCAAACCCTACTCCTGCTGTACAAAAAAATGGAATCTCATTCAAAAAACAGACATCTATAGATGATACATTAGAAGAAAGTGCAAACTGAATGGCTTTATCAATTTTTAAAGGAATTTTCAGATGTCTGGCCAAACCATTTCCTGAACCAATCGGAACAATTCCTAAGGCTGTTTCTGAATCTACTAAACCACGTGCTACTTCATTTACTGTTCCGTCTCCGCCAACTGCAATAATTTTAACAATACCTTCTCTAACTGCTTGTTGGGCAATCTCTGTGGCATGTCCACTATATTCCGTAAAAAACAGTTTAGCATTTGCTTGTTTTCCGACCAGACTAGTAATTTTATTTTTTTGTGCGGGTGTAGTAGTTCCCGACTTAGGATTCATCACAAACCAAACCATATCAGCTAAAAAAGATAAACATCAATATTATCATAATTACGAACGACAAGTACATCATTCCGTCAACTAAATAATAATCTTTGTATTTTTCGTAAAACTCTTTGAATTTCATAAGCAGCAAACTCTTCATCAAGAGTATTTAAACATATTCTTATATTTGGATAAGAATTAAATATATATTCAAATTTACATAAAAATTAAGGGATGAAAAAATTACTCTTGCTTTCATTAACATTCTTCTCATTGAATGTGTTCGCTCAAACGGGCAAAGACAGACAAATAATTCTGAATATTTTGGATACTCAGACCAAAGCATGGAACAGCGGCGACGTTGAAAAGTTCATGAATGGCTATTGGGTTTCAGATTCACTGATGTACATTGGCAAAAGTGGCGTAAAATATGGTTACCAAGGAACTTTGGACAGTTATCGGAAAAACTATCCAGACAAAGCCACAATGGGCACGTTGAAATTTGATATTATCAAAGTCAATTTTATTGCCAAAGATGCTTGCTTTGTTGTTGGCAAATGGCATTTAACTCGTCCTGAAAAAGGAGATATTGGCGGGCACTACACTTTACTTTGGCGAAAAATAAAAGGACAATGGGTAATTGTTGCCGACCATTCATCTTAAATAGCTTAAAGCTATGAGAAGTGAGTTTTGAGATTTACAAGATTTTTAAATTAGAATAAATTTCAAAGCACATTCTTCAAAATTCATTATTAATATTTTATTACTTTTTGAAATAAGTGAAGGTTTAAAATTGGAGAGAATTTGTCGTAATTTCGTCCTTATTTTAAGTAAAATCACAAAGATTAATTATACAATGATTCAACTCGGAACTGTTTACCGTCATAAGTTTTCTTTCACACAAGAAGATGTTATTTTATTTGCAAAAGTATCTGGAGATAATAATCCTCTTCATCTGGATGCTGAATTTGCTGCAACCACTGCATTTAAGCGTCCGATTATTCACGGAGCATTGGCTTCAAGTGTTTTTTCTAAAATTATGGGAACAGAATTTCCAGGTTTCGGAAGTGTTTATCTAAAACAGGTTTCAGACTACAAACGTCCAATGTTTGTGAATAATGAATATGAAGCAGTATTTACTGTAACATCAATCAATGCTGATAAGCATACTGCCGAAATTTCAACTGAGATTTTTGATGTTCAAACTGGAAAGAAAACTACTGAAGGTTCGGCTACGATAATGAACAAAGAAGAGTTTTAGTCTAAAAAATAAAAAGGCTCAAAATACTTTGAGCCTTTTTATAAAATCTTTAACTATTTAGCATTATTTCGCTGCATTGTTTTTTATCTCTTGAACTTCTGTACGGATTTCTTGAGCTAAAGTTTTCAATTCTTGCATACCACCTCTAACTCGAGTACCAGCAGCTTGATTGCCTTTGTCATAAAATTTCTCGAAATCTCCTTCTAAGGACAAAATTAAGTCCTTCACTTCTGCAAATCTGTTCATAATAGAAACTGGATTTAAGTTGATAATTGGTTGAAAAAGCCTTTAATAGCGTTGAGACGCATTTTTTGTGTCCGAAATATAGCTATTTTATTACATCTTACAAATCCAAGCAACAAATTTTAAGCGAAATAAGTCAAAAACCTATATAAATTATGCTAATTCTGCTTGCTGAGCTAAAAATTCTTCAGCAATTCTGCGATAAGTACCGTCTTGTAAGCGTTGCTGTACTTTTTCGAAACAATCTAAGGTATAAGCTACATCTTCCAAAGTATGTGAAGCTGTAGGAATAATTCTCAACATAATTTGTCCTTTAGGAACAACTGGATATGTTACTATTGAGCAAAATACACCCATATTTTCACGCATGTCACGTACAAGTGCAGTAACGTGCGAAAGTTCATAATCGCCATGTAAGAAGATTGGCGTTACTGGTGAAGTAGTTTCACCAACATCAAATCCTTTTGCTTTAAATCCTGTTTGGATAGCTCTTACATTTTCCCACAATTTCTCACGTAATTCTGGGTGTTTTTTGATTAATTCCAAACGTTTCATCCCACCTACAACAAAAGGCATTGGTAATGCTTTTGCATAAATTTGTGAACGCATGTTGTATTTCAAGAACATTACGATTTCTTTGCTTGCTGCAATAAAAGCACCAATTGATGCCATTGATTTTGCAAAAGTAGAGAAGTACAAATCTATTCCATCAATACAATTCAATTCTTCGTGTACTCCACGACCGTTTGGTCCCATTGTTCCAAATCCGTGTGCATCATCCACTAAAATTCTGAAATTGAAATCTTCTTTCATTTTCACAATTTCATCTAAAGAACCTACTTTACCCGACATTCCGAAAACACCTTCAGTAATTACCAAAATACCTCCGCCTGTTTCAGCAACTTTTTTGGTAGCTCTCTCTAAGTTTTTACGCAAAGAATCCATGTCGTTGTGATTAAACTTATAATAATCACCCATTTTAGCTTTGTGTAAACGAATACCATCAATCAAACATGCGTGAGCCTCAGCGTCATAAACAATAATATCGTTACGGTCGCAAATACACTCAATTACTGACATTACTCCTTGGTAACCAAAGTTCAATAAAAAGGCATCTTCTTTTCCAACAAATTCAGCTAATTGAGCTTCAAATTCTTCATGTAAATCTGAATTACCTGACATCATTCTAGCTCCCATCGGATAAGCCAAACCATAATCTTGAGTCCCTTTATTATCAGCTTCACGCACTTCAGGATGATTCGCCAAACCTAGGTAATTGTTTAATGACCAGTTTAACATTTCTTTACCCATGAAGGTCATTCTTGGTCCTAACTCTCCTGTTAATTTAGGAAAAGTAAAGTAGTGATGAGAATAATGAGCATGGGCACCGATAGGTCCCAGACCTTTGCTGACTTTATCGAAAATATCCACTTTTATTTGTGTTTAATGATTAAAACTAAATATGTCTTCAAGGAAAACTAAAAACATTTTCTTTGAATTCAATTACAAAATATTTCGCTGTCTAAATAATATTATATATTTCAAGAGAAAAACATTTTATAATCTTTAAATAATCACAAAGTTAAGGTATTATTTTCTTTCTGCAAAAATGTGCCAACATTAAGTGCTATTTCATTTGTATTCAACAATTCATTGATATTTTCTAGTAATATTTCAAGAACTTATTCATTTTGAAGTAAAATATCGATTGTTATTATTATATTCATTACAGCTAATGTTTAGAGTAGTCAAATTTTTGTAAAATTTTTAGAGTCTATCTTCTTAAAAAAATACAATAATGATATGAAAAACTCGCAAAACTTATACGATGTAAGCAACGAAGTGGATATAATTGACTTCTTGGTTGATAACAATGCCATGATAAAAGACTTTAGTAGAAGTCAGCTATCATGGTTTTTTGTGGGTGAAAGCTTTCACGTCATTTTATATTTAGCAGAAGGAGACAAACCAAAATTTGAACGCTTCATCATTGATCGTTTCGCAGAAAATATGAATGATATGATTCATCTGTGGAATCATTTTGACAAAAGAATCCAAAATTGCCAAGAAACAAGAGTATTGAAATTAGCCAAAAACAAAGTACATGACTTAATCGCCATGTCTGAAACTTTCAGAGCTTTGTTTAATAGAGAAGATTTTGAAGAAGAGTAAAATAAGCTACCATATAACAAAAAGAGCTTCGAGAATACTCTCGAAGCTCTTTTTATAATAACCCTAAATCAATTAAGGATTAAAAATATTAGCATTGTTTCTATATCCTTCTGAAACATTTGAATACCAATCTACACTTGATTTACCTCCTGATGTAGCCCAATCTGCGAATTTGAAATATGTTTGTGTGATATTTTTCGATTCACTTGGATATTTAAAGTTTTCAGTTGATACTTCAATTCCCCAAGGTAGTCTTGTACTTGTACTGTAAAGTGCTGTTGTCAATGAAGAATCATCTATTGTTCCGAAGAATGATTTATCAACTAACTTAGTTGGATTTTTACCAAGTAAATGTGTTTCTTTACCTCTTGTACCATTTGAATTATTCCAAATAAATGGATTATAAGAACCCACACCAAATGCACCTAAAGATGGTCCACCAACAACATCAAAACTAAATGAATAAGATTTAGATGCAACTGGGCTTTGACCGGCAATTGTATTCCAAGCGGCTAATTCTCCTATGCTATTCTTGAATAGAATTACTACAACACTATCTTGTCCAGCTTCTAAGCTTCCACCTGTATTTGATGTAAAGTTAGTTGCCTTTCCAGCTGGAATGTTAAACTGAACACCAGCACCATTTTGAATTGATCCACCTGTAGCATGTAAAGTATAAGTGGCTTTTACTTGTGCTACAATATTAGACGAATTAGTAATAATCTGATATCTGTACGAAAGAACGACGTCATTCAAATCATAATCTCCTTTATTTGGCCATTGATCTTCAAATGCTACTGTAGATGGAGCAGAAGAATTTATAAATGCTTTAGAAGCATCATTAGGGAAAGCATCTTCACTATCAATAATACCATCTTTATCTGAATCATTACTTGCTACCGGTTCTGTACCATTTCCTTCATTACATGCAGTTTTTGCGATGTAAATACCTCCATCTTTAGTTTTCTGAGCTGTTCCATCTAAGAAACTTGCTTTAAGAGCATCGCTTGGTTCTGAGAATTGAACAGTACCTGTAAGTTTTTGTCCACCACCATTGTTGATATTACCACCTGCAGTAGTTAATACCTTGAATAATGAATAATTGCTCCCTGTACCAGTAATTTTACCGTCGTAAGTTGATAGAGAATTAGTTACTAATAAAGCTCCGTTGAATAAATTAACAACACCAGACCCATTGATACGAGTACTACCTCCAACTGAAATATAGCTATCATTGTTAATTGTTTTATCAACACCCAAATCAGTTTTGATAATTAATTGACATTTGTTATTTAAAATACCAGAACTATTTATCTGCATACTATTAGCGGTCATATAACTATTGTTTGTCAATGTGGTTGAGCTATTAATAATAAAATTACCTACAGCAGTCATTTTACCATTATTTGTTACCGTCTGACCAGAAGAATTCAATCTAACTTCGCCATTAAATGTAATCTCAGCATTGTTAGTCATTGCACCATCTAATGGAGAAGAACCTTTAACAATAATCTGCCCTTCGTTTATAATATTTGAACCTGAACGAGATTGTAATTCAGCATTAGCATTTACAACTCCGTAATTATAAAAAGTACCTCCAACAATAAGATTACCTGAAGAATTTAAAGTACCGAAGTTTTTCACAGTTACATCTGCTGAATTCCAGTTAACATTACTGAAATTAGCCGAACCTTTTGAAGTAATAATTACGGTGTATTTAGCACCCGAATTAAAATTCAAATTATTAAGTGTAATGTTAGTACCACAAATACGAAGAGTACCACCATTCAAAGTATTTGGATTGAAGTTTACTGTGTAATCACTCCCTGTTAAACAATATGTTTTTGAACCTGTGCTACTATTAAGGTCAATTGTTGTTCCACTACTTACCGAAATATCACATCCAGTGCTACAATCAGGACTTGTTTCAGATGAAGCTGCCGTTACATACTTCTCTGAATCTGAAGAAACACCAAATCTTCCCGAAGAAACTGTTCCTAATGATACAGTAAGACTAGAAGAAGCAGTAAGCGCCACTTTTTGTGTTATTTTAGTTCCATCTGGAGCTGTTTTAACAAAATAAACTTCTTTGACAGAAGATGGTATTGAAATCTTCGTTAAAAAAGGAGAAGATATTGAAGCCGCACCTTTTGAAAGAGCAACTGCACCAGTAGTTGGATCAGCACCATAAATAGATACAACATGAAGTGCACTTTTGAAACGGATGTCACTGATAGAAATGTTGAAATTTACATCTCTTGATGTTTTCCAATCAAAACCAGCAGGAACTACTAGACTATTAATGTCATTCGTCTTTGTTCCATCAACAATCAGTTCTGAAGTACAAGATGCTACAATAACTGCTAATCCAAGTACAATTGATAAAAATTTTGTTCTCATTTTAATTTTCGCCCTAAACTTTTTATTAGAGCATTCGTTTAAGTGTTGTTGTGTTTAGTAATTAATGATTAATGTATGTTAACTTTTAAGAATTCTTACCACTATTTAATTTCTTGGTAAAATCACTTTAAAAGTCTTAATAGTTTTAGAAACTTATTTACTACAAAATTAATCTAATTTTCTTTAGAAGTAAAAAAACTAACAAAAATCAATTTGCTATAAATCATGTATCTACAAGCATTTTAAATAATTAAATACCTATTAAGAAGAAACTATTCAATTCCACATGCAGGTAAATTCTTATTTAAACAACCATAAAACCGTTAGTCTATTTTACACCTCATAAAAAACAGTTTATCAAAAAAGTCCTAAATTGTGTTCATTAAAATATACAAGAAAAATGATAAATACATTCTTTAACTTAGATGACAACATTTAAATATCAAAATTTATACCAAAAAACAAATCACAAACGAATAGTACCATAAATACATTAAATAATCTAGTATTATTTTTAAATATTATTGAGACAACATATAAATATAATTCACCAATCATTGGGAACAAGTACTTCATCAATAAATATATCATATTTACCAGAAAAAATTAAAAAAAATCTATACATTTAATAATGTAGTTTACCTTTGTTTAAACAAAATCATAAAAACAGCTTAGGATATTATATGCCAAAAATCAATAAAATTCTTATCGCCAATCGTGGAGAAATAGCCTTGCGTATCATGCGTACAGCCAGAGAGTTAAATATTCAAACGGTAGCTATTTTCTCTGAAGCAGATAGAAATTCTCCTCATGTCCGTTTTGCTGATGAAGCCATTTGTATCGGTCCTCCTCCTTCTCATCAATCTTATCTTTTAGGTGATAAAATCATTGAGATTTGTCAAAAATTGAATGTTGATGCCATTCATCCTGGTTATGGTTTTCTTTCTGAAAATGCTGCTTTTTGTAAAAAGGTAATAGAAGCAGGATTGATTTTCATTGGTCCTTCTCCAGAAAGTATTGAATTGATGGGCGATAAACTAACGTCTAAACATACTGTAGCGAAATACAATATTCCTATGGTTCCCGGCACGCCAGATGCAGTAACCGACAGAAGCATCGCTAAAGAAAAATCTTTAGAAATTGGTTATCCAGTATTGATTAAAGCTTCTGCAGGTGGTGGTGGAAAAGGGATGCGTGTGGTTGAAAAAGAAGAAGATTTTGATGAACAAATGGACAGAGCTGTTTCTGAAGCTATTACTTCTTTCGGAAATGGAGCTGTTTTTATTGAAAAATATATTACTGCACCCAAACACATCGAAATACAAGTATTAGGCGACCAACATGGAAACGTTGTACATTTATTTGAAAGAGAATGTTCCATCCAACGCCGTCATCAAAAAGTAGTTGAAGAAGCTCCTTCTGCTGTTTTAACGCCTGAAATTCGTGAAGCAATGGGGCGTTGTGCTGTTGATGTAGCAAAAGCTTGTAATTATTATGGCGCAGGTACTGTTGAGTTTATCGTAGATGAACATTTAGATTTTTATTTCCTAGAAATGAATACTCGTTTACAAGTTGAACATCCTGTCACTGAACTCATCACGGGAATCGACTTAGTTAAAGAAATGATTAGAATTGCTGAAGGAGAAAGTATTTCTTTTAAACAAGAAGATATTCATATTCAAGGACATGCAATAGAAATAAGAGTATGTGCTGAAGATCCAAGAAATAATTTCCTCCCAGATGTTGGCACTTTAAATACTTATATTCGACCAGAAGGGAATGGAGTAAGAGTAGATGATGGTTTTGAGCAAGGAATGGCTATCCCGATTTTCTATGACCCAATGATTGCAAAATTGATTACTTATGGCAAAAATAGAGAGGAAGCAATTGTTAAAATGATTAGAGCAATTGATGAATTCAAAATTTCAGGCATTCAAACAACTTTACCTTTTTGTAAATTTGTGATGCAACACGAAGCTTTTTTGTCTGGAAATTTTGATACAAGATTTATCAGTTTGTATTACTCTCCAGAATTATTGGACGAATTACCTGATGCTGAAGAGGAAATGTTAGCAGCAGCTTTAGCAAACTTCTTGATGACTAATAAAAAGTCCAATAATAGCACCATTGCGAATTCCACGATTATAGAAAATAGTAATTGGAAAGCCAATCGTTTGGCTTATCGTTAAAAACAAAGAGGCTAACGTTTTTAAACATTAGCCTCTTTGTTTTTTATTTCTTAACCACTTTTAACTCTACTCCTTTATTGCTCGCATTTCTTAAAACAATACCCATAAAGTCTATTCTAATCGCATTAATACCATTTCCTATTAATATATTTCTGATAGCCGCTGCACGTCTTGAGCCTAATCGTTTACTTTGAAGTGAATCGCCCATGTTATCAATATAGGCTGTCAGCTTAATTTGTGATTTTGGATAAGCGGACATGATTTTTGCTAAATCAATCACTGTTTTATCAGAACCTGTTGTTAATGCACCAGTATTTCCTTCAAAACCAATGTTATCAAAAGTAAAAACTCGGTTTACTGTAGCAGAAGAATCTGCCAAATATCTAGCAAAATTATAAGTAAAAGAACCATTGGTTAAATCTATTTTTTGCCCGTTTGGTAAATTTACAGCTATTGTTTTTTCTTCCGCTTTTAAAGCTGTTGTATCCACTTTTGCAGTTGAAGAGTCCTTTGCTAAACTATTAGTATCAATAATTGCTCCAGTTACTTCTTCCATTTCAGATGAATCTACCATGCTGTCGGATGAAGTACTTAAACTTTTCCAATCATAAGTAAAAGCAAAATATCCTAAACCTGCAATAACTGCTACAATTAATACTGATGGTAAAAACCATTTCGGAATACTTCCCAAACCGCCACTTGATTCGCTTTCGTAGTTTTTAGTCGAATAAGTCATTTTTGACTCTTTCTCAGGCTTTGATGCTACAGTATTATTGACAGCAACAGACTTGATCGGCGCAGCTGGAGCAAACTGAATTGGCTTAATTTCCTGACTCATGAAAATTGCAATGCCAAGCGTATCTATCATTTTTGGCTGAAGTGCATCAGGTGTTTCATCAATTAAATGTACTTTTTGATCAAGTAAATAATTGGCTAAATGAATTTTATCCAAACCTTGGCTTATTACCAATTTACCTAATTTTCCAACCACAACTGGTGCAACGACTGCCATTATTGAGGTAGCAGAGGAGTTTCTAATACTTGCAAATTGTGAAATTAAGGTTGCAATTGAGCTTTTTTTGTCTGGCAAAACCTGACTAACCAAAGCACTTCCTTGTTCAAAAAGTGGCGTAAAACTTTCTTTATCTCTTAAATAATCTTGTAATTTTTCACTAATGCTTCCATCATGTTTACCTCTCTGAATAACATTCATTAAGGTTGTTGCGCCTGCTTCGTTAGAGACTCTCTTCATCAAACCTCCAACCAAAGTAGGGATTAATCCATCAATTGCCACTTTTACTTTTTCTTCTTTTTCTCCTGTTATGTTGGCTATTTTGAATGAAATATCTCCTGCTAGCAGCTCTCTAAGTTCTCCAAATAAATTCATACTCTTTGTTTTTAAAATCTTTTAATGTTAAGTCAAAATTACAACCTAATTCTCAAAAAAACACTCAAAATATTTACAAGAACAAATCTTCGCTGAGAATTTGTACTCAATTTTCATCTATTTCTTTTTTGAACAAATTCCTCATTTTGCAGTTAAAACGGAATTTTTACTTAAAAATTAGACATTCAAAAGAATAAACATCAAGCAAATTTGATAAAAGTGATAAAACTCTAGGAATGTAGTACTAATTTTGTAGTTCCCATTTCAAATTCATGATTTTATAATCATGTTATATTCCATGAAAAAAATATTGTTTATTGACCGTGATGGTACTATTATCGCTGAACCTCCGATAGATTTCCAAGTAGATTCACTTGAAAAATTAGCATTCCTTCCAAAAGCGATTTCAAATCTTCGCAAAATTGCGGAAGAATCAGACTTTGAATTAGTGATGGTAACGAATCAGGACGGATTAGGAACAGACTCTTTTCCTGAAAACACTTTTTGGCCAGCACACAACAAAATGATGGAAACTTTGACAAATGAAAATATTCATTTTGCCGAAGTACACATCGACCGTACTTTCGAACATGAAAACGCTCCTACTCGTAAGCCAAGAACAGGAATGTTGGAAAAGTATTTCGATGCTTCAGTGTATGATTTAAAAAACTCGTTTGTATTGGGCGATAGACTTACCGACGTTCAATTAGCCATAAACTTAGGTGCAAAAGCAATTTATTTGGGTGATAATAAACCTGAAGACCAACAACTAGCGGATGCCATTGCTTTGGATTCAAAAGATTGGGATGAAATTTACCAATTCCTTCGTTTACCAGAACGCATCGGAAGTATAGAGCGCATTACCAAAGAAACACAAATTTGGGTAACTGTGAATTTAGATGGAAAAGGAAAATCAAAGATTGATACTGGTTTAGGTTTTTTCGACCACATGTTAGATCAATTGGCTAAACATTCTGGCGCTGATTTGACCATCAAAGTAAATGGAGATTTGCATATCGACGAACATCACACGATTGAAGATACTGCTTTAGCTTTGGGCGAAGCATATTTAAAAGCTTTGGGTGATAAAAAAGGAATTACTCGTTATGGTTTTTATTTATTGCCAATGGACGAAGCATTGGTACATGCAGCGATTGATTTCTCTGGTAGAAATTGGATGGTTTGGGATGCAAAATTCTCTCGTGAGAAAATTGGAGAAATGCCAACCGAAATGTTTTTCCATTTCTTCAAATCGTTTACAGATACTGCCAAATGTAATCTAAATATTAAAGCAGAAGCGGATAACGAACATCATAAAATCGAAGCGATTTTTAAAGCTTTTGCAAAAGCTATCAAAATGGCAACGAAAAGAGAAATCAAAGATTTAGACATTCTGCCTTCAACTAAAGGCGTTTTATAAATCTCTGAAATCATTTTGTATAGGAAATTAACCAAAGAATTAATTCCTATTAATCCATTTTTAACAATTCTTACTTACCTTTGTGGCAAGATTAAATAGAATAATTGAACCTTCAAAATCATATAAAAATGTCTGGAACAGTATTAACTTGGGCTTTCTTTATCGTTCTAATGGGTGCTTCAACAGTTGTAGCTATCAAATTACAAAACATCTATAACGAGAGAGGTAAGTAATTAGCCCTGATTTTCTAAATGTTTGTCATTAAAAAGAGCTTCTCGAAAATTTTCGAGAAGCTCTTTTTAATGACTGGCTTATGCTGTTTTATAATATATATTGACTTAAATCTCTGTTCTTAACCATTCCACCCAAACGTTCAATAACTAAATCTTTTCCAATGATTATTTTTTCGTTTGGCGTAATTACATCAGGAATATCAAACATAATATCATTTAATAAATGTGACATCACTGTTTGCAAACGCCTAGCTCCAATGTTTTCGACTTCTGAATTGACAGCGAAAGCAATTCTAGCAATTTCTGCTAGAGCGTCATCTTCAAACGATAATTCTACGCCTTCAGATTGTAACAATGATATATACTGTTTTGTGAGTGCGCTTCTTGGTTCTTTCAAAATTCTATAAAAATCTTCTTCTTTCAAGCTTTGCAACTCTACTCTGATTGGAAAACGCCCTTGCAATTCAGGAATCAAATCACTTGGTTTTGAAACATGGAAAGCACCTGCTGCAATAAATAAAACATGGTCGGTATTAATCACTCCATATTTTGTATTTACTGTTGAACCCTCAACAATCGGAAGCATATCTCTTTGTACTCCTTCACGACTTACATCTGGACCACCACCGCCACTTCTTGAAGAGGCAATTTTATCAATTTCATCAATAAAAATAATTCCTAAATTCTCTGCTTTTCTAATTGCCTCCTCTTTTACTTCATCCATGTCAATCAGCTTTGCTGACTCTTCTTCCAACAAAACTTTACGAGCATCAGCGATCGTCATTTTGCGTTTTTTCTCTTTTTTGGGTAACATTCCGCCTATCATTTCAGAAATATTCATCATCGACATTTCATCTATTGGGCCACCCATCACACCAATGTTCGGAGAATTGGTACTTCTAACGGCAATATCAATCTTACGGCTTTCTAATTCACCTCTTCTTAATTTTTCACGAAAAAGTTCTCTGGTTCTTTGGTTGAGCTCTTCGTCAGATTCTGGCAATTCATTTTCAAAACCGATTTTTTCCTGTTTTTTCTTTTTACCAGTCTTTCCCATAGATGGAACAAGTGCTTCCACAATAATTTCCTCAACGATTTCCGAAGCCTTATCTTTTACTTCTTCTTTCTTGGCTATTTGTACCAAATGCACTGAAGATTCTACCAAATCTCTAACCATTGATTCTACATCTCGCCCAACATAACCCACTTCTGTAAACTTAGAAGCTTCTACTTTTGTAAATGGAGCATCTGCTAATTTAGCCAATCTCCGAGCGATTTCGGTTTTCCCAACACCAGTAGAACCAATCATTAAGATATTATTGGGTGTAATTTCCTTTTGCATTTCTTCTGGAGCATTCATTCGTCTCCAACGATTTCGAAGTGCAATTGCTACATTTTTCTTGGCATCTTTCTGCCCAATAATGTATTTGTCGAGTTCAGCGACAATTTGTTTAGGAGTTAATGAATCTAAATTTGCCATCTTTTAAACGTTCCACAAATTTGCGTATGTACAATTTTGCTAGGTCAGTAAATTTTTATTTTATTATTCTGTTTAAATCACAAACTAAACCAAAACTATTCAAATTTCCGGCAGTATTATATCCTGAATACCCGTAAGAAAAATTAAATAATTTAGTATGAATCAAAAAACCAAGCGAAAATCCAGAGAAACCACTGACATTTTGTTGGCTTAATTCTGCACTTCTTAAATGATTATAACCAATTAAGGCATGAAAATTTTTACTCAATAAAAGCTCTGCACCGATGACGAAATGTCTTGCAAAATTATCCACAGGACTTATTTTGTTTTCGATAACATTACCATTCAAATCTTTTTTGATGATACTTTTATCTAAATATGAAATATCATACTGATACAAATGATGAGCCGTAAAAGAAAAACGCACTGGCATGTATTTAGGTTTAAAGCTTATACCAGCTTGTACATCAAAAGGTAAATCGGTTTTATCAAAAGGAGTATAAGATTTTAGTGTGACTCCTACATTTTTCACCGTTAAACCAAGCGTTAAAGCTTGCGTTGGATGCTTAAATATAGCACCAAAATCCATAAGTAAGGCTACCGCTGAATAACTTTCTATGACTGAGGATGCAAATTTCAAACTTCCACCAAATGTTATATTTCCTTGAGTACGAGAACTCGACAAAGTCATTGCTACATCATTGGCAGCAAATTGTCCAAGTATATTTCCTGAAGCATCCGTCAATTGAAAGTTTCCATAGTTAATAGATTGAACACCCAAAGCAATAATATTTTCTTTGAATTTTCTGGCATAAGCCGCTGTAGCATAATTAATTCCTGAGAAATAAGGAGTATAATTTACCGCTAAAAGGTTGTGTAAACTACTATCTAAAAGTGCAGGATTTTGAAAAAGCACATTAACATCTTTTTCTGAACGAGAAACATTAACGCCACCCAAAGCTAACTGAATAGGATTGCTAGGAATATTTAAGAAGCTAAAACTTCCGTTACCTCCAATTTGACAAAACCCTTGCTTTGCGATTTGTAGAAAAAATATCGTAAAAAAAATCCAATAGTATTTTTTAGTCATGCTGAATGAATTGATTTTGTCTTTCAAACCCAAAATTAGTTTAATTTGAGCTACAATACTTTTAAAAAAAGACATTTTGTAGAAAACGATTCAAGCTTACAAACCAATCTAATTTATTCCATTTATTTCTCGTTCTTTATCATCAAGTATTTTTAATGAATGGACTTCGATATTTTAACCCTAAAATCGGCAAAATCAAAAATATACAAAATCAAGAAACTATATCATTTTTGCAGGTATTTGATTCTTGAATTATATCTTTGATAAGAATTCAAACAGAACCATTTAGAACAAAATCATCGAAAATGAATACAGGTGGCAATCAATCAAAATTTGATGAATTAGCAAAAAAAAATACAGAAGCTTTATTGGGTGGTGGAGAAAAACGCATTGAAGTTCAACACAAAAAAGGAAAGTTAACTGCTCGTGAAAGAATAACTTTATTGCTAGATGAAGGTAGCTTTGAAGAAATTGGAAAATTCGTCATGCACCGCTGTAAAGACTTTGGTTTAGATAAAGAATATTATTTAGGTGATGGAGTCATTACAGGCTATGGAACTGTAAACGGACGATTAGTTTATGTTTTTGCACAAGATTTTACCGTTTTTGGTGGGGCTTTATCTGAAAGTCACGCTGAAAAAATTTGTAAAATCATGGATTTAGCCATGAAAAATGGCGCTCCAATTATTGGCCTGAATGATTCTGGCGGAGCAAGAATTCAGGAAGGAGTTACTTCATTGGCTGGTTATGCAGATATTTTCTATAAAAATACTTTGGCTTCGGGCGTAATTCCACAGATTTCAGCCATTATGGGTCCATGTGCGGGTGGAGCAGTGTATTCTCCAGCTATTACTGACTTCGTTTTGATGGTTGAAAATACTTCCTACATGTTTGTAACAGGACCAAATGTAGTAAGAACCGTTACACACGAAGTTGTTACTTCTGAAGAATTAGGCGGTGCTTCTACGCACTCTACTAAATCTGGAGTTACGCATTTTTCATGTGCCAACGAAGTTACTTGTATCAATAATATCAAGAAAATATTATCCTTCGTTCCTCAAAACTGTGAAGACCAAGCACCTTCTCTACCTTATGAGTTTGGTGATGAAGGACGAAAAGCTTTGGATAGTATTATTCCAGAAAACCCCAATCAGCCTTATGATATTAAAGAAGTAATTGAACACATTACTGATGCCGATTCTTTTTTTGAAGTACATCAAAATTACGCAGAAAATATTGTAGTTGGTTTTGCACGTTTGGCAGGCAGAAGTATTGGCATTGTTGCTAATCAACCAGCGGTGATGGCAGGAGTTTTGGATATTCAGGCAAGTCAGAAAGCTGCAAGATTTGTTCGTTTTTGCGATTGTTTTAATATCCCTTTATTGGTGTTGGAAGACGTTCCCGGTTTTATGCCCGGCACTAACCAAGAATGGGGTGGCATTATTACACACGGAGCAAAATTATTATACGCTTTCTGCGAAGCAACCGTACCAAGAATTACCGTAATTACTCGTAAAGCATACGGCGGAGCTTATGATGTAATGAATTCAAAACATATTGGAGCAGATATGAATTATGCTTGGCCAACAGCAGAAATTGCGGTTATGGGTGCAAAAGGAGCAGCAGAAATTATTTTCAAAAGAGAAATTTCAGAAGCTGAAAATCCTGTTGAAAAACTCCAAGAAAAAGTAGATGATTATACCGAGAAATTTGCCAATCCATACCGAGCAGCACATCGTGGTTATATTGATGAAGTAATTCAGCCCTCAGAAACTCGTCAGAAATTAATACGTGCTTTTAAAATGCTAGAGAATAAAGTAGCGAACTTACCAAGAAAGAAGCATGGGAATATTCCTTTGTAGCTGTGAGCTGTGAGCAATGAGCTTTTCTTTTTCTAGAATACTTAATCAAAAACTGATTTTTATCCCCAAAGGCTTTAAAAACCTTTGGGGTTTTGTATTTTTGTAAAAATGACATTTAGATTTTAATAATTGGATTATGACTGAAAACGCAAAAACATTCCTCTACGAATACCTCAACAATGCTTCGCCAACTGGCTTTGAAGCTCCAGGACAACAAATTTGGTTGGATTATATCAAACCTTATATCGACGAAACCATCATTGATGTGTATGGCACAGCAGTTGGTGTTATTAAACCTAAAAATGCGTCCTTAGCACAATCTTACAAAGTAGTTATTGAAGCTCATGCCGACGAAATTTCTTGGTTTGTGAATTATATCGACGATAATGGCTATATTTTCGTAAGAAGAAATGGTGGTTCTGATGCAGTGATTGCTCCTTCTATGCGTTGTAATTTACATACTAAAAAAGGTGTGGTAAAAGGCGTATTTGGCTATCCAGCTATTCACGTGCGTGATTTGGCAAAAGACAAAGCTCCTACTGTCAATGACATTTTTATTGATTTGGGTGCTGCCAATAAAAAGGAAGTAGAAGAAATGGGCGTTCATGTTGGAACAGTCGTTACTTTTGAAGATGGTTTAACAGAATTGAACAATCGTTACTTCGTAGGTCGTGCTTTGGATAACCGCATGGGTGGTTTTATGATTGCAGAAGTAGCCAGAATGCTGAAAGAAAACAACGTTGAATTGCCTTTTACTTTATATGTGGTAAATGCAGTACAAGAAGAAATCGGTTTGCGAGGTGCTGAAATGATTGTCAGACGTTTGAAACCAGACGTTGCCATTGTAACAGACGTTACCCACGATACTCAGTCGCCGATGTACAACAAAAAAGAGCAAGGTGATTTAAAATGTGGTTCTGGTCCTGTGATTTGTTATGGTCCAGCGGTACAAAACAATTTGCGTGATTTTATCATTGATGTAGCTGAATCTAAAGAAATCAAAATTCAACGTCAAGCGGTTTCTCGTTCTACGGGTACTGATACAGATTCTTTTGCTTATGCAACTGAAGGTGTCGCTTCGGCTTTAATTTCATTGCCATTGAAATATATGCACACAACGGTTGAAACAGTTTCAAAAGAAGATGTTCAAGCGGTTATTAACTTGATTTACGAATCTTTGCTTGCCCTAAAAGGAAATGAAGATTGGCGTTATATAAAGTAAGTTTTTTAGCTGTGAGCTATGAGCAGTAAGCCGTGAGCTTTGAGCTTTTTTATACTTTGACAAGTAACATTTCTATTGAAATTAAGGATTCTATAATATTCATCGCTCATAAGTTTTGAACTTTTTTAGAATCCTTAATGAGAAATATTCCAATTAAAATTATGGAAAATAAAAAAAGCTCAAAGCTAACCGCTCATAACTCACAGCTAATCCCCCTCCAACCCATGAAAAACAATTCCCTCTCAGTTGCTTCTTTCAATCTGATTTTATATGCTGCCCAGCAAAAAGGAGCGGATTTTAATACTTTGTGCGAAAAAGTTGGTTTAAGTCCAGAAATGCTACAAGACCCAGACGCCCGTTTGCCCATCAAAAAAGTACAAATACTTTGGAAAGAAGCCGTAGAAATGACAGGCGACAAACATTTGGCTCTTCATCTTGGTGAATCTATCAACACCATTGCAGTCGGGATTTTGGCTTATGTGATGATGCACTGCCCTACTTTAGATAAAGCTTTAGAAAAACTTTGCCAATATCAAGATATTGTTTGTGATGGTTCAAAAACAAGTGTTTTTATCCAAGATGATTTAGTTCATGTAACGCTTTCCCAACTAAGTGATGAGATGCTTTATCCACACTATGCTTTTGAGTCGGAATTATCTATTTACCACGCTGCCATGAAAGGGATGATTGGCAAAGATTTACCGCTAAAATCTGTTCATTTCAATTATCCAACATACTCCGATTCATCTGAATATCAGCGAGTTTTTCAAACGCAAGAAGTTATTTTTGAAAGTAATTTTACGGGAATGGTTTTTGAAAAAAAGTACTTCCATCTACCCATAATCAATGCGAATTCAAGTCTTTTTCATTTGTTTGATAAACACGCACAGTGTATTCTGGATGGTTTGAAACAAGATAATTCATTCAAGGAAAAAGTGAAAAAAGAAATTTTAGATGGTTTGAAAGGCGAAGAACCATCTCTTTTTAATGTTTCAAGAAGTTTGGGAATTGGTTTGCGTTCTTTACAAATGAAATTGAAAGAAGAAGGAGTCACTTTTCAGCAACTCCTTGATGATATTCGTAAGAATTTAGCCCTTCAACATTTACAAGAATCACATTTAAGTACAACAGATATTGCCTATTTATTGGGTTATTCTGAACCAAGTGTTTTTTCTCGTTCTTTCAAAAAATGGACAGGACATACACCCAATGTTTATCGTAAAAATCCTAAAATGGTAGCATAGGATTTCGGCGGTCGGATTTCGGGTTTCGGATTTTTAATAGCAAAAAAGAATTTTCTACAAATTGATAGCTGATAGCTCAAGGCTGAAAGCTATTTTGCTGTTTTACCTATCCTTCCCAAATGTGTATTTTCAAAACTATCTTCATACTTTAGTCCATAGCCCATCATTCTGTCAAAAGCTGAATGAACAAAAAGGATTGTTCCAAACAATAAAATCCCTTGATTTTGTTCATAAAAACCTAATGCTAAAATAGCAATTCCTAAAGCTTTATGATGCCCAAAATTGTACAACCACGCTCCGATTTTGGAATTTATTAAATAGCCCAACATCCCTAAATCTGGCAATAAAAGTAAAGCAGGAAAATACCACCAAGCAAACTCTAAACGGCTAAAAATCAATATTCCCAATATAAATTCAGCCAATTCTTCTAATTTTAAAATATTTTTCATGTCTTTTTTTTCTATATATTTTATTATAAAATACTCCAAACTCAAAGCTCACAGCTTATAACTGATTCCCTCTAAACCAATTCAAAGTTTCTGTAATCGCTTCATCCAAAGGTGTTTCTTTAAAATCTGGGAAAATACTTCTTACTTTCGTGTCATCTAAAAGTACTGTTCCTTCAAAAAGATAAAGCATTTCTTTTACTTCTTTCATTATAGGCATAAAAATTCCCAATACAGAAAATAACCATTTTGAGTGAAGTTTTATTTTTTCTGGAGCATTCGCCAATCTTGAAATTCTGTTTAATAAGCCTTTCATCGTTGGATGTACTTGTCCGCCATAATTATAATTTTCATAAGGTTTTTGAACACCTCTTTGCATCAATCTTACCATTATTTCAGCAGCATCTTTGGTGAAAACTAACTGATGTGGAATATCTTGACGAACCATATAAGGAAGTGCTTCGCCATTCAAAGCATTTATAAAAATTGGTTTAATACCATAATTTAGCACATTTGGTCCCCAAAAATCTGGCAAACAAACATTTAGCACTTTACATTTACCAGCGTTGGCTGCATCTCTTAACGTTTTTTCAATTGCTACTCGCAAAGCTCCTTTCCGAGTACATGGATTTTCTGGAGAATCTTCTTTAATCAAAGGCGTATTGCCATAATTATAAACATTTCCCGGAAAAACAATCATGGCTTTATTTAAGCTTGCCGCTTCGATAATCTTATTTGTTACCACATCCATATTACCAAACCATTCGTTGTATGGATAATTGATGCCATGAAAAATATACTTTTTGTCGGCGGCTACTTGTTTCAAAAGATTCAAATCTTGGGCATCACCTTTGATAATTTCTACATGATTAAAGCTTTGAAAAAGGTTTTTCGCTTTCGCTACATCACGAACAATTATGGTTACTGGAATATTTTTGCTAAGTAAATTTTCGGTAAAAGCATAACCGATGCTTCCTGTTGAGCCTAAAACTAAGATTTCTGATTTCATGTATTTTGTTGTTTAATGATGATACAAAGTTGTCGGAAAACCCCGAAATCGTCCTTGACCAATCATGCAAACAAAATGACATATTGCGAAAATCTTTACAAAACAAATAGCGATTAAAACAGCTATTCAAGCCCGTTTTAATCGCTATTTTAATATTTCAATAAAATGTACTTGCTAATAAACTCTACCAACAGAAGGATTATCTACAATGATTCTCTTCATTTCTTGCGGATTAATCGTTCCTTGTTTTTGATAAACAATTTTACCGTTTGGTTCAACCAAAAGAGTATAAGGCAAAGCTCCTTGCCATTTTGGGTCGATTAACTCAATCAATTTATAAGCATCGTCTGAATTAAAAATATAGTTTTTGGTCGAAGCTTGCAATCTTTTTAAAGTAGCCAAAGCTTTGTCTTTTTTATCAGGTTTATCTGCCGAAATCGTCACTAATTCAAAATCTCTCAAGCGATACATCCTGTTTATCGTCATAAAATCTGGCAATTCTGCTACGCAAGGTCCGCACCAAGTAGCCCAAACATTGATTAAACGTAATTTTCCAGAATTATTTTTCAATAAATTCTTTATTCCTCCTTCGTCAATGGTCTCTAAACTTACTGGCTCTTTTGCCCAATCTATTTTTTCTTGAGCCGCCAATTCTCTTTTTCCACCCCATTTTACTGAACAGCCAAATGTTTTTGTTTTACTTATCGCTACAGGTTTATCAGCCAATAATGCCTCAATTGCATTTTTTGTGTCATGATTTTTAGGAGTACCCGCTGGTTTTTCTACATCATCAATTCTGCCAGAATACCTTAAAATTCTTTTTTGGTCGAATATAAAAACGTGCGGCGTTGCAACTGGTCCAAACTTTTTAGAAGCTTCTTCGGTATCACCATCATATAAATACGGAAAATTAAATTGATGTTCTTTGGCTCTTATTTTCATGTCGTTGAAACTATCGCCCAAATCAGTATAACCCATTTCATCTAAACGGACACTTACTGGGTCGTTTGGTGAAATCGCAATTATTTGTACTCCTTTAGTTTTATATTCCGTCACCAATTTCTTGATGCGTTCTTCGTAAGCCTGCGCCGTTGGACAATGATTACAAGTAAATACCACGACCAACACTTTGGCTTTAGCAAAAGAATTCAGAGAATACATTTTGCCATCAGTAGCTTTTAAATTGAAATTAGGAGCTGGTGAACCTATTTCTAAAGTTGGATGCTCTTCAATATTTTTGAAGCCAAATATTCCTACGCAAATCGTTAATAATGAGAGGATAAGTATTCTTTTCATTTTTTTAAAATTGTTTTTTATGATTCATAAAAGATAAATGTTTTTCTTCATGAATGTATCTTGTTTTGTTAGTTAAGTTTTCAGTTTCCTTTTAAATCAAACATATTCTACGAAATCAAAACTTGATTGAGCCACATAAAATGAGTATTTTTGAAAAATAGCTTTCCTTATTTTCCTTTCTTAAACAATTTTAATTGTATGCAAGACCTTTCCATAACACTCATCCAAACTGATTTATATTGGGAAAATTCAACTGCTAATTTGGCAATGTTGGAAGAAAAAATTGCGATGATTTCTACGCCAACCGACTTGATTGTTTTACCAGAAATGTTTAATTCTGGCTTTACAATGAATGTTGAACAAGTAGGTGAACCGATGAATTTTTTCGTACAAAAATGGATGAAACAGCAAGCCGCACAAACAAATGCTGTTGTCACTGGAAGTTTTATTGCCAAAGAAGGTGAAAAGTATTTTAACCGATTAATTTGGATGCGACCAGACGGAAGTTTTGAGCAATACGATAAACGACATTTATTCCGAATGGGTGGCGAGCACCATTACTTTACTGGTGGCACACAACAATTAATTGTAGAATTGAAGGGTTGGAAAATTTGTCCGCTAATTTGTTATGATTTACGCTTTCCTGTTTGGTCAAGAAATGTAAATCAAGCTTACGATTTATTGATTTATGTAGCCAATTGGCCAGCAGTACGCTCAAAAGTTTGGGATACACTTTTACAAGCACGAGCCATTGAAAATCAAAGCTTTGTCGTAGGAGTAAATCGTGTGGGAAAAGATGGAATGGATTTAGTTTACTCAGGAAATTCAACCATAATTGATTTCAAAGGAAATCATCTTTTCTACCAAGCAGATAGTGAAATTGTGGAAACACAAGTACTCAACAAAAAAAGTTTAGCAGAATTCAGAGAACAATTTCCAGCTTATTTAGATGCTGATTCTTTTGAAATTAACAACCTTTTATAATGCAAAAAAGATTGCTTACTTTTTCTTTAATCTTAAATGTAATACTTATTCTTACGGGCGGAACTTTAGCTTTTAAGTTCAAAGAAAAACTACATCAATATTTATTTCCGCCAGCATCAAATAATATTTTATTGGTGGGAGATTCTTTACTAGCACAAGAAAATTGGGCTTTACTTTTGGGAAGAAACGACATTACAAACTTAGCTTACGGCGGGGCGATTACTTTGTATATTCTAAAAAATGTAGAAGTTCTAAGCCCGAAAATAAAACCTAAAATATGTGTAATAGAAGGTGGAGTAAATGATTTATTGGCTGGCGTTCCTGAACAAAGAGTTTTTGAGAATTATACCAAAATGATTCATACCCTTCAAAAACAGCAAATTAAGCCAATCATTAATGCGGTTATTTATACCAATTTCCCTGAAATTAATCATCAAATAACGATTTTGAATCAACAACTAGCAAGTTTTTGTCAGCAAAACCAACTGGTTTATGTAGATACCAATCAAGTTCTATCTGAAAAAGAATCATTAAAAAATCAATATTCTTTAGATGGCATTCATTTGAAACAAGCAGCTTATCCACTTTGGGCAAATGAACTTTCAAGTGCAATTAAAAAATTGGATCATTAAAAAACCTGTAAAGCTTAGCTTCACAGGTTTTTTAATGAAAGTAACAATGATTTTAAAGTACCATTAATACCCTAGTACCATCTACATCAACGCCTTCAAGTCTAACTCTTCCTTTACGGTTGGCTAATATGTCTGCTACTTCTTTAGCATCAACTACAGCTTTATCATCAATTTTGGTAATGATAAATCCTTTATCTAAACCTTGGTAACCTAAACGTCCCTCAGGGTCAACTTCTGTGATTTTAGCACCACCACTTACTTTTAATTTAGATTTTTCGCTTTCAGTTAAATTAGAAAGTTTTGCTCCAAGGAAATCACTTTTTACAATATTTCCTGCCACTTCTCCTTTTACAATGTTGGTATTGCCATCTTTATTTTTCAATACTACATTAAAATCTTTCAAAGAACCATCACGATTCACAGTAACAACTACAGTTTCGCCCGGACGCTTACGACCAACCAATTCCATCAATTTTGACATTGATTTCGTTTCAATACCGTCAATTTTTACAATTACGTCATTTACTTTCAAACCTGCCGATTGTGCCGAACTTCCACCTGTTGTTGGGAAACCACCTACATAAACACCATCACTTACTTTCAAATCTTTTTCTTCAACCAATTTGGCATTTACTTCCGCAATATTGATTCCTAAATATCCACGTTGAACGTTTCCATATTTTATTAAATCTGCGGCTACTTTTTTAACAATACTTACAGGAACTGCAAATGAATAACCTGCAAATTGACCTGTACGACTATAAATTGCAGTGTTAATACCAATTAATTCACCTTTCAAGTTTACTAAAGCACCACCAGAGTTACCCGGATTTACGGCAGCATCAGTTTGAATAAATGATTCTAGTGGATTTACATCTTTATCACGATCGATGATATTTTGACGTCCTTTCGCTGAAACGATACCAGCCGTAACGGTCGATTCTAAATTGAATGGATTACCTACAGCCAATACCCACTCTCCTACTCTAATACCATCCGAATCACCGAAAGTTAGGAATGGCAAATTATTACTTTTCACTTGAATCACCGCAATATCAGTAGCAGGGTCAGTACTAATTACTTTTGCTTTTAACTCACGCTTATCGTTTAAAATTACAGATACTTCATCGGCATCTTGTACTACATGGTTGTTCGTAACAATGTAACCGTCTGAACTAATAATTACGCCTGAACCTGAGGCTTCTTGCGGTTCTTGTTGTTGACGACGACCGCCTCCTCCAAAACCTCCAAAGAAATCTTCAAATGGATCCATCATTTGACGGCTCACATTACGAGTCATTTTTGTTTTGATATGCACTACAGCTGGAGTAGCTTTTTCGGCAGCAAAAGTAAATTCACCCGGCGCTCCCGCTGGTACAGCACCAGCATTTGACACCATTCTAGTAAAAGCTGAAGGCGTATTAGTAAAAAGTGAATCTGATGATGATTTTTCTAAAAATAGCTTATAGGCTCCAAGCGTAGTAGCACTACTCAATACTCCGGCTATAGCTAGGTTTTTAACATTATTTTTAATTTCCATGGTTGTGATATTTTGTTAAATTTTACAAAACATTTAAAGATTGAATAAATCTTTCGGTCTTTCATTCACATCTGCTAATTTAACGCAAAAACTTTTTTTAAGGTGCATCGCTGTAGGGCTTTTTAACAAATTTTAAGAAAAATAGCGATGAGTTTTAAGCCTTGAGCGATGAGCTTTGAGTTTTCAGGTCTTATTCTCAAAATAATGTGTTTAAGTGCATCAAACTTTCTCTTAAAACTCAATATTTTTAAATTTATTCTCAAAGCTCATTGCTCAAATCTCACAACTATTTAAGCTACTGAAATTTCTTTTACTGCTGGCTTGATTTCTTCTTTTTTGGGTAAATTGATATTCAAAATACCATCATTGTAAGTAGCTTCAATTTTTTCTCCATCTACTGATTTTGGTAAATTGAATGTTCTTTGGAAAGAAGAATAATTGAATTCCTGACGAGTATATTTTTCTGTTTTTTCTTCACTAGATTCTTCTTTTTTGGTTGAAATACTCAAGCGATTTTCGTGAAGACTTAATTTGAAATCCTCTTTTTTCAAACCCGGAGCGGCTACCTCAATCTGGAAAGAACCTTCTACTTCTTTTACATTCACTGCTGGAATATTATTGAAAGCTAATTGATGATTTTGTTTTGACGGATACATAGTGTCTAGATTTTTTAAAACGTTGTTGAAATCTTCATTGAAAAATTGAAATGCTGGGTTGTTGAATCTTACAAGTTTCATGGCTTTATTATGTTTAAATGTTTTTTGATTTGATGTTTAAAATGAATTATCCATTTTTAATTAATGGACATCCCTTTTATTTCAAATCTTATACCAGCCAATCAATTACGCCATTTTGTCTGCTATTCTTTATTTTTAAAATTTTTAACATGACAAAATAGCCGATTCTTAAAAATTACGATTATAAAATTGTCATTAAGTATCTGAGAAAAGCACAGATGAAAAATGTGAGTAAACAAAAACGGCTACCTCAATTGAAGTAGCCGTTTTCTATTATTTATTCAAACCATTTAAGAACATCGTCCTTAGCAGGAATTGGAATATCTAATTTTAGTTTTTTACGCATTCCGCCCAAATCATTAAATACTTTATTCGGATTCGCTTCTTTCAAAGCAGTAATCGTCATAAAGCCCATTTTCTGAAGTACAGGAATCCATTCTGTTGGTACGCCGATTGCCTCATACTCTTCATTCGTAGAAAGTTCAGCTTTCTTTTCTGGACGCATCTGCGGGAAGAATAATACTTCTTGAATGGTAGTCTGATTCGTCATCAACATCGTCAGACGGTCGATACCAATACCGATACCTGCTGTTGGTGGCATACCATATTCTAAAGAACGAAGGAAATCTTCATCCATCACCATCGCTTCATCGTCGCCTCTTTCAGCTAATTTGAGTTGCTCTTCAAAACGTTCACGTTGGTCGATTGGGTCATTTAATTCTGAATAAGCATTAGCAATTTCTTTACCATTTACAAATAATTCAAAACGTTCAACCAAGCCCGGTTTGCTACGGTGTTTTTTAGTCAAAGGCGACATTTCAACTGGATAGTCGATAATGAAAGTTGGTTGAATTAAATTGGCTTCTACTTTCTCTCCGAAAATTTCGTCAATTAATTTACCAGTTCCCATCGAAGAATCCACTTCAATTCCCCATGATTTGCAATGCTCACGAAGTGTCACTTCGTCCATGCCTTCCACATTAACACCAGTATATTTTTCAATCGCCTCCGCAATTGTCAAACGAGTAAATGGTCCTGCAAATTCGATTTCGTTTTCACCTACTTTTACTTTCGTTTGTCCGTTGGTAGCCAAAGCGACTTTCTCGAAAATTTCTTCAGTAATTCCCATCATCCAATTGTAGTCTTTATAAGCTACATAGAATTCCAATGAAGTAAATTCTGGATTATGAGTTCTGTCCATTCCTTCGTTACGAAACATTTTACCAAACTCATAAACACCATCAAAACCACCCACAATAAGGCGTTTTAAATACAATTCATTGGCAATACGCATATATAAAGGCATATCCAATGTATTATGATGTGTTTTGAAAGGACGAGCAGAAGCACCACCATGAATAGGTTGAAGAATTGGTGTTTCTACTTCTAACCAACCTTTATCATCAAAAATTGAACGCATCGTCGTTACAATTCTTGAACGCTTCAAAAATATTTTTTTAACATCTGGATTAACAATTAAGTCAACATAACGCTGACGGTAACGAGTTTCAGGGTCAGTTAAACCATCAAATACATTGCCATCTTCATCACGTTTTACAACTGGTAACGGACGTAAAGATTTATTAAGAATCTTGAATTCAGTAACGTGGATAGAAATTTCACCCGTTTGAGTAGTGAATACATAACCTTTTACACCAATAATGTCGCCAATATCCAATAACTTTTTGAATACAGTATTATAAAGTGTTTTGTCTTCGCCAGGGCAAAGGTCATCTCTACGAAAATATAATTGAATACGACCAGAAGCATCTTGTAGTTCTGCAAAGGATGCACTTCCCATAATACGGAAAGACATTAATCTACCTGCAATCGAGATGTTTTTATAATCAATCTTATTGTTTTCGTAATGCTGCTGAATATCTTCAGTAGTTACATTGATTTCGTATAGTTCAGCTGGATAAGGGTCAATTCCCAACTTCATCAATTCTTCTCGCTTTTGTCGGCGAAGTACTTCTTGTTCTGAAAGCATAGTCGTTGTAATATGATTTGCAAGGAAATCGCAAATCTTGTTTTGCTACAAAATTAAGGATTATTCGTGTGTCTTCAAACCCATAAAATTATTTCTACTTTTTTTGTTACCATTTTTAAATGCTTTTGCGACTAACAAATTGTAGTACCAAAAGCTAGTTTCATCATAACGTACAAATACGCTAATTTACCCATAGGGTATTTATACGCTAAAATATTGATAGCAAAGGCATTTGTTTTGTACTATGCAATACTATTCATCAAGGTGATTTTTGCAAACCAAACAACTATGAACTTACCAATACAAACCAATTTTTTATATTCTCCTAAGAGATTTAATAGAGAAAAAAAAACAATTATTTATTTAGAAAGAGGAAAAACAGAAATTTACATTGAGGAAATCTTGATGTGCAAAGGTGAAGGAAATTATACTTATGTTCACTACAAAAACGGAGAAAAACATTTGTTCTCAAAAACATTAAAACAATTTTGTGAACTCTTTAAGCCTTACGATTTCTTAAGAATTAGCAGATCAGTACTGATTAATTTGAAGTACTTGAAAGCCTTCAATACCGTAGAAGAACTAAGTGTAATTATGATTAACGAGCAAAAAATAGACATCGCCCGAAGAAGAAAGGCGGAGTTTCAAGATACAATAAGAAAATTTTCAAAAAGATAATTAAACAGTCGTCTTTTGAAAGTTATTATTCAACAACAATAAATATTAGTGGTTAGGTGAAAAACGACAGCTTCCTGAATTTTTCGGGAAGCTGTTTTGATTTAAAGGACTTCGAAAAACAACCTCCTCTACCCTTTCCTACAGGCTAATTCTTTTATACAAACGAACCCATTTTGTCTTTTTTGTATTTTATCATCAAGTACTTTACTTGTTGAGACATAAAAATTAAAACTATTTAAAATGGAATACAGACAATTAGGTGCATCGGGCTTAGAAGTGCCCGTGCTAAGTTTTGGTACTGCTACATTTGGCGGTGGAAATGATTTCTTCAAAGCTTGGGGAAGTACTCAAGTAGAAGAAGCTACTCGTTTAGTAGATATTTGTTTGGAGGCAGGTTTAAATTTCTTTGATACTGCCGATGTTTATTCTCAAGGACTTTCAGAAGAGATTCTGGGAAAAGCTTTGGCTGGTAAAAGAGATAAATCTTTAATTTCTACCAAAGCTACTTTTACTTTTGGCGATGGTCCAAACAATCAAGGTTCTTCTCGTTTTAGATTAATCAAACAAGTGGAAGGAAGTTTAAAACGCCTAAATACTGATTATATTGACCTTTATCACATGCACGGCTTTGATGGAAACACACCAATCGAAGAAACTTTACGTGCTTTAGATGATTTAATTCAAAGTGGCAAAATTAGGTATATCGCTGCCTCTAATTTTTCGGGTTGGCATTTGATGAAATCGCAAGCTATCGCTGATAAATATGGTTGGAATAAATATGTAGCACATCAGGTTTATTACTCTTTGGCCAATCGTGAATATGAATGGGAATTGATGCCTTTGGGTTTAGACCAAAAAGTGGGTGCAATTGTTTGGTCGCCATTGGCGGCAGGTAGATTGGGCGGAAAATATCGTAGAAATCAGCCACTTCCACAAGATAGCAGAGTAGCGCAAGGCGGTAGCCCGATTCCAGAAGCAGTAATTAATGAAGAAGTATTTTACAATATTATTGATACTTTATATGAAGTAGCCGAAGAAACGGGCAAAACCGTAGCACAAGTAGCAATAAATTGGGTTTTACAAAGACCAACAGTTTCAAGTATCATTATCGGTGCAAGAAATGAAGCACAACTCCTTCAAAACATTGAGTCAGTAGGTTGGAACTTGACCACAGAACAAGTAAAGAAATTGGACCAAGCCAGCGAAGTACCAACAATTTATCCGTATTGGCATCAAAGACAAAATCTAAAATTGAATCCTTTGCCTAAGTTTTATTAGGGCTAAGAAGCAATACTATTAAATATTACTTTCTATTAGCGGGTGACTTAAGTCCTATCGATTACCCACAAGTACATAAGTGATTGATAATCAATATAAATTAACCTCACCCCCAACCCCTCTCCTTCAGAGAGGGGAGCTTTAAGTTCCAAAGTCTGCTCCCCTTCTCTGAAGGAGAAGGGGCTGGGGGATGAGGTTTGAAAGGCGATTTAAACCCATTTTATCAATAATCATATCTTCATTTCAACTTTTTAAAAGATGAGGGTAATCAATAAGACTTAACTCACTCGCTAATAGAAAATCATCCTCCTTTAATCCTATTCATTTCATCCTCAGAACCTGAGTTGCGATTTCTCGCTCCTTTGATTTCCTTATTGCCGAATCGGTAATTAAAACTAAATTTCAATTGTTGTCCTTCAAAAGTGAACCTTAAATTTGTTTCAATCCCTGCATAGCGTGAATGGTATCCACCACGAGCAGTACCTAGTACATCACTGTAAGAAACCTTGAAAGTGGCGTTGTCACTCCAAAACTTCTTTTGTACGCCTACATCCATCATCCCCATTCCTGAATTGTAATCTATTCTACGATATGGAGAATTATACCAGCCCGATAATTCTATCGTCCAGTTGTTTTTTATCTTGAAAGTATTCTGTCCGTTGCAATTAAGTGCTGCCGTACTGTTATTAATGACTAATCCATTTTCCAGATTAGCCTTCCAGATATTGTGGTAGGCACTCACATTGAAATAAATTTGCCACCATTTTGTAATAGAAGCCGTGATACTCATATCCAAACTTACTCCTTCTGAATAATCTAAGTTTCTCGAAATAAAATAGGTTCGACTACTATCATAAGGTATTCTTAGACCCACCACTGGGAATTTGGTTCGCCAATATCCTAAAGAAGTTGTCAGTTTAGATTGATATACATGGGTCAATTTAAAACTATTGGCTAACTCAGGACGAAGGAATGGATTTCCTTTTGAATACACCAATTCATCAATCCTATATTCAAAAGGGTTTAGATTCTGATAACTCGGACGGTTGATTCTACGACTATAATTAAGATTAAAAGAATGATTATCAGATGCCTTGAATGATAGCGTACCGCTCGGAAAAAAGTTTAGATAAGTAGTATCTACCCTATCCAAATCGTTGTGTTTATAACTGGTAAGATTCCCTAACGACTTAGTATTCTCAGCCCTCAATCCAATTTGAAAATCCCACTTTTTATTTAACTGAAGATTATAATTTATATATCCAGCGTATACTCTTTCGGTATAGGTAAATCTGTTACTTCGGTCAATATCTCTAACTTCTGTATTATTAATGACATTAAAGAAATCAAAAGTATTATCAGAAGTCACATCCGACCATTTTACGCCATAGCCCAGTTTTCCTTTTTTGAAGGGCTGTTCATAATCAATTTTAAAAGAACTAATCGTAATATCTGTCGGGGTTTTACTGACATAATTTCGCTCGATAGCAGGTATTTCTGGTGAATAAAACTGATACCTATTGGGCTGATAATTTATTCCTCTTGAAGTAAAAATACCATAATTGGCATCAACATTTAGTTCATGACCAGTAGTATCGGCAAAACGATAATTTAGATTTAAGTTGAGGTTCTTGTTTTTTTCAGGGTTAGATGTTTGTGAATAAAGTACCACAGAATCAGGTACTGTACTAAATCGTTTGCCAATCAGCGTTTGGCTTTCGCCTCCGCCGTTATGGTCGCTCATTCTTCCATTCGCACTAAAGCCTATCGTATTTTTTGAATCAATGTAGTAATCAACGCCCACTTTAGCACTTTGCGAAGTATCCTTCCATAAGCCATGCCACGTTTTATTATAGATGGTATTGTTCAGAATTTGGTCATCAAAAGTGGTATTATGCCAAGCCCCTTGATTATAACTATAAGAACCAAAAAGGTTAACCTTTTTATCACGATGATTTATATTCAGTGAGCTATTGTATTTTGGTGTAATACCAAAATTAGCCCCAAGACTTAGATTGCCATTAGTACCAATTTTTCGGTTCTTCTTCAAACGAATATTGATAATACCTAAATCACCAGCAGCATCATATTTAGCGGAAGGATTCGTGATAATTTCGATGGCTTCAATATCAGCAGAATTCATACTTCTGAGGGTTGAAGCAAGGTCTTTCCCACTCATTTGAGACGGTCTTCCATCAATATAAATCCTTACGCCGGCTTTGCCTTTTACCAACACATTATCATCCTTATCTACTTGTACTCCGGGAGATTTCTGTAATAATTCTAACGCATTTGAGCCTGTCGCATTAATACTGCTTTCAACATTGAAAACTATTTTGTCTTGTTTTACCTCTATTAAAGGTTTGGACGCTACCACTTTTACTTCCTCCAACTGTTGCACAGAAGTTAACAAAGTAAAAGACGGTAAATCAATGTTTTGATTGATTACTTCAATAGATGAAGACCTAAAACTTTTGAACCCTACTGCATTAATTTGTAGATAATACAATCCTTTAGCAATATTAGCCATTTTAAAAATACCCTCTTCTGTGGCAATGTCTGCTTTTATCAATAAAGAATCTTTGGCATTATGCAAGGCAATCGTAGCAAAAGGAACTACTTCATTTTGCTGATTCTTAACAGTTCCGTTGATAGTAAACGTTTGAGCGAAGCTAAAACTAGCAATACATAGTAATAGCATCAGCAAAAGTAATTTTTTCATAGCATATTAGGTTGTTTGTTGAGGTTTTTGTTTGGGACAAAGACAAGAGGTTTTACTGATTTGTTGCAATTTTATCAGGCTTAATTATGAGAAAACAGGTCAATAGGTTCGGGCTGAGGTTAAAAACCTGTAAGTTTAAAATAAATCTTAACCCTACAGATTCTTTATTAATAAGTTAAAATAGGTTTATTTGGCTTTTCTTAAATAGATATTTCCGTGCATATTCTTCATCATGATTTCTGGTCCTCCGCCATTGATTTTCCCGTAAATCCAGTCTTCGATTTTGATTTTATACATCCCTTTTTCACTTGCTGTATTTGTCTTAGGCTGAGTTTTATCGATGTCAATATCAAAATCGCTTAAGATTTCTCCTCTGTCTGATTTCAACTTAACATTTGTTTTAATGGTAGCAGGAAAAGTAATATCCACGTTTCCATTCAACGTTGTAAATGCCATAGGAGCTTTACTATCTACTGATTTGAAATTGGTAATGATATTGCCATTCACCGTATTAGCCACTACAGAACCTGAAATGTTAGAAAGTTTTATTGCTCCATTTACATTGTTTACCTCCATTTCTCCATTGATGTTTTCTACCGTAATATCTCCATTATTGATGGTATGGAGTTTAAAGTTTCCATTTTGTGGTACTTTTATCGTAAGGTTAACGGCTCTTTTCCATGAATCAGAATGTACTACTACTTTGTTATTATTTTCCTCCGCAGTAAGCTCCAATCCATTATCTGCCACGATACGCTTCATGCCTTCGGCATTGGCTTTGCTTTCCTCTTTTTTAGCGTTAGCAGCTTGTGCCTCAATCAAAATCTCTTTACCCGCATAACTGGCTACTTTAATAGAGCCATTGATTAGTTTTACTGTTAACGAATATGGCTTAGTTGGGTCAGTTAAAGGCACTGTAATTTGGTCTTTTGTTTCTGACTGAGCTACTGCTTTGTTCATCAATATGATTGATAGTAGCAGGAAACTTGCTTTTTTTATTGTGTTCATGTGCTTGATATATTTTTTGTAATAAATATTTTATAGTTGTTTTTTGATATATACGCTTCCGTTCATGGTTTCAAAACGGTAAGCTTTTCCGCCAGAGCCAATTCTGATAGAAGATGTTTTGTTTAGTTTATAAACCGTCCCGTCACCCCTAGTTTCTTTGTTTTTCACTACCTGTGTTGGTAATACTTCAGTATTAGAAAAATCTGTGTAGAAATGTCCATTCATGCTTTTAAACTGTAAGTCTGCCGAAAGGTCATTGAGATAGGTAACCCTAATGTCACCGTTTAAGGTATAATAAGATGATGGTTCTGGAGGATTACTCACGTAGTTTATCGTGATATTACCATTAATAGTATGCAAATTACTTTGTCCTTTCGCATTGGCTACAGTGATTTCACCATTGATATTGCGTAAATGCAATGCTCCTGCTACATCTTTTACATCTACAAATCCATTATTAATGGTAGAAATATGCAAGTTCATATTGAAAGGTACTTTTACTTTAAATTCAACATTATAATGATATTCTACACGTTTGTCGTTTCTCCGCTCGTTATTACGATTAGGGCGAGAATCAAACGGTTGAGCCACATAAGCAATAATACTATCGCCTTTTTGTTCAAATGCCAACTGGAATTCTTTCTTTCCAGTTTCTACATCATCTTCATCTCGGGCAGAAATATTTTTATCAACTTCCAGAATCACTTTATCACCAGCATAGCCTTCTACTTTTACAAAACCATTGATATTATAAATGGCTAAAATGTTGGTGGTTGTCTTCGATACTTCAAATTCTTTATGAAGATGTTCATCAAATTTTTGGGCATTTGTTGACGATTGGGCACAAGAGAGTACCACTCCCATTATAAAGGAGAATAATGTTCTTTTCATGATGTAAAGGTTTATTTAAATGAGTTGATTAATACTTTGTTTTATTTTGTCTTTGACCATCTCGTTGAGATTGTCTTGTTTGAGCAATTTTTGAAGCGGTTTTATTGACTTTTTTTCTTGCAATTTCACCATTACATCAGCAATGGCTGATTGTACCAACGGAGAATCTTGTTTAGTAATACTTTGTACCAATCCTTCACGCACCCTAGCATTATCTGACAACTTGGTAAGGGCTTCTAAGGTCATCAAGCGAACATTCACATTTTCATCATTGTTCAGTGTCATCAACAATGCATCTACTACCTGTGTATTTACTTCGGTAATTTCCTCTGAATAACTCACAGCACGCATTCTTTCAGAGGCCGAAGGGTTTTCCAATAAGGACATCATCATCATTTTCTTCATTTCTTGAACTTCAGACGATAAAGCCGTTATTTCCTGATTTGAAGCCTGTCTGACATTCAAATGATTGATAAAATAACCCATACTAAGCCCAAAAAGGATTAACATAAAACTATATGACAATTGAAGGGCAGGTTGAATCGTCCAAAGCTGTTTGAATTTCGCCAATATACTCGTCAACGGATTATTCTTTTCGGCAACGGTTTCCTTATAATCTTCCAACATGGCGTAAAAATCTGTTCGCATATTGGCAGAAGGCACAGGCTTAGGAATCTCGCCCATTATTGCCCATAATTTCTGAGATTGTTCAAACTCTTTCTGGCAATCCAGACATTCAGCTAAATGTTCTTCTAACGCTATACGCTCAACATCGTTGATAGGATTATTCAACAAATAAGTAAGTCGCTCTTTATCATATTCACATTTCATAAGACTTGCTTTTTTTATACATTAATTTTAAAATAAATACTTTTTAATTGACCCATCGCACGATGCACCCTTACTTTAATTGCCCCTTCGGTAGTATCCAATATTTTGGCAATCTCCTGATAACTCAATTCCTGATACCTACTCAAAATCAATAATTCACGGTTTTCTGTACTTAAACTACCAAGGGCTTTTTCTAGCATATTCAATTCTTCTTCTTTCTCAAATTGCTCATCAGCCAGTGTGCTCCCTCCTATTCTTTCCTCAAAATCTTTTATATCGTATTGAGCGCCATTTTTGATAGTTTTTTTGGCATGGTCTTTCAACACATTGCGAGCCAAATGATACATCCAAGTTCTAAACTCACCATCGCCCACAAACGCATTTCTATATTTAAGCATCCGATAAAACACATTTTGAGTCATATCTTCGCTTGCTTCTTTCTGATTAGTCATGTGAAAAAGAAAGCCATACAATGAACGATGGTACCGTTCAAAGAGCAGACCCATCTTGTCGAGGTCTCCAGCTTTTACTTTTAGCATGAGTGCGTTGTCAGAAAGATTATCCAAGTAATTAAGGTTGATTTTGTGTAATTTGTATTGGTAACTGCAGTAATTATGAAAGGTTACAGAAATAATTGGAAAAAAAATAAAAAAGTTTTTAATTACTGATGGCATGAATGAAGTAATGCCATCAGTAATCCGAAGATACAGTTCTATAAATATGCCTGCTGGATTGAAAGCTTTGCAGAAAAGAAATTGGTAGTGGAATTAAGACAATGACACCAAATTCCTAAAATTAAAATCTTGCAGTTCAGCCCTATAACGCCAAACTTTCATTATTCTTTTGGTCTGATTGGTATCCAAATTTCTTCTTCTGAGTTTGGGTCATTGTTTTTGTATTTGTCTCCCAATATTTCAAAATGAGGTCTGTCGTCAAGTAAATAGATTGTTGAATTTGGTAACCACGTTCCGAAAATATACTCAAATATTTTAGTATCAGTGCTTAACCCTTTATAATCAAAAACTGCATAAAGTCCGCCTATCAATGTGTAAGTTTCCATTTCATTAGGAACAGTCTTAAAGTCTGCTACTTCAATAGCTGCCCACTTTTCAAATTCTAAATTAAGATTAGAAAAAGCAAAGTCAAACGATTGAGGGTACACTTGCATAGAAAATAATTCAGCCGTCAAGTTGCCTTTAATTTCTTTCCGTCTTGGCATAAATGATTGCCAAAGTTTAAAAGTTTGATTATCCGCTAATGACATTGTCAGTCGCTTGCCAATTAGTTTTCGTTCGGTTAAAGTTTCAATTCTTGGTTGCATATTCATAAGCTGGTTACTTCCAAAACTTCTTAGTATTTCGCCCGCTGGTATAATGTTGATTAATGTACCGACGTTCAGGCATCAACCCCATTTCCTAATAAATACTTTGGCAGATTTTTCCAATCTAATTGGGCTTTGCATAAAAATCATTAATTGAGTTTGTGTATTCACAATAATCAATTTTTGAGTTCCACACCAACATAAAAGTCGGATTTTCCGTTGCCAAAGGGACAAGCATTAAACTTCGTTTGTTATTGACTCTGTTACGTTCAGTAATTACATTTTCACGCTGGTCAAAAGAACAATCAAAATAATAAAGGTAAGGTTGAACAAAATTTATGTAGGACATTTTATCAACTTTCCCCAGACTCTTAAATTCTAATTTATCAAAATTTGTTCTAATAGCATTTTGAAATTCTACGGCATTCAAAGGAACATTATTGAGAAAAGGCATGGCGTTAAATTGAGCATCAACAAAAACCCATTTTTGTAATTCATCGATAAAAACTTCAGTCGCAACGTGTCCTCCACCTCGCATTGACGTTGCGATATCACTGGTTTTAAGATATATAACTCTTGACTTAAATCCTGAAACCTTTAACTGTGATGCCAAGACATATCCATAAGCAAAACAAGGAAACCTTCCACCTCCCTTTACTTCATCTAAAATTGAGATAGCATCATTTTTTTTAGGACTTACATCTCCTCTGTGTTCCCATTGGCTACGAGTCCAATTTAAGATAGTCAAAACTTTATCAATTTGCGTTTTTGAATTTTTGAAAAGAATCGGATATTTTGAATTCAAGGAATCAAGATACCCTTTTTCATTGTCGTTGGTGTATAAAATTTTATATTTAGGATTGCTTTTTGTTGAAGCATAATTTAACGTTGGTATAAAAATCTTCTGTCTTCTTACTGTTGTCAAGGCATAAGATTCCTTGTTTAAATGAACATAGAAACGTTTGGTTTCATCATTCTTAATTTCAAATTTTATACTATCAATATCTGTCTTGAACTTGAACAAAATTTTAGTTTTTTCAGAAAGGTAGGTTTTAATCAGAAGGCTATCGTCTGCAACTTTAGGTGTAACTGTCCAATTATTGTTTTCAATATTGTTTACATAATATTTGATTTTTGCACTATTTGCCTCTATAACAGGAAGACCTTTATAAGTTTTTTGACTGTAAGCCAACGTTGAATAGGATGATATTAAAACTGTGAGTATTAGGTTTTGTAGTTTCATTTTATGTTTAGTTATGTGTTAACAATTTCTGCCAATGGCAATCTGTGAAAAACTATAGTTTACTACAGGTATTGTTGGTCTTGGCGACTTCGTGACAAACAACAATAACAACGGAAACACTCAATTCTTTTGTTTGTTATCTCTATATAAAACATAAACAATTACACCAAACACGATTTCAATTAAACCACCTGTCAATGCAGAAACAAAATCTAATGCTTTCATGATAAATAGACCATAAGCTGCCAAGCCCAAAGCAATTCCCAAAAGCCAATAAATACGTAAACCGTAAATACTTGCAAAAGTCAAGTATCGTCCGGCAATTATCAACAACATTCCTTGGAAAAACCATTCTGTTTTAACCAAAGATAAACCATAAGCTAAGGGAATACACATAATCATCCATATTGTTCCTTCCATTGCAAGTTTTCCGAGGGGATTATCTTTATGATGTCCTCCTTTGATACCTATTAGTTTTTCAATTAATGTTGCCAATGGAAAAATGAACATTCCCCCAATAATTAAGGTCCAAATGCCTTTTTGGGATGAATATAAATTCACCATTAAACCAGCGGTTATCCAAACTGTCCCTGAAACAAAAATACCGATTGAGCCATAGCCGTAGCCATTTCTCATATCTTCTTGAGCCTCTTTAAAATTATTCATATTTTGTATTGTGTTAGTTACTTGATTCTGCATTATGCTTGCCACTAATATTAGATTTTCATACAACTCAAATTATGGTTTTGATAATTGGTAAGTTGTTTATGCCGTATCATTAGTCTTGGTGACCCGTGACAAACAACAATGACGAAAATCAAAATCCCGAAGGGATGATAGGATTATAGATAAACCATTTACAAAAAACTAAAAACCCCGAAGGGGTGATAGAAACAATATCTTGCTCTTTTCTATAATACTGACATCCCTTCGGGATTGGGAAAAAGGGATATTTATTCTATTTTACTTTACATGCTTCAAGTAGTCGAGGCTTTCCTACAACTCAAAAAATATGGTTTTGATAATTGGTGCGTTGCTTAAGCACTAGTTGTTGGTGAACAAATACCAACAAGGGCGGAAATACCAAAATCTCCAACATAAGTCGTGATTCTTATTTTAGTCTATTGTTAACCTCTTTTTCTAGTTCGTCAAAATTTGTTAATTCTTTAGGAACTACTATAATGTGTTCACCATTAAAAGCATTTGAGTTTATTGCTTTAACCCACAAATCTCCATTCTTTTTTTTGATAGGCTTAATGTTGTCAAAGTCAATTTTAGAATAATAAATATCACTCGTAATGTTCTTTGCTTTGTTAATTGCAAATCTGTGTAAAAAGTTAAGCCTTGGGTCGTTTTCAACATCTACTACCTTTGTTATTGAATTTTCATCAATTATAATTTTAAGATTTTCTGCTGTCAACCGAGTCAATTTTTTATTGTTAAGGTAAATAAATCCAACAATTATAGTTGTAAATAGTAAAGAAAAAAGCATAATATAAATTAATTCGGCTGGTGCATCTTTCTGTCGTGTCATTGGAAACATTAGAATCGAAATTGTCACCGTAGTAATTGCTAAAATTTTAAATACTCTATTGTTACTTCGTTTTGTGAATTCAGAGATTTTTGAATTGTCAATTTTGTAAGTTTTCATTTTTGTTTTTGGGTCTGATTTAAAGTGTCAAATTCTTTGTATGGTGGTGGTAAATAATTACTTATAACCCCCAAATATGCTAAAGTTTAGTCGTACTTCTTATATTGTTTAGTGTTATTATTTTCTTGTACCAATCCCTCCTATTCTAACCTTTGCTAGTCGTACATTTCTCCCCTTTTCCTTTCTCTACAAACATATCATCCCCCTGTAATGCAGATACAAGCGAATTTCCACCCAAAAAATTACCGTTTAATAAAAATACGGAGGTGCTCGTCTTTTCAATTTAAAAAAAATCTTAATTTTAAACAGCTGAGAGCTAGGTAGATGTATTCTATTATGGAACTCAAAGCTGATTGCTCTAAGCTACCTTATTATTAATTTCTCACTTTTCCCAAAATCAACAAAAATGACTACAACATCAGAAACAGGACACGTTATGAACGTGAAAAACTTCCTAGACCTTATTAATTTCTGCAAAGGATTCGGCACTCAATACCAACCTAGCAAAACTTCTATTCAAATCCCTTCTTTAGAAACCATTCACAGCCAAGCAAAGGATGCAATCGACGAAATTATCAGACAAAATGCTGCTTATAATATCGCTATCAATGAAAGGGCTTTGTTGTTTAAAGACAATAAACCTTTATCTACTCGACTCATGAATGTTTTTGATACTACCGATGCCCCAGATGCTACAAGAAGGATGTAAAAGGATTTAATCGAAAACTGCAAGGGAAGAGAGCAAGCTCTACTAAAGTAACAACCAACAATTTAGATAGTAGTAATAGTGAAACCACTAAAACAATTTCATCGTCACAACTATCTTTTAACCAACAAGTTGAGCATTTAAAAGCGTTGGTCGCTATTTTAGAAAGCGAGCCTAGTTATGCTCCTAATGAAGTGGATTTGAAAGTAAGTACTGTAAAAAATTTAATTAACCAACAAAGTAATGCCAACGAACATGTTTCGGCTATTTATACTGACCTTAGTAATGCTAGGCTTCTGAGGGATAAGGTTTTATATGAAGAAGGAACAGGTTTATATTATATTAGTATTGATGTAAAAAAATATATAAAAGCGGCATTTGGAGCAAGTAGCCCAGCGTATAAGCAAGTGAGTGGGATTAGTATTACGTATTCCAAGAAAAAGTAATTAGCTTTAAAGTCTTGGGAGTTTGCAAGTCGATTTAGAAATCTTGTAAGTCTTCCGAGAAATCAAGCGTCCTGATTTAGAAATCATGTAAGTCGTCCGAGAAATCAAGCGTCCTGATTTAGAAATCTTCTAGGTCGTCCGAGAAATCAAGCATCCCGATTTAGAAATCTTATAAGCCGTCTGAGAAATCAAGCATCCCGATTTAGAAATCTTGTAAGCCGTCCGAGAAATCAAGCGTCCTGATTTAGAAATCTTGTAAGTCGTCCGAGAAATTAAGCGTCCTGATTTAGAAATCTTGTAAGTCGTCCGAGAAATTAAGCGTCCTGATTTAGAAATCTTGTAAGTCGTCCAAGAATGTCTCATCCTAAAAAAGCTTGACAGTATTAGGGGTTAAAAACTGAATTGATTGTCAAGTTTTTTTTATTGTATTACCAAGATTACACCATTTATTTTTTATTTCTAAATGTATTTTAA
>NZ_JAYGIM010000025.1:0-45407 GCF_034930985.1 Arcicella lustrica
CCTTGAAATGTACATATCCAAATGGATTGTTTAGACAAGAATCTCCTCTCATCACACAAATGCTAATTTCGGAATTTAATCTATTTGAACATGATTTTTAGTAAGACAAACATACGAGACAAGAAAAGTAAGACGTTGATAGCCAAATAATATGCTATTACTTATATGTGTTAATTTAAAGTCATAATTATTTTTAACAAAAAATCCCTTCTAACAATGTTAAAAGGGATTTTTTTATGTTCTAAGCAAGGAAAACTACACCTTGATTTCAACATCAACACCTGAAGGCAATTCTAATTTCATTAACGCATCAACTGTTTTTGGAGATGATGAGAAAATGTCAATTAAACGCTTATAAGTACATAATTGGAATTGCTCACGAGCTTTTTTGTTAACGTGTGGTGAACGCAAAACTGTGAATTTCTCAATTTTAGTAGGCAAAGGAATTGGACCTGAAACTACTGCACCTGTAGCTTTAACCGCTTTCACGATTTTCTCAGCCGATTTGTCCACTAAAGTGTGGTCAAATGACTTCAATTTGATTCTGATTTTTTGATTCATTGCATTGGTACGTTAAAATTTGTAATTCCCGCAACGAAAGTACCATTAGCTTCATTTCCGGGACTGCAAAATTAGTGAATTTATTAATATTCAGAACGATAAGAATAAAAAATATTCTGAATTATTCTTTAGGCATTTTATTGATAGGATTACTCTGTTGTGCAGCTTCGTTGATAATTACATTTTCAGCGGAGCTTAAAAGCCATTTACCAGCTTTATTCACGAAAACCATCAGGGCTAAGTTTTCTGCTTCTTTGTAGTAATTGCCATTTGGCGAAGTATAAGCTCCCATGTGCCAATAGAGATGAACTATGGCTACGTCGTTGGTAATAAATCGGGTATGTACACTTGTTTTGCTCAAAGGCGTGTTTTGAAACATTACTTTGTGAAAAACCTGATGGGCATATTGTACTTCTTTTCGGTTTTTCCACCACATTCCTACCACATTTACCCAGTCGGCATCTTCGGTAGCATACTCTTTCATGTCGTCATAATTGTGATTATTCCAACTATTAATTACGGCATCGACTTGTTTTTCGATAGCAATTTTATCTTGTGAACGGTCTTGAGCAAAGCCAAAAGATAGACTTGCAACCCAGAAAAAGGAGAGGAGTAAAGATTTCATAATCATATTTTTAAGTTTATGATTACAAAATTAGGCTGAGGCTTTGCCTAAGAATAGTACAAATGCGACATCTTTGGCGATAGGCTACTCATCATAAAATTGATTTCCGAGATAATATGGAGAGTTTTTGAATTCATCTTCGATAACGGATGGTGATATTCCACAAAAAGCTTTAAAGTCTCGAATCAAGTGCATTTGGTCAAAATAGCCACATTGGTAGGCAATTGATGTCCACTTTGTGTCAGGAAATTTTTCTTTAATCGTCCAAGCCTTTGCGAAGCGTGTCATTCTGGCAAAAAATTTGGGTTGAAGTCCCAAGCGTTGTAGAAACAAACGTTCTAATTGACGAGTACTCACACAAGCTTGCGAAGCTACTGTATCAATATTTACCAAGCCTCCACTTTTACTTATTAGCGGTAATACATCATCCAGCGGAAGTTTGGGTTTTAGTAATTTCAACTTGCTCAAAAGGAAGTTTTGAATAATTTCGAGCGACTTTTCTAAAGAAGCCGTTTCTTGTAATTGTTCAATTATGAACCTGATATTTTTGTCTAAAAAATAAGTACTTTCTAAAGATTCATCCATAATCATTTCGTTCATAGGTATTCCCAATAAACGATATAATCCGCCCGGCTGAAAACCTACTTTAATCGTAAAATTCCGATGAGGCATTTTCAATTTTATCCGATTTACTTGCGGCCCAACCAGAATACTTTGCGGAAGAATTACTTTTTTGTGGCTGGTTAAATATTCACTTTCTGGTACTTCAAAAGGATAAAAATAAAGGCATTGTTCAGCCAAAGGAGGAAACGAAATAGTAGGTGGTTTTTCATGTAGAGGAATGTCTAATTGAAAAACCATGATGTTATTGACAAACTCTCGCAGAGCTGGATGTGGCTGAAAAACTTTGTAAAACATACCTTTATTTTGAAAGAATAATCAGATACAACATGACATTACTACGCTAAAATTATTTACTGTGCATTGAAGGACGCTTATCAATAACTCTGTATATGTATGAAATTTAATATTTTATATGTTATTGATTATCATAAAGATAGATATTTATTTCAAAAAAATATAAAAATATTTTCCAACTATTTCTACAAGAGTAGGGTCATTGATGAAACAAACTTTTAAAAAATATCATGAAAAAAATCATTTTAAGTGTATTCGTAGCCTCTATTCTATCTTCATGTGCCTTGGAAAGTACACCTTACGTTCCGACGTTTTATATCAATGAAAACTTCAATACTTCCATAGAAGGATGGAAAGGTGACTTCGCTGATTATCCTGTTGGTGAGGAGAATTTTTATGAATTAAAGTTCAGCCAAGCCAAGTTACCAATGCCTTTGGATACGACTAAAAAAGCACTCAGAATTTCGGGTAATAACCACAGTGACGACTTGTTTATGTTCTTGAGCCGAAAGTATTCAGGGCTTAAAGCTAATCAAAAATACACGATTAGCTTTGAAGTAGAACTTGCCTCTAATGCTCCTTCAAATGCGGTTGGTGTGGGTGGTGCACCAGGTGAAAGTGTTTATTTTGGCTTAGGTTTTACGGGTATTGAACCTAAAAAAGTGCTTGACAGTACTTCGAAGCATTATACCATGAATATTAAAAAAATGCAACAAGCTGCCAATGGTGATGATATGAAAGTATATGGAAATATTGCCAATGGTACAGAAAAAAGTGAGTACAAATTAATCAGAAAAACAGGAGTAGCTACAGGTAAAGCTGATGCCAATGGAAACCTTTGGTTGATTTTAGGAACTGATTCTGGCTTTGAAGCTACAACGACTTTGTACTACACTCGTTTGGCTGCGACAGTTCAAGAAGTAAACGGGAATATATAATTTTTTCCTAAAGTCCATCGGTATTCATTCCAATTGCTGAAAGTACTCGGATAAATTCTTCGTTCATCGGAGCAATAATTCGGGTACTTTCTTTGGTAAAAGGATGTTCAAAAACCAATTCTCTGGCGTGCAGAAGCATGGTGTGTAAATCAAATTTCTCTTCAAACATTTTATTTTGTTTGCATTCGCCGTAAGTTTTATCACCAATTAAATAATGCCTCAATTGTGCAAAATGTCTTCTGATTTGGTGCATTCTTCCCGTTTCTGGCGAAATTTCTGCCAATGAATATCGAGAAGTAGGGTATCTACTTACCATAATTGGCAATTCTACTTGTTGTAAACATTTAAAGTGCGTAATGGCATCCTGAAAACCTCCTTTTTCTCGCTCCAATGGTCGGTCGGTCATGCCCGATGACGGCAAATAACCTCTTACTAAAGCCAAATATTTTTTCTGAATGTTATGGGCTTCAAACTGCTTTTTAACTTCTTTGTCGGCTTCGGAAGAAAGCGCAAAAAGTAAAACTCCCGAAGTTTTGCGGTCTAATCTATGGCATGGACTTACCCAACAATTCAACTGGTCACGGAGTAATTGCAAGGCAAAAACACTTTCATCGGCAGCGATAGAAGAACGATGGACTAATAAATTATGCGGTTTGTTAATGGCAACAAAATGTTCGTCTTGAAAAAGTATGGGAAGTGGCGGAAATTCTTGGGACATTCAGAATAAGATTACAAAATACTCCTGCAATTTACGACGCTTTTATTGAAAGCTTATGCTAATTATGAATGATGAGTTATGAATTATGAGCAGTCCGCCGTTGCGTTTATGAATTTAGACATCTCTACAAAATGCTGAATCAATATAATCAAGTCTTCTTACATAGATTACTTATTTTGTCTTCTTACATAAATTCTGTAATTTCAAGAGAGGCATTTATATCCTAATGCTTTGATTTCATCATCGCAGCGGCAAACTGCTCATAATTCAAAATTCATAACTCATAATTCCAAAAATCCTTCACTTCAAACAATGCCAAATCTCTCCAAACGTCAGTTTCTTAAAACATTCACAGGTATTTCTGCGGTTTCAATGCTTGATATTGAAAACCTTTTAGCCAAATCTGTACAGATTCCAGCCCAAAAATTGGCGGAAGATGAGGCTTTTTGGCAACAAATCAGAACTGCCTACAATTTCACGCATGATTTTATTCATCTCGAAAATGGCTATTATTCTTTGGCTTCCAACGAAGTATTAGAGGCGTACATTCAGCATATTCGTGACGTAAATAAGGTATCTTCTTATTATATGCGTACTCGTCAGTTTGACGATAAATTGGTTTCCAGAAAACAATTGGCGGAATTATTGGGCTGTTCGCATGAAGAATTGATTATTACCAGAAATACGACCGAATCTTTGGACACGATTATCGCAGGATTTTCTTGGAAAGAAGGCGACGAAGCCATTATGGCAGAGCAAGATTATGGTGCGATGTTAGATATGTTCAAGTTGCAAGCTCGCAGATATGGCATCGTCAATAAAATGGTTTCTGTACCCAATCATCCAAACTCAGATGAAGAAATTGTGGAGGTTTACGAAAAAGCCATTACGTCCAAAACTCGTTTGCTGATGATTTGTCACCTAATCAATATCACAGGACAAATTTTGCCAGTAAAAAAAATCGTAGAAATGGCACATCGCCACGGAGTAGAAGTAATGGTGGATGGAGCTCACGCTTTCGGACATTTAGATTTTAAAATTGAAGACCTTGGCGGTTGTGATTATTATGGAAGTAGTTTACATAAATGGCTCGGCAATCCGCTCGGAGCTGGAATTTTATATGTAAGGAAAAATAAAATCAAACAAATTTGGCAACTGTACGGTGATATGGGTTTTGCCGATGATGATATTCGTAAGCTCAATCATACAGGAACGATTCCAGTAGCAACTGATTTGGCGATACAAGATGCCATTAAATTTCATCAAAAAATTGGTATTCAACGCAAAGAAGCACGCTTGAGATTCCTTCAAAAATACTGGACAGATAAAGTACGTGACAACCCAAATATCATTCTGAATACGCCAAAAGAAGCTTTTCGTTGCTGTGGCATTGCCAATGTAGGCGTAAAAGGAAAAACGCCTTCGGAATTATCTAAACTACTTTTTGAGAAATATAAAATCTTCACCGTAGCGATTGCAAACCCCAAAGCTGATGTAATGGGTGTAAGAGTGACACCGCATTTATATACAACAACAGCAGAATTAGACGCTTTTGTGAAAGCGTTGAACGAAATAGCGGGGTAAGTTTTATTATCAAAAAAGGGTTAACGAATGAATCGCTAACCCTTTTTGATGATTATTGAATGATTTTGGATAAGATTAAATTTATATTAAACTATTCCAAAACACATGTAACTTGCTTAATACTTAGCTGATTAAGCTTCTACACGAACAAGATTCGCTTCCATTACTTCAGAGAGTTGTTTTATCGTCTGAATTTTATCCACTTCATTGTCTGGCAAAACAATTCCGTAAGTATTTTCTAAATGCACAATCAATTCAAGGAACTCCAACGAGTTCATACCCAAATCTGCATAAAAGCGTTTCTGTGGTGCAATTAATCTCGGATTAATATAGAAATGCCGTGATAAAAATTGAATTAGTTTACTCGTGCTGAATTTCATTGATTTTAAATTTTAATTTAATAGATAAAATTCTCTCTGTTAGAACGCTCAATGATATTGAAATAGTATTCCTCGAATGATTGTGAAAATAATTATGCCAGCGCAGTTTTTTTATGAATAGTTGGTGGAAGCAATTTATACATTACTGGTGTAACCAAACGAGCCAATAAAGTAGAACTTGTAATACCGCCAATTAATACAATTGCTAAAGGTGAATACAAATCAGAGTATTCAATGACTAATGGAATTAAGCCTCCGATAGCCGTGAAAGAAGTTAACAAAATAGGTACAAAACGAATTTCACCTGCTTGGTGAATGGCTTCATCTAATTCCATTCCATCTTCTCTTAACTGATTGGTAAAATCTACGAGTAAAAGCGAGTTTTTGATTTCGATACCAATTAAGGCGATAAAACCAATTACGGCTGTAAATGATAAATTTTCTCCGGCAATTAACAGTCCGACAATCGCACCAACAATCCCTAAAGGAATCACAGAAAGTACAATAAGCGTTGATTTAAAATTCCTAAATTCAAGGATAAGAATCGCAATCATGCCAAAGACAGTTATCAGGATAATTACCCCTATGCCTCCAAAAGATTTTTCTGCATTTTCTGCTTCACCAGAAACGGTGTAGTAAAATCCTTTCGGAAATTTGAATTTATTCAACTTCTGAATCAACTCTTGGTTTACTTTCGCAGTGTTATAACCTGATTTCAAGAAAGTAGAAATCATTACGTAACGGTCTTTGTTATAATGCTTTATCTGATTCGGAGAAGTTTCAAATTTTACTTCAATCAATTGCTTCAAAGGAATAGCTGTTCCTAAAGTATTGTTTACATACAAATTATCAAATACTTCAAAACCTTGTTTGGCTCCAATTCTCGGAATTGAAACATTAATGTTATAATCATCAATTTGTCCTTCTTCACGATAAGTACCAACATTCAAACCTGCAATTCCCATCCGAACAGTACGGTCAATGTCCGAAATATTGACAGCCATTAAACCTGCTTTTTCTTTGTTGATGTGTACTCTTAGGTCGGTTGGCTGTACTTTTAACGGATTGTCTGTATAAATAGCACCTTCCTGAGCAGACAAAATATTTTCAATTTGTCCAGCAATGATTCTTAAACTATCTAAATTATTTCCGAAAACACGATAGGCAATTGGAGCTTCCAAAGGCGGCCCCTGCTCAAAATCTTTCACTTCAATTTTGGCATTTGGATAGTTCGTTAATTTTCCTCTCAGTCGGTCGATAATTGCTTTTTTCTCTTTGGTTTCCACGTCATGCAAAAGCACGAAAAGTTGACCAAAGTTTTCAGCTTCTGCTCCGCCAATTACGTTATAATAGATTCTTGGATTTCCTCTACCGATATTGGCAGCAATATTTTTGATTTCTGGTTCTTTCTTAAGTTCATTTTCTACAAAACGCACTACTTCGTCGGTTGCTTTTAGGTTTGTTCCAACGGGTGTTGAAACGTTTACCAAAAACATTGGTTTTTCGGAAGTTGGGAAAAGCGAGAAGCCCAAAAAGAATTTAGCAATCAACATTACTCCGACGAAAATTCCCATTCCTCCTGCAAGTGTAGTTTTTGGATGTTGTAAACACCAATCCATCAATTTCCCATAAGTGGCTGAAATCAAACGTTTCATTCCTCTTAAAATAAAATTTCCCTCAGCATTTTCATGATTTTTCAAGATAACACTTGATAAAAACGGCACAATCGTCAAAGCCACAAACATTGAAGCAAGTACAGTAACACTTACTGCCATCGGCAAACTTCGGATGAATTTTCCAGCCGCTTCTGGCAAATTGGCAACGGGCAAAAAGGCGAAAATCAATAAAACCGTACAACCTACAACCGCCAAACTAATTTGTTTGGTAGCATCAATGGCGGCTTGCTTTTTCGGAATGCCCATCCGCATAAAGCGTTCAATATTTTCTACGACCACGATAGAATCGTCCACCAAAATCCCCAGAGCGACAATCATCCCAACGATTGAAAGTTGGTTAATAGTAAAGCCCAAAGCATAAAGTAATGCCAAACCAATTGCCAGCGAAAGTGGAATTGAAATCATGACGACCAAACTCGCTCTTGAACCCAAAGGCAAAAGCGTAATCAAAACCAAAAGAATAGCAATGCCGAAATCTTTGGCAAAACGCATCAAACGTTTATCCACAGATTCCGCTTGGTCGAATACTTTTACTAAATCTACCGATTTTGGTAAAGTCTTTTTAAATTCTTCAATTTTTGGATCGGTTTGGGCTCTTACTTTAATAATGTTTTGTCCGAATTTCTGGCAAGCCGTTACAAAAACACTTCTATGTCCGTTCAAACGAGTTTTATGCGTTTCGTCTTCGTAGGCGTATTTTACTTCGGCGATGTCTTTTAAATAAACGATTTTCGTACCGTTTGTAAAGACAATTACATTTTTTATTTCTTCAATATCTTTAAAATTTCCAGAAGTTTTCACATTGAATTTTTTGTTTGAAAGATTCAATGAACCGCCAGGAATATTCACATTTTCAGACTGAATCGCTCCTAAAACTCTGTTTACTGGAATTTTATCTTGCGCCAATTTCGCTTGATTCAGCTCAATCGAAATTTTACGTTCTGGAAAACCCCAACTTTTAATGTTTTTGAGCGAACGATTTTTCTCTAAAGTTTTCTCTAAATCATCGGCATACTTTTCTAATTTAGAGTAAGGGAGTGTTTCAGAAACTAAAGCAAATTGATAAATATTGACGCCATCGGGCTGATACCTTTCGATACGAACATCCAACACATCGGCAGGCAATTCTTTCCTGACGGCATTCATTTCACGCACAATTTCTTGGTACTTTTCTTCTGGGTCAGACTCAAAAGCATATTCTACCTGAAAAATGGCAGCACCATCAAAAATACTTGTTCTGATTCGTTCAATATTATCTAATTCGTTGATGCGTTTTTCAACCACATCCGCTACTAATTGCTCAACATCTTTGGGCGATGCACCGGGGTAAATCACCGTAACGCCAAATTGAGGAGAAGAAAACTCAGGGTCTTCTCCACGAGGCATATTCAATAAAGAGTAAATCCCTATTGAAAGAATACCTAAAAACACGACCAGCGTGAATTGGTAATTTTTAACTGAGAATTCAGAGATTTTCATATTAATATCTTTATAAATGCTGAGTTGTGAATGGTGAGTGAGGAGTTTGGTGAGTTATGAATAAGGATTTTATATAGTTAATTAATAATTTTCTACCCGTACTCAAAATTCAAAATTCATCACTCACCATTCACAACTCACCATTTTATTGAATGATTTTTACTTTACTTCCTTCCACCAAATAAGCCGAACCGTCTGTAATTACTTGCGTGATAACTGTTGAAGAATTTTGGATAAATACTTTGTCGTTATCAATCGAAAGGATTTTTATGGCTACTTTGTGGGCTTTGCCATTTTCAATTACATAAACAAAAGCATCGTTTCCGTTGCCTTCAATCACGGCATCAACCGGGACTGAAGTATTTTGCTGGGTAAGATTAGGAGTAATCAAAGCATTACCAAAAAGCCCAGTTGCCATTTTTTTGCCTTGTGTATTCAATTTCAATTCAGCTTGATACAAACCCGAACTTTGGTCAGCACCTTGCGAAAGATTGGAAACAGAAGCCGTAAAAGGAGTATCAGGAAAAGCATCTAATTGAAGGGTAGCTTTGTCGCCCAAATGTAGGCGAGTCCAATCTTTATCGGCAACACCAACTTTTAAAACCCAGTCGTTTGCACCTGTTGCGTTCATGAAAAATACGGGTGTTCCCGGACCAGCCAATTCGCCTTCGTTCATTAGTTTTTTAACAATTACGCCGTTTGAAGTAGCGTAGATTTTTGAAAAACCTTGGTTGTAATTCGCAATTTCTAAGTTTTGTTTGGCGACGTTCAGTGCCGTCGTGAGGTTTTGTACTTGTTCTAAAGTAGCAACGGAATCTTTGTAAAGATTGGTTACACGTCGTAAATCACGCTCTGCTTTTTGTACGCCTTCGGTAGCTTGTTGTACTTGTGCATTGATTTCGGTCAGATTCAATGAAGCCAATAATTGCCCTTTTGAAACATTTTGACCTTCTTTTACATAAATTTTGGCGATGATTCCTCCCGTTTTGAATGACAAACGAGCTTCCTGTAAAGATGCCACTAAGCCCGAAGCTTTGATTACTTCGTTAGAATTCGCCTGACTAACGTTGATTACTTTTACGGCAATTACGTCTTCATCAGCCAGCGATTTTTTTTCTTCTACCTTTTTTCCACAAGCCAACAGCAAGGAAAACATAAACGAGAAGCCAAGAGAATAAGAGATAATTTTTTTCATTTCTTTAGCGTATTTATACTTTAAATATTGATTTAGATTCCTACTGCTTTTTTGAAAGAAGGATGTTCTGGCTTGATATTCGAGCCAAAAAAATGTGTCAATTCTCCTTTTTCGTTGATTAAATATTTACAGAAATTCCAGCTTGGTTCTATATTGTTCCAGCCGTTTTTTTGTTCTTCCGAAAGCCATTGGTAAACAGGATGTTTGTCTTTGCCAGAAACACTTACTTTTTCAGTAATTGTGAACGAAACACCATAATTTACTTGGCAGAATTCTTCAATTTGCGAAGCCGTTCCAGATTCTTGTGCTAAAAAGTTGTTAGCAGGCAAACCGATTACAATTACTTTATCACCAAATTTTTCATGGAATTGTTGCCAATCTTCATATTGTGGCGTGTAACCACATTTTGAAGCCGTGTTGATTAAGAGTACTTTTTTTCCTGCAAAATCAGCAAAGTTGATTTCTTGTTTTCCTGTTAAATTGCTGATTTTTAAATCGTAAAATGATTTTTTAGCAGGTTTTGAATTGCTTGGTTTGGTGATGATATTATCTTTTTCGGTAATATTTCTAAAAATACTTTTGATGGTCTTAAACATGATTTTGTTTTTTAAGGATTATTTTAGTTCATAACTGGCTTTGGCTCTTTCTACTTCCACCCATTTTTGCCAAACATCAAATAAAGAAATGGATTGCTGTAATTGTGCGGTCGTGATTTGTGTTTGAGCGTCTAAAAGTTCGATGAAATTCAGGTTTCCTTCTTTGTATCGACGCAACATATCACGGTAATAGCGTTCCGCCGTTGAAATCTGCGAAGCTTTTGATTCAAATACTTTCTTGGCTGAATTCAGAGAATTTTGTGCCGTTTCGGCTTGTAAGGCTAATTGATTTTTTACTTGTTGCGCTTGCGTGTCTAAAGCTGCTAAATCCATTTCAGCTTGTTTTACTTTCAATTGATTTCTGCCGAAAGAGTAAACGGGTAAATCGAATGAAACGCCGAGTAAAACAAAAGCATTTGGATTGAAAAAGTTTTTATCACTATTGGCAATTTGGGCAAATCGCCCTTGCGAGCCGAGGTCTAAAGAAGCTCCTACTTTGAGTTTTTTATAAGATTGACTCAATCCTACAAGTTGTTTATTGATATTAATTCCCGCTTGAATTTTGTCTAATTCTTCTCGATGTCCTTCTTCTAAATTTAAGTTCAGTACTGAAGTGTCCAAATTGTCAATTTCAATTTTGGCATTGAAATCTTTATTCAAAAGGAAATTGAAGTAAGCAGAAGCGTTCAACTGATTGCCTTTTGCATTGCTGATTTCAGCATCAATTTTTGAAATTTCATTGCGAGTACGCACCAAAACCGTTGGATTTGCCGAACCATTTTTTATTAAACTTTCATTGACTCTTTCGCTTTCTTGCAGAATTTTTAAAGCATTTTCATAAACTTTTACGGCTTCTGTCGCTTTCAAATAGTTGAAATATGCAATTTTAATATCACGTACTAATTCTCTTTTATAAACTTGTATTTCAGTTTGTTGTACGCTGATTTGTTCTTTTTTGATGGCTTGATTGTACCTGATTTCAGCATTCAAAATGGGCATGGTGGTTTTGAAACGTAAATCATAGAAATCTTTAGGAACAAGTTGCTCAGAAGTATTTGAGATTTGTGGAAATTTTGTCGAGTTCGTCAAAGCATTTAGCGTGGTGTAAACTGGATTTACTAAATCTCCGACTGGAATTTCAATCTTTCTACCGCCTTGAGCTGCCGAGATGGTGGTGTTGAAACTCACATTGGGTTTGAACATCGATTTGGCTTCTTCAAGCGCATACACGGCTTTTTGCAAAGAAAATTGCTGTTGCTTGAGTGTCTGGCTATTATTTAAACCTTCTTGAACATATCGATTTAAAATATCTGACTGTGCCAAAGTATCAGTGAAAAAGCACATTGCTAATAGTAGCATCATCGCCAATTTTGAATAAGCATGATGGAAAAATTGAAGCATTTTTTTGAAGTTTCTGAGGGTTTTCATAAACGTTATTTAAAATATAAACAGTGTTTAGTTGTTAAGCAAAATAAAAAGCACTTAGTCTCGAAAGGTTTATCGTGCTTGTTTGGTAATGTTTTATAAAGATTTTATCTCGTTGCTGGTTGATACCAAATTGGTGGTACATTTTGCGATAATTTTGCCTTGTTCATTTCTGATTTCTCCTTCAGCATGTGCAATTTTTTTACCAACCCTGATAATCTTTGATTTTGAAATTACTTTTTCGCCGATTTTCGCTGAAAATAAGTAATCAATAGAAAGATTAACGGTAGCGTAAAAAGCAGTGTGGCCCATGCTGAAAATTGTCATTCCGATGATGTCATCCATCATGGTAGCGGCAACGCCTCCGTGAAGGATGTGGGCTGGATTACACATATCTTTTCTGATAATGTATTCTACCGAAAGAGAATCTTCTTCTAATGCTACTAAAACACCATCTAACCATTTTGAAACAGGCGATGGACTATTTTCGGCGATAGGTTTTCCAAGATTATTTTTAAAAAACTCAAATGCTGGATTAGTCATTTTGTAAAAGTGCGATCATTTGTTCTACAGATGCCGACATTAAATTTTGTATATGTTCTTGTGGAAAAGTTTTAAATCTATTTCTGATTTTCAATGAAACCAAGCCGTGCATAAACGACCAGATTGACATCGTTGCTACTCCTAATACTGAAATTTTAATGAGTTTGTTGTCAATACATTGTTGTACCGTATCGCATAAATGCTCAAAACATCTATGTCCACAAACCCATTCTTCGTTTTCAAAAATGGCTTCCATCGGTGCATTTTGAATAAACATCAAATCGTACATTTCAGGGTTTTCCAAAGCAAAGTTCATGTAAGCATAACCTTGTTGTCGAAGTTTTTCGATTGGATTTTCAATTCCTTCAACCGCATCCAACAGTTGATTTATTAATTTTTCAAAACCTAATTCATGTACAGCAAAGAAAATTTCACTTTTGTCTTTAAAATAAAGATATATCGTCGCTGGACTGTACTCCACACGGTCGGCAATCGCACGAATAGAAGCCTTTTCATAACCATCTTCAATAAAGGCTTGCTGTGCGGCTTCTAAAATCAAAGACCGAACTTCTTGTCTTTCTCTTTCTTTTCTCTCGGTAATACCCATATTTTCAATTTCGATTAAAATGTGGATACAATTTCCACAAGAATCATTTAACTTTTGTCCAGACGGTTGTTCTTCCTAGCAAAGAAAAACCGATGAAACCTCTTATTTCTAATTCGTCAATACTTTTTAATTTCATATTGCAAGAGTACGTCTTGCCATTGTTCGGGTCGTAAACACTGCCGTCTTCCCAAGCTTTTCCTTTAAAAACAAAGTCTTTTAAAATAGTAGAACCAATGATATCTCTGTTTCTTAAAGAAGCATCTGGATTTTTTTCATCTTTTCTGCCAGTCGCTTTCCCCCAAATTACTTTTCCGAAATATTTCTCACCTTGTTTGAAAATTAATACTTTCCCGTCTTTCTCTTGCGATAGCCATTCACCTAAGATGGCGTCTTTCGTGATAGACTGCGCATTTCCCACACTTATTATAAAAAGGAACACGGCAAGTGTATTGATGATTTTTTTCATTTTTAGATAAGTTAAAGATTAGTCATTGCAAAAGTAATGAACACTGTTCATTAAAAAAACACCTTTTTGTTAAAATTTAATAAATCTAAGAAAAATTATTTTTCAAAAAATATTAAGTATCTGTTATTGAGTAGTTTATGTGCTATAGGTATTGAATTAACACAATATATTAACATTCTAATTTGCGGGATAAAAAGGATATATTTAATTTTGCAATTCACGTTCTTGTCTTGATTCAATAATATGCTTTTTTAAAAGGATTTATGGAGGAATTAAGGTAAGAAAAACGATAGGTGACAACTGATAACCGATAGCAAAAATATGAATTATCCACTTACTCAAATTCCTGAGAGAACTACTAAGCCACGCCAAAAAGGATACACAATGGTGATGGACAAAGGTCTAAGTATCAGACAAATAGAGGATTTTTTGGAAACGAGTGCTGCTTATACCGACATCGTTAAGTTGGGTTGGGCTACTTCGTTCGTTACACCAAACTTGAAGGAAAAATTAGCCGTTTACAAGTCTGCAGGTATTCCAGTTTACTTTGGCGGTACTTTATTTGAAGCTTTTATTATTCGTAAACAATTTGATGAGTACCGTCGTATTTTAGACGAATTCGGAATGGAGTATGCCGAAGTTTCTGATGGTTCTTTAGAAATGGAACAAGATGATAAATGTGAATATATCAGAACTTTAGCTAAACAAGTAACTGTACTTTCAGAAGTAGGTTCTAAAGATGAGGCGAAAATCATTCCTCCATACAAATGGATTAAATTGATGAAAGCTGAATTAGAAGCTGGTGCTTGGAAAGTAATTGGCGAAGCTCGTGAAGGCGGAAACGTTGGTTTGTTCCGTGCATCTGGTGAAGTTCGTCAAGGATTGGTAGAAGAAATTCTAACTGAAATTCCTGAAGAAAAAATCATTTGGGAAGCTCCACAAAAATCTCAACAAGTTTGGTTTGTGAAATTAGTAGGAGCTAACGTAAACGTTGGAAACATTGCACCACACGAAGTAATTTCTTTAGAAACCATTCGTTTGGGCTTAAGAGGTGATACTTTCACTCATTTCTTAGATAAGTAAACACATCACATCGACAAACATGTAGAATCAGTTATCAGTCAAGGCGAGTTCAAAAAGTCCCTTTTCTCATAACTGATTTTTAATGTATAATACTTACTAACAAACCCAACGAACACAATGGAAATTATCAACTTTTTTTTACAACTCCTCAAAGACCCATTAACCGCACTTTCTGATTTTATCAGCGAACATGGAACAGTTACTTACGGATTACTTTTCTTGATTATTTTTGTTGAAACTGGATTAATCGTAATGCCTTTGTTACCGGGAGATTCTCTACTTTTTGCGGTAGGTGTTTTGGCAGCAGCAACGGGTAAAATTGAAATTACGTTTGTTATTCCTCTTTTGATTGGCGCCGCACTTTTGGGCGATAATGTGAATTATTTTATTGGAAAGTACTTTAGTGAATTTGTGAAGTCGAAAGATAAAATTCTATTTCTGAAACGTGAACATATTACGCAGACTGAAGAATTTTATGCAAAACATGGCGGACAAACTGTTATTATGGCTCGTTTTGTTCCGATTGTTCGTACAGTAGCGCCATTTGTAGCAGGAGCTGGAAGTATGAAATACAGTACTTATATTACTTTTTGTGTTTTAGGTGCTGTGCTTTGGGTTACTTCAATTACTTTATTGGGCTATTTTTTAGGAAATAACGAATGGGTAAAACACAATTTTGAAAAAGTAGTTTTAGGCATTATTGCGGTTTCTGTTTTACCAATGATTTTTGCTTTTGTGAAATCAAAGCTATCGAAGTAAGTAAAGCTTCATTGATAACAAAACATCAAAAAAGCCTGCGAAATTTGATTTTCGCAGGCTTTTTTATATTCAAACAATTCCTTATTTCTGAACTACTTTTGCAAAACGGTGATAAAATGGTGTTTTGCTGTTTTCGTTTTTCGGCATGTATTTACCAGTAATAATTGGCACATACATCACTCTACGACGAGACTTTTCTCCGAAATTAGGAGAAACTTCTACTCGGTGCCATAAACGACCATCATGTACCGTTAAATCTCCAGCTTCAATTTCAAAACCTACTTCTCTCGCATCTGGAGTATGATCGATAAACTGTTTTTTACCAAATAAAAGTTTTAAAACACTTTGGTTTTGTGTACCTGGCAATACTCTCAAGCCACCATTTGTGCTTGGGCAATTATCTAAGTGTACACCAACGTTTAACATCGGAAGAATTTTTTGTCCTAAAAATAAATCACGTGGGCTGTCTGTATGCCATCCCATTTGTGTGAATTTACTGTTTGGTGCATTTACATAGTGGTTAAAAACCAGTCCATCTTTTTCGTTATCGCTAATACGACCGTCATAAGGAGCTAATAATTCAACCAATAATTGTAAACGTGGGTCTTTCAAAAATTCGCCTAAGAAAGTACTGTACTTGTTTGTAAAGCACATTCTTTGAATCATCTTGTTGCCGTGTTCGTCTTTACCAAACTTCAACGGAATACCATTGATTTTCTCAATGCCATCAGCCAACCATTGCTTTTCAATTTTATCTAATTCGCTGATAAACGTTTGAATCGTTTCAGCATTAATGAAATTTTTAAATTGAATTACACCATACTTGCGGAAATACTCTTTCTGCTCTTGTGTTAGTTTCTCTCCCAATTGGAAGGTTTTCGACTCAAACTTTACCATATTTTTACCCTGAATTAAAGTGGTTTGCAAGAACTATATTTGATAAAAAGTTCCTGGTACAAAACTAATTTGTTCAACCAAACCAGTTTTATGAAAAATTGTACAAAATAAAGTTAAACGATTTTGACAATCGCTTCGTAAACGTAGTTGGGCAGAACCACCTTTACTTAGTTTTAGAAAAAAGAAAAAGTTTCCTTTTTTCTGGTAAAACAATGCAAATTAATTGAATGTAATGAAATTGTAAATTTTTCATTAGAAAATTTACAATTTACCTCTGATAATTCACAATCATTAGTTTCAAGATGAATAACTCTCCAGAATGTACTAATTTATGACTTGCAAAATTAAAGGATTAATTAATATATTTTCTATCATTTCCTTAAAATACAAAGGATTATGATTTTTGGACTTAAACGATTTTATTGCTAAACCAGAAAAGTGTTTCTAAAAGTAATAAAAACAATAATAACACACTACAAGTAATTTGCCATTGCTGTTTGTTGAGATAACGAGCAATTACATAAGAAAGTGCAGTAAAGAAAAATGCACCGATTACATCTGCTGTATAATGAACGTGCTGAATTAATAATAAAATAGCAATTGAAACGCCTGTAACAGCCGCTAAAGCTTTTTCCCAAGGTTTTTCAAGAAACAACCAAATCATCACCATCGTTGCAGTATGCCCCGAAAAAAATAAATCTTTTGTGATAGGTTCTGTATCTCCGTAAATGAGTAATTCGGCAAAAGTATCGTGAAGTGGAACTAAATCTAGTGGAGGATTCAATGGAAAAAAATAAATGGTTGACATCCTCAATACGGTTTCAATCACAAACGTTATCGTAAAAAGTAGAAATAACTTTGGTTTGACCAATACTCTACAAAGCAAGAAAACCAACATTCCATAAATAAGAGCAAAAATTGGTGTTGAAACATCAATCGCAGGAAGATGATTTAATACAAAATCGGAAAGATAAGCGCCATCACGCTTTTGAATATTGATAAAAAATGAAGGAAATTGTGGGGCAGCCAAAGTAGCTATACCAAGGGTTGTCAGTAATTTAATAATAAATCCATTCGTTTTTAAAGCATCTTGCCAACGTTGTTGAACAACTTGAAGATAACTTTTTGGCATCTTTGGTGGTTTTGTATTCGTAAGTATGTCATTCATCAGACAATCTAATTTTTAATTGGTATTATCTTTGGATATTCTTTTAGATTAAAGTGTTCTTTATCGATTTGAATCTTCATCGAAAGAATTCTTTCATAAAAAATACAAACTTACATCAAGTTTTAAACGTTATCAACAATGAAATCGAAAATTAATGTCGTACTTCTTGGAATATTTACATTGCTAGTAAATATATCATGTGCTAAAGGTTCTGATAATCAGAAAAATACAGAAAAAATGAACAATGAAAAAGTCAATCTTGAAGGAACAGAAGTAGTGACGTTCGGAGCGGGATGTTTTTGGTGCGTAGAAGCCATTTTTCAACAGGTAGAAGGTGTTGTAAAAGTAGAGTCTGGCTATTCTGGCGGAAAAGTTAAAAACCCAACTTATAAAGAAGTTTGTACGGGACTTACTGGTCATGCAGAAGTTGTGCAAGTAACATTCGACCCAAAGAAAATTTCTTTCGATAAAATTTTAGAAATTTTCTGGAAAACACATGATCCTACTACCTTGAATCGTCAAGGTGCTGATGAAGGTCCGCAATATCGTTCGGCGGTTTTTTATCATAACGAAGCTCAGAAGAAAACAGCAGAAATTTGGAAAGCTAAATTGAATGCCGAACATGTTTTTCCGAATCCAATTGTTACAGAAATTACAGCTTTTACAGTATTTTATCCTGCTGAAGATTATCACCAAGATTATTATGAACTGAATGGGCATAATCCATATTGTCAAGTAGTGATAAAACCAAAATTGGAAAAATTTACGAAGGTCTTCAAAGAGAATTTGAAGAAAATGAACTAGTTCAACAGAGACAATTATTTAAAAGGTTAAATTTGAGAAAATTTAGCCTTTTTTATTTTGAATAAAAATTAAGAAAGTCATTAATAAGACATTTATCAATATTGATGTACTTTAAATTTGAGTTTGAATGAATACAAAGCGTTAATAAATTGTATTTTTAAAAGATAGAACTCACAGTCACAAATTACTGTTTAGAAAATTAAGCATATTATACAATCCATCAACAGATGAAAAAGTTACTTTTTAGTTTATTTATTTTACTTATTTGTTCAGTAGCAATTTCTGCTCAAAAAATTACACCTGCCAAATGGTCTTGGGCTTTATCAAAAGCAAATCCTGCTGTTGGAGAAACGGTTGACATCGTTTTTACAGTCAATATTCAAGATGATTGGTATTTGTATTCTTCAGATTTTAGTGAAGATTTAGGCCCAACCGTTACGACGATTAAATTAAAAGCGAACGATACTTATGAAGCCGTTGGTGGCTTGAAAGCTATTAATCCCATAAAGAAATTCGACAAGGAAATCTGGAATGGAGAATATACTTACTTCAAGCACAAAGCAACCTTTCGCCAAACTGTCAAGGTTTTAAAAGAGAAATTTCTGATTGAAGGTGCTTACGATAGCCAGTCGTGTTCAGATGCTTCAGGTCAATGTGTACCTGTAAAAGGTGTTTTCTCTTTAGCTGGAGCTGAAAAAAAAAACAGTAATGAAGTCGAAGAAAAGCTTGTAAAGCCAACTGAAACAACTGTTGTTCCGCCCGTTATTAGTAAAGATACGGTTTTAGCAAAAACAGATTCTGTCGCTAAAGCTGATACTTTGACTTCCGCCAAAACCGATGCGATAGTTGAAACAAACATTGAAGAAAGGCCTGTAGTACAAGAATCACTTTTTGCTTTTTTCTGGGTAGCTTTTGGGGCAGGTTTATTGGCATTATTAACGCCATGTGTGTATCCGCTTATTCCGATGACGGTGAGCTTTTTCACTAAACAAAAAGGAGGTAGAAAATTAGCATTTCTTTATGGCTTTTCGATTGTAGCGATTTATGTTTTATTCGGTACATTAATCGCTGCCTTGGCTGGTCCGGGCTTTGCCAATTGGCTAAGTACGCATTGGATTCCTAATATGCTGTTTTTTGTCATTTTTGTTTTCTTCGGAATCTCATTTTTGGGCTGGTTTGAAATTGTTTTGCCTTCCAATTTTGTCAATAAAATAGATGCACAGTCAGATAGAGGTGGAATCATCGGGGTTTTCTTCATGGCATTTACTTTGGTTTTAGTTTCTTTCTCTTGTACTGGTCCTGTGGCTGGCTCGATTTTGATTGCTTCTGCCCAAGGCGAAATTATTAAGCCTGTTATTGGAATGTTGGGCTTTTCATTAGCCTTTGCTATTCCATTTACTTTGTTTGCTATTTTTCCACAATGGTTGAAAAACTTGCCAAAATCTGGCGGTTGGATGAATTCAGTGAAAGTAATTTTAGGCTTTTTAGAATTAGCTTTAGCCCTTAAATTTTTAAGTACAGCCGACCAAGTATATCACTGGGGAATTTTAGACAGAGAAGTATATTTGGCTTTATGGATTGTGATTTTCGCTTTGATTGGCTTCTATTTATTAGGAAAAATCCAATTACCTCATGACGATAAAACTGAAAAAGTAAGTGTTCCAAAGATGTTGATGGCAATTTTAGTTTTTTCTTTTGTCGTTTATATGATTCCTGGAATGTTCGGAGCGCCTCTAAAGGCTTTGGCTGGTTGGTTGCCTCCGCTTACTACGCAAGATTTTGTTTCGTCTGGTGCATCGGTAAAAACTGAAGGCGATGCAAATTTCCCAAAACCGAAGTATAGTGAGTTCCTTACTTTGCCACATGGACTTCAAGGTTTTTTTGATTATGAAGAAGCAGTAGCATATTCTAAAAAAGTAAATAAACCAATCTTTATAGATTTTACAGGTCACGGTTGTGTGAACTGTAGAAAAATGGAAGAAAACGTTTGGTCAGACCCAGCAGTGTTGAAACGTTTGAAAGAAGATTACGTAGTGGTGGCTTTGTACGTGGATGACAAAACGGAGTTAGCCAAAGAAAAATGGTACACTTCTAAAGATGACGGACAAGAAAAAACGTCGATGGGTGACCAGAATTTAGATTTTCAGATTGTAAGATTCAACGGAAATGCACAGCCATATTATTGTTTGGTCAATCCTAATGATGAAAAAGGTACTTTGGCTTCACCAAAAGCATTTGATTTGAATGTTGAAAACTTTGTAAAGTTTTTGGATGAAGGAAAAGCTAAGTATGCTTCGAAGTAATAATTTTATTAGATAAAATGAAGAGAGGTTTGCATCGACAAACCTCTCTTTTTTTATGGCAAAAACCTCAAACGATTTAAGGCTTGTTGTTCAAGTCTGACTAATCTTTCCATTTCTTCTTCATACAAATTTGATTTTACTTCTAAGAAAATAAAGAATTGGTAATCTGAATACTTTTGGAAAGTAAAACGGATTCTTTCTACTTGAAAATCCGAAGTAATAACAGCAACAATGTCTGGCTCATAACGATTGATAATTCTTTGGCAAAGTTGAATGTCGTCCATCACATTTTCGCCAAGGGCAAACTCTACAAAACGATTATGGGCAATCCCTTCTTCTAACAAGAAATTTTGCAAATATTGTGCGTGCGGATATTCTGAAGTATTAAAATGACTTCCAAAACCACCCGTACAAAGCACATGAAATTCAGGATTATTTTTCAGGAATTTTAAAGCACCCAATACTCTATCAATTGCAATCGGAGAAAGATTACCATCGTAAGTATTAGTATCAGCCATCACAATCAGTAATCCATTCATATTAAAATACTATTTAATAATTTATTATTCTTATTTGATAGAAGTCTTCAACAAAGATAAGCCCAGAATCTGCAAATAGTTTTTCCCTTTGAAAAGGAATTTATTCAAAACGTTTAACTTTGTGGCTCAAAAAACTGTCAAACCTTATGAATCTTACCCTTTCTCAAGATGCTGATAAGGCATCTATCTTTGAACAAATTGCTGCTGCTTTGGCAGAGGATAATTTTACTGTTGTAAAGCAAGACCAAACTCGCCCTTGGGGAGGTTTTTTTGTGATTGATGAAGCACAAGCACCAGCTTTTGCAGCGAAGTATTTTCCACATTTGGAAATGTCTGAAATTCAAATTACCAATAAATTATCACCTAAAATTTTGGTAGTAGCACCAGAGAAACGTTTGTCTTGGCAATACCATTTCCGTCGTGCTGAAATCTGGAAAGTAATCGCAGGCACAACTGTCGGAGTAAAAATTAGTGATACCGACGAAGAATCAGAAGAAGTAAAAGTGTTAGAATCTGGAAGTTTTATTCAAATGGATACTGGTGAACGCCACCGTTTAATCGGTTTATCTGGTTGGGGTATTGTTGCAGAAATTTGGCAACATAGTGACCCTGAAAAACCTTCTGATGAAGACGATATTGTTAGATTACAAGATGATTTTGGAAGATAATTCCAACCATTATTTCATAAATTACGTCACTGATTTATCAGAGTATAAACCAACAATAAAAAAGACCGTCAAGAACATGAAGTTTTCTGACGGTCTTTTTTGTGTTCTAAGCTTTTAAAAAAGAAAGCGAGATATGATAAAATTGGTACGTTTTTTGAAATTAAAATTTTGAAAAAATACATTTTGGAGAAAATATTTATAATCAGGACAGAGAGGGATATAAAAAAAATACAAATAATTTTCGAGTGATTAAAGGACTTTACTTTACAATTATTTAACATAACCTACACATATTAAATCTATAGTGATTCCAGAAAGTTGTAGCCGTTTATCATAGTCATTCGCCTTTTCTAAAAAAAATCATAAAAAACTTTGCGACAGATGAAAGTTTCCATAGCTTTGCAATAAGAAACTTTTAATGTTTCTAAAGTTTCCGTACCAAATTTTTTATATCAATTGGAAATTAAAGAAAGAATCATCAAAAAGTCGAAAGAACTTTTTTTCCGTTACGGGGTGAAGTCCGTTACGATGGATGATATTGCAAACGAATTGGGAATCTCCAAAAAAACAATTTATCTACATTTTGAAGACAAAGATGATATTGTGTATCAATTGTTTCTGGGTGAAATGAAAGAAGATAAATGCGAATGGGACGATTTATACAATAATACCAGCAATGTCATTGAAAGAATGGTAAAATCAATGGAGTTAATGAAGCAGGCATTTTCTGAGGTAAATCCTACAACATTGTTTGACATTAAGAAGTATCATCCCAGATCATGGAATATTTTTCAAGAACATAAGCAACGCTTTATTTTTGAAAACCTTAAAAAAGACTTAGTTGAAGGTATTGAACAAGGTTATTTTAGACCAGAAATCAAAATAGATATTCTGGCAAAAATGAGGTTAGAACAAATTGAAATGGGTTTTGATCCTCATATTTTTTCCATTACCCAACATACTTTAGTAGAAGTACAATTAGAACTTTTAGACCATTTTATTCGAGGCGTTTTAACGAATAAAGGAACACAAATTTATAATGAATACCAACCCAAGTAAACTTCCAATGAGAAAATTTCTAAGAGGTAATTTGCTGTTATTTAGCATCTTAATTACTTCGCAAATCGTAAAAGCTCAGCAAAGCTACTCTCTTCGTGAAGCAGTAGATTATGCTGTTAAGAATCATACCTCTATTAAAAATGCTCAAATTGATATTCTAAGCGCAGAAGCGAGAGTAAGTGAGTTAAAGGGGATTGGTTTACCTCAAGTAAGTGCTAATATTGGTTATACCAATAACATTATCATTCCTAAAGTATTTATTCCTGCTAAAACATTTGACCCAAATGCTAAAGAAGGTGATGTAATAGCGGCTGAATTTGGTGTTGCTAATAGCGGGCAAGCGGGTATAAACCTTAGCCAAATTTTATTTGATGGGTCATACTTATTGGGCTTAAAAGCAGCAGATGTTTACAAAGAATTATCTAAAAAATCTTTGGTGCAAACTAAGCTTCAAGCAGCTGAAAATGTGACGAAAACATATTATGCTATCTTGGTGAATGATGAGAGAATTAAATTGTTTAGCCTGAACATTGGTCGTTTAGATTCGTTATTGCGTGATACAAGAGCATTGAATGCACAAGGGTTTGTAGAAAAAATAGACGTTCAACGCCTTGAAGTACAGTTGAATAATTTGAAAATTGAAATGAAAAATGTAAGTCGTTTACAAGATTTAACTTACAATCTCTTGAAATTTCAAATGGGCAATAAAATCAATGACAGTATTACTTTGACAGATAAATTGAGTGATATTAATATGGCTGAAGTAATGCCTGAAATACCTCAAGATTTCAAATATGCAAATCGTATTGAATATTCGATGTTGGAAACGCAAAACCGTTTGGCTGAATTGGATTTGAAAAACCAAAAAGTAGGTTATTTTCCAAGAGTTATGCTAACGGGTGGTTATAACTATTCTGCGGGTCGTCCGAAGTTCACAGATTTAATTACCAAACCTTGGGTAAATGCTGCAACACTTGGCTTTGCGATACAAGTACCAATTTTTGATGGTTTCCAAAGAAAATACAAGATTGCTCAGTCGCAAAATAGTTTGCAGCAAATCAAAAATAACTTCGGCTTATTAGAAAACTCGATTGACTTACAAATCAAGCAAGGTCATATTTCGTTGAAAAATGCTTACGAAACTCTCCAAGAGCAAAAGTCTAATATGGAATTGGCGAAAGAAGTTGTAAGAGTTTCTAAAATAAAATATCAACAAGGTGTTGGTTCAAACTTGGAAGTTGTTGATGCTGAAATCTCGTACAAAGAAGCACAAGTAAATTATTTTACTACTTTCTATGATGCCTTGGTTGCAAAAGTAGATTTAGATAAAGCACTTGGTCGTCTTTACAGTGAATAAATTCAACAAAAACATTAAATAATTTAGATTATAAAAGAAATTTACCCTCATATCAACATGAAATCTTTATTGAATAAACCAAATACCTCTAAGCTCGCTGGGCTTCAATTATTATTGGTGGGGAGTATGTTAACAAGTACTTTATTCTTGACATCTTGTAGCAAACCAGTTGATAAAAAAGCTGAATTGGCTGCATTGAAAGCCGAACAAAAAGAACTTGATGTTAAAATCAAAGCACTTGAAAAAGAAGTAGGTTTAAGTTCAGAAAAAACCGAAGCTAAAATAGTTACGGTTGCAGTAACGCCAATTCAAGCTGAAAGCTTCAAACATTTTGTAGAAGTACAAGGTGTAGTTACTTCTAAAAATATTCTTCAAGTTACACCACAAATGGCTGGTACAATTACAAGTTTATTGATTGCAGAAGGTCAATCTGTGAAAAAAGGACAATTGGTTGCAACGATTGATAATAATGTACTGAAAGAATCTTTGGCTGAAATTAAGCATCAGCTAGAATTGGCAGTTACTTTATACAATAAGCAAAAAACACTTTGGGATCAACAAATTGGTACTGAAGTGCAATACCTTCAAGCTAAAGCTAATAAGGAATCTTTGGAGAAGCGTATTGTAACGATGGATGCACAATTGGCAATGAGCAAAGTATATGCACCGATTTCTGGAACGGTTGAAAAAGTTAATCAGAAAGCAGGAGAGATGGGTTCTCCGGGTGTAGCAATTGCTCAGATTGTTAATGTAGGCGACTTGAAAATTACGGCTAAAATTGCGGATACTTATGTAGGTTCTGTAAAACAAGGTGCTAGTATGACAGTGAAATTTCCTGACATCAATAAAGAATTAAACACAAGAATTTCTGTGGTAAATGCTTTGGTTGACCCTCTGTCAAGAACATTTGGTATTGAAGCTAACATTCCGAATTTAGGAGGAAATTTAAAACCAAACCAAGTAGCCATTGTAAATATCAATGATTTAACAAAAGCGAATTCATTGGTTGTGAATCAAAACATTATTCAAAAAACAGAATTGGGTGATATTGTATATGTAGCAGTGACTGAAAACGGCAAGAAAATAGCTCGTAGTAAAGTTGTTAAGAAAGGTATTGCATACAACGGAAGTATTGAAATTTTAGAAGGACTTGCTGCTGGTGATTTGGTAATTACACAAGGTTATCAAGAACTAGTAGATGGTACTCCTGTGGCTTATTAACAATAACAATTGTCTGAACCACCATTAACAATACTATCACTCAAGTTTTATCATGAAAGAACAAGAAGAAAACGAAGCCCTCACCAACGAAAAACACGGTTCAGGTGCTATATATGACATGATTGGTTGGTTAGCAACTAATCAAAAAACGGTGTACTTATTCACCGTAGTGTTGTTCGTCGTCGGTATAGTGATTTATAATATTTTACCGAAAGAACAATTTCCAGATATTAAAGTACCGCAAATTTATGTTCAAACAATTTATGCTGGTACAACGCCTGGAGATATTGAAAATACCATTACTAAACCCATTGAAAAGCAAATCAAGACGATTGCAGGGGTGAAAAAAGTAAAGTCTAACTCCTTACAAGATTTCTCGATTATTCTTATAGAATTCAATCCTGATGTAAAAGTTGACGATGCTTTAAGAAAAGTAAAAGATAAAGTTGATATTGTAGAATTACCCAAAGATTTAACAAAAAAGCCTGTTGTTCAGGATGTTAACTTTTCAGAGTTTCCAATTATGAACATCAACTTGGCGGGAAATTTTCCATTGTCGAAGTTGAAAGATTTTGCCGAAGATTTACAAGATGAGATTGAAGGTTTACCAGAAATTACTCGTGTAGATATCGTTGGTGCATTAACTCGTGAAATTCAGATTAACCTTGATTTATACAAAACGCAATCTGCTGGACTTACATTTAATGATGTTCAAATGGCGATTCAAGGTGAAAACGTGAACATTTCAGGCGGTGAACTCAGTGTAGAAGGTATTCGTAGAACGCTAAGAGTAAAAGGTGAATTTAAGTCGATGGAGCAAATCCAAAACATTCGTCTTCGCTCTTCTTTAGGTGCTACAGTACGTTTGGGTGATGTTGCCGAAATAATCGACAGTAGTGAAGAGCAACAAGATTTCGCTCGTTTGAACAACAAAAAAGTTGTTACATTGAACGTCATCAAACGTGGTGGTGCTAACTTGATTGCGGCATCTGAAAGAATTGAAAAAATTATTGAAGAAGCGAAAGAAAGCCGTTTACCACAAGGTTTAGAAGTAAAAATCACCGCCGATTCATCCGAAAGAACAAAAGGCGATATTAACGATTTGATTAATACCGTAATTCTAGGTTTTATCTTCGTAGTATTGGTTTTGATGTTCTTCATGGGTGTTCGTGATGCTATTTTCGTAGGCTTATCAGTTCCTTTGTCGGCTTTGTTAGCATTTATTCCATTGTATTTCATGGGCTTTACTTTGAATACAATCGTACTTTTTGCTTTCTTACTCGGATTAGGAATTGTAGTGGATGATGCCATTGTGGTTATCGAAAACTCGCACCGTATCTTCAATCGCTATCGTCATATTTCAATTGTAGATGCGGTGAAATTAGCAGCTTCTGAAGTATTTATTCCTGTATTATCAGGAACAACTACAACGGTAATGCCTTTTGTACCATTACTTTTTTGGCCGGGTATTGTTGGTGAATTCATGAAATTCTTACCAATTACTTTGATTTGTACTTTGATTGCTTCTTTGATTGTTGCTTATGTAATGAACCCTGTTTTTGCAGTTTCATTCATGGTACGTCATGACGAAAATGAACACGTTGATACAAGCGTGGTTTCCTTGAAAAAGCCTTTAATTATATTGGGTGTTTGTGCATTGTTGGGTTATTTGGTAAATGTTGGTTTGGGTAATTTCTTTGTGTTGATAATTCTTTTGTATGCTTTCAACCACTTTATCCTTACGCCAAGAATTATTATTCCTTTCCAAGAAAAATCATTACCTGCTTTCAAGAATAATTATCAAAAATTGATTTCTTGGGTAATTACAGGTTATCGTCCAGTTTTTGCGGTAATCGGAATGGTGGCTTTATTGATTTTTACTTTTGTGTTGATGGGAATTGTACAGCCTAAAGTGATTTTCTTCCCAAGTGGCGACCCTGACTATGTTTATATCTACAACAATATGCCAATTGGTACAGATGCTAGAGTAACAGATTCTGTCACTAAAGTAATTGAGAAAAAGGTTTTTGAAGTATTGAAAAAAGAAAATGCCGAAGGAATTGTTAACTCGGTGATTTCAAACGTTGGTAAAAATGCTGGTGACCCTTTTAATCCAGATAGAGCGCCAACCCCACATAAATCAAAAGTTACGATTGCTTTTGTCAGTAAAATTAATCGTGGAGGAATTTCTTCAGAAGTAATTTTAGATAAAGTACGCAAAGAAATCAAAGCATTGCCTTTGCCGGGTTCAGTCATTTCGGTTGATAGGGAAAATAATGGACCACCAACTGGTGCACCAATTGCCATTGAAATTGCTGGTGATGATTTCAACGAATTGGTGAAGTTAGAAAAAGAAGTTCGTCTAGCCATTGATAAATCTGGTATCAAAGGAATTGAAGAACTAAAATCTGATTTAATTACGAACAAGCCTGAAATTATTATTGACGTTGACAAAGAAAAAGCACAACGTGAAGGAATATCGTCAGCACAAGTAGCGATGGCAGTTCGTACAGCCTTGTTTGGTACTGAGATTTCTAAATTCAGAGATGATAAAGATGAGTATCCAATTCAATTAAGAATCAAATCTGAAGACAGGAATCAGATTGAAAAACTATTGAGTTTGAACATTACTTACAGAGATATGGTAATGAACGGAGCTTTGAGACAAGTACCTTTGAATTCTATTGCTAATATTTCATATTCAACATCATACAGTCAGATTAACCGTAAGAACCAAGAGCGTGTGGTTACTTTAAGTTCAAACGTTGTTCAAGGATATAATGCTAATGAAATTGTAGCAGAAATTCAGACTTTAATTGACGATATGGAAGTAAAAAGTGGTTATACTCTTCGTATGGGTGGTGAACAAGAAGACCAAAAAGAAACAGGAGACTTCTTGGGAGGAGCACTTATCGCTGCGGTATTATTGATTTTCTTGGTATTGGTGATGCAATTTAACTCTATCTCGAAACCAATTATCATTTTTGTAACCATCTTACTTTCGTTTATTGGAGTATTATTGGGCTTCATGGCATTTGGTCAAACTTTCTCAATCATCATGTCGGGTGTTGGTATTATCGCACTGGCTGGTATTGTGGTAAAAAATGGTATTCTTCTTATCGAATTTACTGACGAGCTAGTTCACAGAGGTTATCCATTGAAAAAAGCCATTATCGAAGCTGGAAGTACTCGTTTAACACCAGTAATCTTAACGGCTGCTGCCGCAGTTTTAGGTTTAGTACCTTTGGCGATTGGTTTAAGTATCGACTTTGTGGCGATGTTTACTGAACTAAATCCACATATTCATACGGGTTCCGACAGTGCTGCATTCTGGAATATTTTGGCTTGGACAATTATCTACGGACTTACGTTCTCTACGATTCTTACCCTTGTTATTGTTCCTTGCATGTATTACATCAACGAAAGAATCAGACAAAAATACTTTGGAAAACCAGTAGTTCCAGAAGTATAAAATACAAAGAAGCCACAGCAAAAGTTGTGGCTTCTTAATTTTCAAAAAATTACAGACGGACTATTTGTGAAAAGAATCAACGAAGGTTTTCTTGAGTAATTTACCTTTTTTTACTCGTTGCATTTCTTTGAAACTTTTCTCAATATCTTCAAGTGGTTCGGTTTCTTTATTTTGTGTAAAAGCACCTTCCAGTTTTTTCAAATCTTGGTGTTTATCTGTTATAATTTCCCAGATTTTTATTGGTATAACAACAGCGGTCGTTTTCCCGTGGGTGTCTGATAAGTATTGTAGTGCCATAATTGTGATTATTTAAATGGATTTCATCGGCGGTTGTTTAATCAAATATAACATATTTTACCGTTTCTTGACTGTTTATATTTTGTGTTTTAACAAGAATTAGGATAGAATAAGTACATTTACTTAGGCTTTTGTTGTTACTAAACCTTGAAATCATGGATACACTTTTCTTCGTACTTAAATTTATTAATACTTTTATTTTTGTAGTGATTGCGTGCTTTCATTTTTATTGGGCTTTTGGTGGAAAATTTGGAGGAACATCCGTTATTCCATCCATTAAAGATAAAGCAGTTTTTTCACCATCGCCCATCGCTACGATAGCTGTAGCAATTGCCATGTTACTGGCATCTTATTTTTCGTGGATGCCCCTTCTTACAAATAATGCTACGGTTTTAGTTTATGGAAATTTGGGAATTGCCATTGTGTTTTGCTTGCGTGCCATCGGAGATTTTAATTATGTAGGATTTTTCAAGCAAGTAAAAGGTACTCTTTTTGCCAAAAATGATACTTACTTTTTCTCACCTTTGTGTTTGCTGATAGCGGGCATTGCCTTTTCAATGTATTTAATCATTAAACCTTAAAACTTATGAAGATTGCCATTATTGGAGCTGGAATCGGTGGACTCACGACAGCGATAGCTCTTCAACAAAAAGGATTTGACGTAAAAATATTTGAAAGTGCTTCAGAGATTCGTCCTGTAGGTGCTGGTATTGTACTTGCCGCCAATGCGATGAAAGGATTGCAAATATTGGGTTTGCAAGATGAAATTATGGCGAAAGGACACATTGTTGATACTTTTAGCATTGTCGATGAAAAACTCAATACGCTTAGTGAAGTATATGCCAAACGTTTTTTTGAACGATACGGAATTGGTAATTTCACCATTGCTCGTTATGATTTACACCATATTTTAGCCAATAAACTAAAGCCTGAAACCTTGTTTTTAGGAAAACAAGTAATAGATTTTGAACAAGATGAAAAATCGTGTTCTGTTACTTTTATAGATGGTTCAACTGAAATTTGTGACGCCATCATTGCTACAGATGGAATTAATTCTAAAATTCGTCAAAAATTATTACCTAATGCTCAGAAACGTTACGCTGGTTATACTTGCTGGCGAGCAATAACTGATGTCCGTGATATTGATTGTGATTTTAAAAAGGCTTTTGAATGTTGGGGTGCCAAAGGAAGATTCGGCTTTGTACCTATTTCCGACACACATATTTATTGGTTTCTTTGTGTGAATACAAGCGAGCAAAATGAAGATTTTAAACACTTAAAAGCACAAGATTTACAGGAAAGATTCAAACAATATGCCTTTCCGATTCCACAAGTATTGGGTGCAACCAAGGATGAAAACATACTTTTGAATGATATTGTTGATTTAAAACCAATTAAACAATTTGCTTTTGGGAAAGTACTCTTAGCTGGAGATGCCGCTCATGCTACCACTCCAAACATGGGACAAGGAGCATGTCAGGCGATTGAGGATGCAATGATTTTAAGAAAATACATTAGCAACGGAAAATCCATTGAAAGCGTCTTCACTGATTTTGAAACCAATCGTTTACCAAGAACAACCGAAGTGGTAAATCGTTCTTGGAGTATTGGGAAAATGGCTCAACTCGAAAACCCAACCTTGATAAAGTTAAGGAATTTGATTGTCCGTTACACACCAGAAAGCCTTAGCGAAAAGCAGTATAAATTTTTGTATGAAGTAGAATATTGATATTTCGTACACTTGAAATTGTTTTAACTGGACGAAATATTTTCAGCTACTTCGAAACTACCAATTTATGTTCTTTGATGTCACCAAAGGTTTTTACTTTTATCAAATAAGTGCCTTCTGGAAGTACAGACGAAGGAATAATTTTAACTAAAGTTTGTGTGACATTGATTCTTTCAAAGTTGATATTTTTGCCATACAAATCAAAAAGAATAAGTGTGGCTTCATCAACATCTTCCACTTTTACATAAAATTCTGAGGTATTTGTTGGATTGGGAAATACTCCGAAAGGAATTTTTTCATCTGAAATAATGACAGATTGAGGACGAAAAATTTGCTCTTTCCCATCTTTATCTACTTGTTTTAAACGATAATAATTTGTTCCGAACAAAGGATTTTCATCAACAAATTGATAGTTAACCGTTTTTGAAGAGTTTCCAACAGCATTTATTTTGCTGATTTCGGTGTAATCAATGGCGTTTCTACTTCTTTCCACAACAAAAAAATCGCTATTAATTTCAGTGGCAGTTGCCCAAGTGAGTGCTACTTGCTGATTTCCTGAGTGTTGAGCTTTGAAAAAAATCAGCTCGATTGGAAGTACCACGAAATCATTTTTAATGATGAAATTATCAAAATCTAAAGTAGGTGAACCTGTAATACTTTTCGTTAAAATCTTGAATTGGCTTAAGTTGCCCAAGGTATTATTGACTGATACGTCATTACTGATTAGTGCTGTTCCAACATACAAATCATACTTTTTTGCAGCAACTGTTCCACTTCTTGTTCCATCGTTGTAAGTCATCGAACGATTATCATTGTTAATGAATAAAGTAACCGTCAAAAATTGGGTAGCCAGTTGACTACTGCCTTGAATAATCAAGCTTGAAGGAGTATTGACGCCAAATTTGATACTCATCACAGGAGTACTTGGAGCCGCCGTAGTATTATCAAAATTAGCACCGTTTCCGAAATAGAATTCTACAGCATCGGCGTTTTCTGCACCAATACTACTGGCTCTAACCGAAAACTGTACATATAAGGTGGAAGGAATGGGAGAAAATTCGGTACTTCTAGTAGCTCTGCAAATAGAATTATTACCGATGAATTTTAAAAACTTCTCGCCAGTTGGTGTAATCAAAGCATTGGTAATGTAATTGAATTGACCAACTGTTGGAGCTGTGGCATTTTCAAATGGAGTTTGCGAGCTAGTGGTAGCAGTATTGAAGTTTTGACTAAAGTAAATAGTTTGTGCTTGACAGATTGAGAAAAAAAATCCCCAAATAAGTAATATAAGTGTTGATTTCATGAAGAGAACTGGTTTTGACTTTGTAGATTTTCTACACTAAAATAATCAAAAAAAATATTTGTAGAATATCTTTATTAATTTTTATCTCTGAAAATCAATTGATTGTGCCATTTTGGAAGGTTGAGTAAACAAATGCACGATTAAGTATCTCAATAAATGCTTTATGAGCTATGTAAGATTTTGAAATCAATAATCAGGCATAGAATTTGTATATTTCAAAGCGAAAGAGTTTTAAATGATTAGATTTTTTGATAAATTGATGAGCTATCTTTGTAGCATTATTATCCTTATCTTTTAAAATCTTTGGTAGAAATAAAAACTACCTTTAATCAACAAATACTTCATGCAACGCAGAACCTTTATTAAACAAACTACCGCTTTGTCGGCAATTGCCTCAGTAAGTGCTAAAGCTTCCAATAGTCAAAATGTGGCTAAATTTCCTGTCGTTATTTCAACATGGAAAAATGAAAAAGCCAATACTGCTGCTTGGGAATCACTCCAAAAAACAGGAAGAGCTTTAGATGCTGTTGAAGCTGGTGCAAGAATCCCTGAAGCTGATCCCAATGATACTTCGGTAGGATACGGTGGTTTTCCTGACAGAGATGGCAATGTTACTTTAGATGCCTGTATTATGGACGAAAAAGGGAATGCTGGTTCGGTTACTTTTTTACAGCATATCATGCACCCAATTTCTGTAGCAAGAGCAGTAATGGAAAAAACACCACACGTAATGCTTTCGGGTGAAGGTGCTTTACAGTTTGCACTTTCTCAAGGCTTCAAAAAAGAAAATCTCTTAACTGAAACCGCCAAAAAAGCTTGGGAAGAGTGGAAGAAAACATCTAAATATGAACCTAAAATTAACATTGAACGCCACGATACCATTGGCTTACTTGCTTTGGGAAATCAAGGAGAAATTTCAGGCGCTTGTACAACAAGTGGATTAGCTTTTAAGATGCACGGTAGAGTAGGGGATTCCCCAGTAATTGGTGCTGCCGTTTTTTGTGATGACGAAGTTGGAGGCGCTTGTGCAACAGGTCTTGGTGAATTTGTGTTAAAAACACTTGGTTCATTTCTAATCGTAGAGTTGATGCGTAATGGAAAGACGCCTCAGCAAGCTTGTGAAGAAGCTATCATGAGAATTGTAAAAAGATATAATTACAAAGAATTCCAAATTGGTTATTTGGCATTAAATAAAAAAGGAGAATATGGTGCTTATGCTATCCAACCGGGATTCAATTATACTTTAACAACTAATGGAGTGACCAAAGTGTATGAGTCTGCGTCATATATGAAATAAGTATTTAAGAAAAAGTAAAGTGTTGAGACAACCATTTGGGAATTTTACACGTCTTTACTGTTAGTACAGAGTAGAATAGTTAATTTAAAATTATGAGCAGTTAACTGTTGAATACAGCGTTAAACAAAATAATGACCGCATAATAAATTAAACAAGACATAATGTTAAGTCTTTTGTAACTTTCGGAAATTAATTTGTAATTTTGTGGCTGAAATATAAGAAAAGTACAATTAACATTTATTGAAAAAAGAAATTAATAGCTTGTAAAAACAATTGATTTCAATAAAACCTATGAAACGAATTTTAAAAAACAATCCTATCGTAGTAATCTCAATTTTGTTGCTTTCAATAGCAACTGTTATTACCTACAGTAGAAATATTGAAGCCTTGAATAATGCTAACAAAGGTTTTTTCTCTGGAAAAATCAATTTTGGAGATAGCTATAAACATGTTATTTACTCTGATAAAGTAGAAGTAAAAAAAGGGACAGAAAGAGGTTTAAAAACCTTATCAATTGCAATAATTGATGAAAAAACATCAGAATCCGTTTTTGTTAAGCTTTATGATGTTCAAGAGAAAGGCACGTTTTTTATTCCGGGTGAAGGTAAAGTACAAAATATAGGGAATTTGATAAAAGACGTTAACCGTTTTAGAGAATTGAATAATTTTTATCAAACAACATTATCAAATGATGAGGGTTTGAAAAACGGAGTAGGTAGAGTAAATATTACAAAATTGACTGATTCTGAAATAGAAGGAGAACTGATAATTATCGGTAATAATTCTGATGGAAAACAAGCTCAATTAGAATCTGCAAGGTTTAAAGCGAAGATTTAGCATATAATGAGTACTAATATCACTCATTTAACAATATTATATTTAGTGGTTAGGTGATACTAAAACGTCTGTAGCAATTGCATCAGACGTTTTTTGTTTTTTTAAGGGCTTAGATGTGACTGATAATCAAAACAAAACACACAAAGTTTTTGTATTTAACTAAGATTGCGTAATTTTGCACCCTAATTTATTAGGATAAAGGCGAACATATTTAAAAAAGAGTTTTTAAATTATATTTTGTTGGTCATAATTAACCTAAGAAAAACGATAAAAAACAAATAATCAACATATTAACAATGGCACGTGATTTAAAGTACACAAGAAACATTGGTATTGCTGCTCACATTGATGCGGGTAAAACAACAACCACTGAACGTATTCTTTACTATGCTGGCGTAAGCCACAAAATTGGTGAGGTACACGATGGTGCAGCAACAATGGACTGGATGGAGCAGGAGCAAGAAAGAGGTATTACCATTACTTCAGCTGCAACTACTGTAAGCTGGAAATACAGAGAACAAGATTACCATATTAACATTATCGATACTCCTGGTCACGTTGACTTTACCGTTGAGGTAAACCGTTCTTTACGTGTATTAGATGGTCTTGTGTTCTTATTTAGTGCTGTTGATGGTGTTGAGCCTCAATCTGAAACTAACTGGCGTTTGGCAAACAACTATAACGTAGCTCGTTTAGGTTTTGTTAACAAAATGGACCGTTCTGGTGCTGACTTCTTGAACGTTTGTCGTCAAGTAAAAGAAATGTTAGGTTCTTATGCAGTGCCTTTACAATTACCAATCGGTGCTGAAGATAAATTTGAAGGTGTTGTTGACTTAGTTAACTTCCGTGGTATCAAATGGAACGAGCACGATAAAGGAATGACTTTTGAAGTTGTGCCTATTCCTGAAGATATGATTGATGAAGCAACTGAATACCGTGAGAAATTATTGGAAGCAGTAGCTGAATTTGATGAGTCTTTGATGGAAAAATACTTCGAAGATCCAGAATCAATTTCTGAGGATGAAATCTTAGCTGCTCTTCGTGCTGCTACGATTGCGATGAAAATCGTTCCAATGTTATGTGGTTCTTCATTCAAAAACAAAGGTGTTCAAACAATGCTTGACTATGTGATGGCATTATTACCTTCTCCTTTGGATAAAGATAATATCGTAGGAACTGACCCACGTACTGATGCTGAAGTAATTCGTCAACCTTCGACTAAAGAACCTTTCTCTGCATTAGCATTCAAAATTGCAACTGACCCTTACGTAGGTCGTTTATGTTTTGTTCGTGCTTATTCAGGTGTGTTAGAAGCTGGTTCTTATATCTTGAACAACCGTTCTGGAAACAAAGAACGTATCTCTCGTATCTTCCAAATGCACGCTAACAAGCAAAATTCTATCGAAAGATTAGAAGCTGGTGATATCGCTGCGGTAGTAGGATTTAAAGACATCAAAACTGGTGATACTTTATCTGATGAGAAAAACCCAATCGTTCTTGAATCAATGGTATTCCCTGATCCAGTTATCGGTTATGCTATCGAGCCTAAGAAATCTGCTGACCAAGATAACTTCTCTAAAGCTATTGGTAAGTTAATCGAAGAAGATCCAACTTTGCAAGTAGAATCTAACGAAGAAACTGGACAGACTATCATCAAAGGTATGGGTGAGCTTCACCTTGAAATCATCATCGACCGTATGCGTCGTGAATTCAAAGTAGAAGTAAACCAAGGTGCTCCTCAAGTTGCTTATAAAGAATCATTGACGAAATCTACTGAACACCGTGAAGTTTACAAAAAACAATCAGGTGGTAAAGGTAAATTTGCCGATATCGTATTCGAAATGGGACCAAGAGAAGATGGTAAAGAAGGTTTGGAATTCGTTAACGGTATCGTTGGTGGTGTGATTCCAAGAGAATTTATCCCTTCAATCCAAAAAGGTTTCGAAGCTGCAATGAAAAACGGTGCTTTGGCTGGATACCCAATGGATTCAATGAAAGTTCGTTTATTCCACGGTTCTTTCCACGATGTCGATTCAGATGCGTTGTCATTCGAAATGGCTGCTCGTATGGGTTACAAAGAAGCTGCTAAACAAGCTGGTGCTAAAATCATGGAACCAATCATGGCAGTAGAAGTTGTTACTCCTGACGAATACACTGGACCTATCACTGGTGACATGAACCGTCGTCGTGGTATGATGAAAGGTATGGATTCTAAACAAGGTGCTGTAATCTTGAAAGCAGATATTCCTTTATCTGAATTGTTCGGCTATGTAACTGATTTACGTACTATGTCTTCTGGACGTGCTACTGCAAACTTAACTTTCTCTCACTATGAATTCGTGCCACAAAACTTGGCTGAAGAAATCGTGAAAAAAGCGAAAGGTTTGTAATAACCATTCAGAATAACAATAAAAAAGCCTTCACTTTAACGAGTGAGGGCTTTTTGCTTTTCTCTAACCTAAAACTTCTACTAAGTAAGTTTTAAAATATTTTTTCCGCCCGATAACATACACATTTCCTTAAACTTCCCTGGCGTAATGCCAACATGCTTTTTGAAAATTATAAAAAAGTAATTGGTACTTCCAAAACCTGCTTTGAAACAAGCGTCGCTAATATCATTTCTGGTTTCTGCTAATAATTCTTTGGCAATTTTAATCCTTTCTTGATTAATAAAATCAATCGGTGTAATGCCTAATTCTCTTTTGAATTGACGAAAGAAATTGGGTTTACTCATACAAGCTAAATCACACAATTTTTCAATACTCAATTTTTCGGTAATGTGTTCTTTGATGTATTGAATCACAAAAGCAAAACGATTGGTATTGGCGTATTTTTTATAATTATCTACAATTAAAACTCTTGCTTGTGTCTGCATCAATCTGATTAACAATTCATTAATCATAAAATTGGCAAATAAATCTTTTGCCGAATTGGTTTCTGTTGAAACTTTTACCAGACGGTCAATTGTGTTGGTTACTTCTAAAGAATTCTTTAAATGGAAAGTGTCTAAATCTATTTGCCAAGATTCGTGCTCTTCTACTTTGGCATATTTTTCATTCAACAAATTTACAGTTTCCTTAATTTGCTCGCTTTTGATTGCCAAAGCCATACATTGTGTAGGATTTGAAAAATCAGCTTCTGGAAAATCTATCTTCATTTCTTCATTCGCTGGCACAATGACAGATTCGCCCGGAAGGTATTCAAAACCTTGTTTATCAAAAAGGTGCATTACTTTCTTTCCTCTGAACATCGTCGTCAATACAAAACTATTGAACTTCAAATGAACATCTTCACTCTTTTGATGCGTTTCAAAAATATTCAATTCAAAATTATCTAATGAATATACAGTACGGTTCTCGACGAGTGTCAGTAAATCCTTTATCGGCTTTAAAGTGGGCGACTGGGGTTTATGGATTTGTCTCATGTTGATTTTGTACTTTGTGTTTATTTGGATTCAAATTCTTTAAGACTTTCTTACAATAATACAATAGCTAGATTACCGATGCAATTGTGCCAATCTCTAATGATACGATTGTCAATTTTTATGAGAGTATCATCAATTTATTAGCCATCTTATTGAGTTACAGCATTTAATGATAATGATACTATCATCAAGTTTTGTGATATAAAAGTAAATACTTATGGTAATAATTCAAGATAAATTTGTAAAAAATAAATCACTCAAAACGAATTTAATTTTTATTATGGAAAATCTTGAAATAGATGCTCCTCTTGTAGAGAGCTCAAATACCGACAATCTTGTAGCAAGACCAATCTTTAGAAATCAATACGAAAACTTTATCGGTGGTCAGTGGGTTGCTCCTGTGAAGGGTCAGTACTTCGAAAATCCTTCGCCAATTGATGGTAGAGTATTTACAAAAGTTGCTCGTTCTACCAAAGAAGATGTAGAGTTAGCCTTGGATGCAGCACATGAAGCTTTTAAAACTTGGTCGAAAACTTCTGCTACAACCCGAAGTAATATCCTCCTGAAAATTGCAGATATTATTGAACAAAATCTCAATTACTTAGCTGTTGTAGAAACGGTGGATAATGGTAAGCCAATCAGAGAAACGATTTTAGCAGATTTACCTTTAGTCGTTGACCACTTCCGTTACTTTGCTGCTTGTATCAGAACAGATGAAGGAACAGCTTCTGAACATGACCCTAATACACTTTCTTTAATTATCCATGAACCACTTGGTGTGGTTGGTCAGATTATCCCTTGGAACTTCCCGCTTTTAATGGCTACTTGGAAAATGGCGCCAGCTTTAGCCGCAGGATGTACCATTGTGATGAAACCTGCCGAACAAACACCAGTAGGTATTATGTGTTTGATGGAATTATTGCAAGATGTTTTACCAGCAGGTGTTGTAAATATCGTAAATGGTTTTGGCTTAGAAGCTGGCAAACCTTTGGCAAGTTCTACTAGAATTGCAAAGGTTTCGTTTACGGGTGAAACCACTACTGGACGCTTAATTATGCAGTACGCTTCTGAAAACATTATTCCTGTGACGATGGAATTAGGCGGAAAATCTCCGAATATTTTCTTCCCAAGTGTGATGGAGGCTGATGATGAATTCTTTGATAAATGTCTGGAAGGTGCAGCAATGTTTGCTTTGAACCAAGGTGAAATTTGTACTTGTCCTTCAAGAATTCTTGTACATGAATCTATTGCAGATGCTTTTATTGAAAGATTAATTGCCAGAGTAAATGCTATCAAAAAAGGTCATCCATTGGATATGTCAACAATGATTGGTGCGCAAGCTTCTAATGATCAATACGAAAAAATCTTATCGTACTTGAAAATCGGTGCAGATGAAGGTGCTGAAACACTTTGTGGTGGTGCGGCACATTTACAAGAGGGTGATGCTGCTAATGGTTATTATATTCAACCAACTATTTTGAAAGGACATAACAAAATGCGTGTTTTCCAAGAAGAAATCTTTGGCCCAGTGGCGGCTTTAACGACTTTCAAAACAGTGGAGGAAGCGATTGAAATTGCTAATGATACTCTTTATGGCTTAGGTGCTGGTGTGTGGACTCGTGATGCGCATGAATTGTATCAAGTACCAAGAGCTATCCAAGCGGGTCGTGTTTGGGTGAATTGTTACCATGCTTATCCTGCTCATGCTCCTTTCGGTGGATACAAAAAATCAGGTTTTGGTCGTGAGAACCACAAAATGATGCTTGACCATTATCGTTCTTGCAAAAATATGTTGATTTCTTATGATAAAAAGGCATTAGGATTCTTTTAGAGGCTATTGGTCATCGGCTTTCGGTCATCGGTTTTCAGTTATCTAAATATATAATTTTGGGGTTAAAGCCAAAAAAACTAACCTTCCAAATCCGATGACTGAAAGCTGAAGACCGACAGCTTAAAATCAAAAAATCATGGACAAAACCCCAAGAGTATTACTCACTGCTGCAGCAGAGGAACTGATTGATAGACTTCGTGCTGAACATGGTTCAATCATGTTTCACCAAAGTGGCGGTTGTTGTGATGGCTCTGCGCCGATGTGTTTTCCTGTGGGGGAGTTCAAAACTGGGGGAAATGATGTTTTGTTGGGAGAAATTTATGGTTGCGAGTTTTATATGAGTGCCTTCCAATTTGAATATTGGCAATATACTCAACTGACTTTGGATGTAGTGGAGGGAAGAGGGGCTAGTTTTTCATTAGAAATTCCTTTGGGTTTACGCTTTATCATTCGTTCACAAGTTTATACAGAAGAAGAATTAAAAAACCTAAGTCCTGTTTCGAATGGAGCTTAGAAAGTTTTGACGCTAATTTTTACACAGGCATCGACAAACCATTTTTACAAGAAGTCTCAGATAGTGGTGTTTCTCCATTGTTTGAGGCTTTTTTGTTTTATCTGTATTACTAATAATGAGATTAGAAAAGAGTATGTGATAAATGTTTCAGAGGAAAATTATTTTAGGATTGTGAGCTTTTCAAATTGAATTGCGGAAGATGAAATGGTCATTGCGGAAAATTATTTTAGGATTGTGTGCTTTTCAAATTGAATTGCGGAAGATGAAATAGTCATTGCGGAAAATTATTTTAGTATTGTGCACTTTCAAACTGAATTGTGGAAGATGAAATAGCCATTGCGGAAAATTATTTTAGGATTGTGTGCTTTTCAAATTGAATTGCGGAAGATGAAATAGCCATTGCGGAAAATTATTTTAGGATTGTGTACTTTTCAAATTGAATTGCGGAAGATGAAATAGCCATTGCGGAAAATTATTTTAGGATTGTGTACATTTCAAGAAGGAAAGAGTATCGAAAAATCTGTAGAATCTTTGAGAAGATTAAACGCTTTACAAGCCTATTAGGCTAAACTCTTCAAAATATTGTTTGCTTTTGTTTTCTTTTTGCTCAGAGCCTTGTTAGATTTGTAAATCAACCTTTGCATCTCAATCAGATGTTTGCCAACATCGACCTAGATAAAAAGAATAATAATTGATACTTGCGCTAATTGTCTTAGTAAAAGTATTTTGAAGAGTTTTTCTTCCCTTAAATTTAATATGACAGAAATACCTGCTTTCAAAAAAGGTTTACCCACACAAATTGCTGTATTGGGCGGTGGTAGTTGGGCAACGGCTATCATTAAAATTTTAACTGAAAATAATGTTAAAGTGAAGTGGTGGCTTCGCCGTAAATCGGATGTAGATTTTATCAAAAAGTATAATCATAATCCTAGTTATCTGACAGACGCATTACTGAATCCAAGAAAAGTAAAGGCATATTACAAAATGTATGATGCGCTTTATGGGGTAGATTATGTGATTTTGGCTGTGCCAGCGGCTTTTGTGCCTGATGCTTTGAAGAATCTTACTCGTAACCATTTTGCAGGAAAGAAAGTAGTATCGGCTATCAAAGGGATGATTCCTGATGAAAACATGTTGGTGACCGACTGGATGGAAAAGGTATTTGGCGTGCCATTAACACAGATGTGTGTGATTGCTGGTCCTTGTCATGCCGAAGAAGTTGCCTTAGAAAAGCAGTCATATTTAACGATTGGCTCGCCCAACATTAATTTAGCCCAAGAATTTTCGAATTTATTAAGTTGTAGATACATTCAAGCGAACCCAATTGCCGATTTATATGGCGTGGAATACTGTGCTGTTATTAAAAATATCGTAGCAATGGCTTGCGGGATTACGCATGGTTTGGGTTTTGGGGATAACTTTCAAGCGGTAATGGTTTCAAATGCAATGCAGGAAATCAAGCGTTTTTTAGATTACGCTTATCCACAGGCATCTCGTGATTTGAATAATTCTGGATACTTAGGTGATTTATTAGTGACGGCTTACTCACAATTTTCAAGAAACCGTACTTTCGGAAATATGATTGGGCGTGGTTATTCAGTAAAATCAGCGCAAATAGAAATGAATATGGTGGCAGAAGGATATTATGCTGTAAAAAGTATTCATCAAATCAATGAAAAATATGGCGTAGATATGCCAATCATTGATGCCGTTTATAGAATTTTATACGAAAAAGCTGCCCCAGTAGCCGAAATCAATATATTGAAGACACATTTGAAGTAGATTTGAAAGTTTGAAGATTTGAAAATGATTAACAATTCTTTCATTTTCAAATCTTCAAATCAACCAATTTTCAAATTATAAAAAGCTCGTAATTTTCTCCGCTGTTGCCTTCAATTCTTCTTGACTAACCTTCATCTTTTCTCTTGTAAAGTTAATATCATTCATAGAATTCAAAGGAATTAAATGAACATGTGTGTGCGGTACTTCCAAACCAATTACCGAAACACCGATTCTTCTACAAGGCACCGCTTGTTGTAAAGCTGGAGCAATTTTCTTAGCGAAAATCATTAGTCCAGCCAATAAATCATCATCTAAATCAAAGATATAATCAATTTCTTTTTTCGGAATCACCAAAGTATGTCCTTCGGCAAGTGGCGTAATATCTAAGAAAGCAAGATAGTTTTCGTCTTCTGCAATTTTATGGCAAGGAATTTCGCCATTAACAATTTTTGTGAATATAGTTGGCATGGAAAAATTTGTTTAGGTATCAGCTATCAGCTTTGAGCCACTAGCTTTGAGATTTTTAATGAATAATATATGATATTTTGTAATAACGAATCTTTATAGCAATTTAGAAAAGCTCAAAGCTCACGGCTCAAAGCTAATAGCTAAAAAGCTATTTAAACCATTCGGCATACATGATATAATTATTGGCTGTTCTCATAAATACCTCAGCGGCATCTGGAGAAACATTTTTCAAGAATTTAGCAGGATTTCCCGCATATATTGTCCCAGCAGGAACACGAGTATTTTGAGTAACAATAGCGCCAGCAGCAATGATTGAGCCTGTTTCTATCACAGCACCATCCATTACGATAGCACCCATCCCAATTAATACTTTGTCCTCAATCGTACAACCGTGAACGATGGCATTGTGTGCGATAGAAACATAATTGCCGATAGTTGTTTTCGTTTTTTGATAAGTACAATGAATAATTGCTCCGTCTTGAATATTCGAATTATCACCAATGATTACTGAATTTACGTCGCCTCTTACCACAGCATTAAACCAAACGGTACAGTTTTTCCCAAACTTCACATCTCCGACGACAGTGGCGTTTTCTGCCAGCCAACAATTTTCACCTAAAGTAGGCGATACTCCTTTTACAGGTTTTATTAAAGGCATTTTTTGAATGATTAAACGTAAATTTTAAAACTTTAAGATGCGACAAATATACAAACGAAAACCCTTTGACAATAAAAAAAGGTTGTTCAGTGAAACACCGAACAACCTAGCATGAACGTAAAATATAAATTGTTTTTGATTGAAAATAATACATTTTTAGATTACTCCTTGATGTCAAACCGACCATCTTTCAAAGCCAAAATTTCAGGAGGCTTTTCTTTGTTCTGAAAAGTTACGCTAAAAGTACCCGAATAAATTTTTGAAACAGGATCAAAACGGGTAATGTTCACTTCGTTTTCACAGGTTTGGCAAATAGCGTATTGCGAGCAATTGCCGTTAATACATTTTTGATAGACGCTCGCAAAAGGAGTAAATTCAACAGCATTTTTAGGGAAATATCGCATGAATTGGTATCTGCCAGTATCCTTCACATTATTAATCATAAAGCTCATCGACTCCAAAGTATTCTGATTAGTTACAGACAACCTGAGCGTAGCGTTTTGATATTTTCCCCACACTACAGGAACAGGCTTGAAATTCGGATTAGCTTTATATCGTTGGAAGGGCGTCCAGATAGTACCATTAATTTTTGCACCAAAAGTTTGCTTGCCAATCTGAGTAACCGCTGGTAATGCTTCTGGCTGTACATAATCGTTCATCTCGCAGCTAAGGAGTGATACTAATGTAAGCAGAATGATTAGGTAACGATTTGTTCTCATAAATGAACGATTTAATCTATCGCTACGAATTTATAAATAATCTTTAATTAAAATGTATTAATCTAAGAAATTTATTTTAAATTATTTTAAAAATAAGATTCTCAACCCAAATACCTACGTAAAATATGTTTGGTCGGTACCATCTATCATAAATAAAAATTTCAGTCTCAAATATTCTCTTTTTTTGTCGAAAAATTTAAAGCTAGAAAACATGAAAAAAGTCTTCTTATCATTTCTCTTGTCAACATTTTTGATGTTTGACATCACTGCTCAATTGACCGTACCGCCGAATGGTGGCAACAAAATGGCATCGGTAAGTGAACGAATTGGTTTAACAGATGTAACAATTAATTATCATCGTCCGGGAGTAAAAGGGCGTGAAGGTAAAATTTGGGGACAATTAGTGCATTATGGTTTTGCAGATTTGGGTTTTGGTACTTCGCTGGCGGCACCTTGGCGAGCAGGCGCTAATGAAAACACGACGATAAGTTTTTCAACACCAGTGAAAATTGAAGGACAAGCTTTGCCAGCAGGAAAGTATGGTTTGATGATGGCTGTGCAAGAAAATGAAGTTACGGTGATATTCACTAAAAATACTACTTCTTGGGGAAGCTATTATTATGATGAAAAAGAAGATGCTTTAAGAGTAAAAGTAAAGCCACAAAAAGAGCAAACCTTGGTAGAAAGATTGAAATTTGAATTTTTAGACCAAACAGAAGCTTCTGCAACGATTGCCTTGCTTTGGGAAAAATGGAAAATTCCTTTTAAAGTAGAAGTAGATTTGCACGAAACCGTTTTTGCTTCTATGAGAAATGAAGTCAGAGGAGAGAAAGTGTTTGATTGGAGAGCATTTAACCAAGCAGCCAACTATTGTTTAACCAATAAAGTAAATTTGGAAGAAGGATTATCTTGGGCAGAACGCTCAATCAAAGAGCGGTATATTGGCGAAGCTAATTTTACCACATTAAGTACAAAAGCTGAAATATTGAAACTATTGGGCAGAACAGCCGAAGCCGAAACAGTCATGAAAGAAGCTTTACCCAAAGGAAATATGCTAGAAATCCATCAATATGCCAGAGCATTATTGAAAGAGAAAAAAACACAAGAAGCTTTTGAGGCATTTAAACTCAATGCAAGTAAAAATCCAAATGAATACACTCCTTTGGTTGGTTTAGCAAGAGGGTATTCGGCTTTGGGAGATTATAAAAATGCTTTGAAACAAGCAAAATTAGCCATAGCCATTGCACCAAGTGATGTAGAAAAAGATAATGTTGCCAAAATGATTAAAACACTTAGCGAAGGGAAAGATATTAATTGAACATGATTTATCCCGAATTCAGGTTTTTAAAAGTAAGTTTTAAGAGATTTCAAAGTTCTTTGGATTTATCCTCGTCCTTACTTTTCTTTTCTCGTATGTTTGTCTTACTAAAAATCATGTTCAAATAGATTAAATTCCGAAATTAGCATTTGTGTGATGAGAGGAGATTCTTGTCTAAACAATCCATTT
>NZ_JAYGIM010000026.1:0-40626 GCF_034930985.1 Arcicella lustrica
TCGAACAGAGAAGTTAAGCCCAGTTCCGTTGATGATACTGCAATCATATGCGGGAAAGTAAATAAACCCCAAAAATATTAAAAAAGGTTCTTGATAGTAATATCAAGAACCTTTTTTGCGTTTGAAGATATTGGGAAAGTAAAATAAACATGAGTCATCCCGAATTTTAAAATCACAAAAAAGAGGTCAAAATTAGTTTTTTGACCTCTTTTTTGTGATTGATTAGCAATGAATTCCTACTGTTTGAGCGAAGCGAGTTTAGGAATTCTTGATTTTCTTTTGCGGTCCGCCGCTGCGGTTACTTTTCTTTCATCAAGGAAAGAAAAGTAAGGACTAAATGATAATACATTAAAATTCTCTAAAACTCATTATTCCAAAGAAAAATTCGGGATGACTCATGTTTATTTGGCTATAACCAAGATGGCTTAAACTTATTTAGTATATTTTTTATTTTCTTTATGTATCTCTGAGATTCTCCAATTGCTTTAAAATTCTTCCATTCTGTTTGTTTTAAATAGAAATAGAAAATTTTCTTGAATTCTTCGCTATAATTGTAGGCTTTATAAATGGGTTTTCTTTCTACAAAATGTATTAAATAAGGTGTTTCATTGGGAGAAATCGTCGAAAAATGATTCCAAAGAGGACTTAACTCTAGCCATTGATTGGCTAAAATTACATTTAATCCATACTGATCTGGGTAGTTTGCAAATTTCTTATTATTATCAATGCAGTCAATGATTTTTTCTGTTATGCTTAACTCTCTCCACTTTTTAGTATTCATTAAAATCAAACCTGTATTAAAATAGCGAGTCTTTCCAGACAAACCTAACTCATCGTGATTTAAGACTCCTCCCCAACTATTATCAAATGTAATAATTCTAGGGTCTAATACTGAGGCAATTACATGTTTTTCAAGGTCATTTTCAAATAAGGTAGCAACATCTTTTAATACAATCATATCAACATCTAAATATAATACTCTTTCTATTTCTTCTGGAATGAAATATGGGATGAAAAGACGCATATAAATATTTAAAGGATAAGAACTTCTATCTAATGGCAACTTCATTCCTTCAGGAATTACGCTATTCATTTCTTTCCAAACGAGCGTAGTAATGTTGGTATCAATTGACTTTTGAAGTTTCAATTTATTATTACTACTAACATTATCTTCAATAATATAAATGGTAATAGTATGACCTTCTGAAAGATTTGCTTCAATTGATTTTATGAGAGCTGCCAATAAGATGATATAATGATTATCACTAGCAACAACTATATTTAATGGCTTCATTGGAATTTGCTTTTATTGGCGTTTATTTTCAATATATTCATTATTTGACTATTGCTTAAAAATCAAATAGTTATCTATTTAAAATATCTCTGTATATATCTAACACTTGATTGGCTGTTTTTTCCCACGAAAATTGAGATGCTCTTTCAATGCCATAAGCAATTGTTTTAGCTCTTAATGCTGTGTTGTTTAATACAGAAACAATCATTTGGGCAATTTCTTCAGGTTGAGTGGGGTCTATTAATATCGCATCTCTTCCTGCAACTTCAGGCATAGCAGAAGTATTACTTGTAATAACGGGAATTCCACAACCCATTGCTTCAAGAATTGGAATGCCAAAACTTTCTCGTAAGGAAGGGTATAAAAATAATTGAGCTAACCTATAAAGATTTGGAAGTTCTTGGTTAGGAATATAACCTGTCAACATTATATTGTTCATCAAATGCTCATTGTTTTGAGCTTTCAGAATAGAAAGTAAATGTTCCTTCCCAAAGTCTGGCATTACTAATGTAAAGTCAAGCTGACCACGTTGATGAAGTATTCCTATTGATTTTAATACATTTGGAAGATTTTTCTTTGGGTCTGTATTACCTAAAAACAAGATGAATTTATCTGGCAAGTTCATCTTTTCTTTGAAAGCTTTTAATTCTTGTGGTGTTGCATCAGGAGTAAAATGTTTACCACAGGCATTATAAACTGTTTTTACACGATTTTCAGGAATTTTTAACCCTTCAATAATACGTTCTCTTTCATAATCGCTAACAGTAATTATCATTTCTGCTTTTCTAGCAATTTTTGGTACATTCCAACGACGATATAAATTTCCGAAACGTTGGTAATATGTTCCTTCGGTAATCATCCATTTTTCTAAATAAATTATGTCATGAATTGTTACAACTAAAGGAATTTTAGTGGAAATAGGAGCGGTATTACTTGTACAATGAAGTAAATCTACTTTATCATTTTTGTATGATTCTGGAAGGATTTTTTGTTCCCAAACTGGGTATGAAGCGGCTTTTGAAATTTGTAGCTTCATGTTATCACTTGGCTGAAGTGCAGTCATATCAGCATCAGGCTGTGCATAAACGAAGTATTCATCAGAAGTATTCATTTTTTGAAGCTCACGTAGTACTTCAAGGACAACAATGTCCATTCCATGTTTTTTCTTACGAAAAATTCTTTGTGCTTCTATTCCTATTCGCATTTGCCTAATGATTTTTTGATTTTTGTTTTATAGAATGTAATTCCGTAAAACTTATTTATCGTAAATGTCTTTTGAAGTATTACTAAAGTTCCAAATTAAGCCTTTCCAGAATGCTTTTAAATGTTCCCAATCACCTTTTGAGACGTATCCAAGTAAATTTTTAGGAACAGCTACTAAGAAATAATACAAAAACATTAATATCCGTTGCGGGCCAAATGTATTTCGTCTTAAATAAAGTAAACGATTTCGGCTATAATAATAAGTTTTTAATGTTGAGCCTTTTCCTGTACTGATGGACTCTTTATGCCAAATCTTACTTGCTGGTTCATACCAAATTGAATAGCCAGCCCTTACAAATCTTTCACAATAATCCATTTCTTCATAATACAAAAAGAATAAAACAGCCATAAAACCAACTTTATCGAAAGCTGTTCTCGAAAAAAGCATTGCTGCTCCATGAGCCCTAGAAGTAGGCATGGCTTTGTCGTGTTGACCTTTATCTTTTTCTAAATATCCGATAGAAAAACCTCGTCCAGTGATAGGATTAATAGGAGAAAAACCTGCAAACTGAATAGTATCAGGTTCGTCGAAGTATAAAATTTTAGGACAGACGACTCCGATTTTAGAATCTGTTTGGAATCTAGCAATAAGTGGTTCTAAGAAACCAGGATCAACTTCTGTATCATTATTAAGTAAAAAAAGATATTCACCTGTTGCCGCTTCAATACCCCGATTATTACCACCAGCAAAACCAAGATTTTCACCAGTTTCAATGTATTTTATCCAAGGGAAATCTATAGGTAGTTGATGACCTAATTCTTTATTACTATTATCAACAACAATTACTTCAATAGAAGGGTAAGTGATTTTTTCTAGTGAACGTAACAAATCGGCGGTAACAGCTGTACCGTTAAAATTGATAGTAATTATAGAAACTTTAGGTAGATGATTTGTCATATCAGTCTTTTACTTTTTCAACTTACTTTTTCCCATTGTTGGGTTGCGGAATTATATTGTTTAATTACTCTGGCAGGATTTCCCACTGCAACACTAAAAGGAGGAATGTTTTTGGTGACAACAGCTCCGCCTGCAATTACACTATGTTTACCGATGGTTACTCCAGCGGTAATAACTGCATTTGCGCCAATCCAACAATCGTCTTCAATAGTAATTGTTGCTGTAGTAACGGGCTGTAAATGAATGGGTTTTGTTACATCTGTATAAACGTGATTAAGTCCACTCATTACGATGTTTTGGGCGAAAATAACATTGTTTCCAACTGTTACTGGGCCAATGATTACATTGCCAATACCAACTCTTGAATTATTTCCGATATAAACTGGACCAACACCATTATTGATGGTGGCAAAATCTTCAACAGTACTGAAATCACCTAAAGAAAAGGGCTGAAAAGGCAATACATCTACTCTTGTTCTTCGACAAATAACAGAACCTTTCCCTTTTTTATGAAAAAAAGGATTGATAAACCACTTCACCCAAAGCCTAGGACGAGCTTGATATTTTGGAATCAAGCACCAATGAACAAACTTTTTTAAAGTGGGACTGGATTTTATGGTTTGAACGATAGACATAAGGAATAATTATGAGTGATGAATTATGAAAATATATCAATGATATATCTCAGAAAGCAACATTGTTTTTTTACTAAGTTAATTTATGTCTAAATTTTATTTAAAAAGGTATTTTTTCAAACGGAAAATAAGGGCTTTTTTCAGTCCACCATCTATTTGAATTCTACGATCACTCGTCCAAACTCTTCCATCATCACCATCGACTGCCGCAATTTTTCCGCCTGCTTCTTGTAGTCTTAATGCCATCATTCCGTCTTCAGCAGCATGTCCAGCATCATCACCAGCAATACCACGAAAAGTTCTTTGAACAGCAATATCATAACCGTTTACATCAATTCCTTTTTGGCGAATAAAGCCACTATTGTAACCTAAAACATTTAAAAAAGGCTGAGTTTTTTCTTTCTTCTTGATAACATAACTACTCATTACTTCATACAAGCCATATTGCCAACGTGGAGTATTTGGAGCGGGTAAAAAAGAGTAACTACCATGTACGCAATAAACAGGAATATTGGCACCATTTACCAAAGTATCTGTCATCGCTGTAATCCAACCTGCTGGATATAGCGTGTCGCTATCACCCGTAAGAATGTAAGTTCCTTTGGCAGAATGCAAACCATTTGTTCTTGCATGACCAACACCTTGTTTGGTTTCTAAAATGGTTTTTACGCCTAATTTTTTTAATAAATCGGCTGTTCCATCCGTTGAATTATTATCAATAACTAATAATTCAACAGGATATTTGGTATTGGTATTGGCAAGTGAAATGAGTGTATGTAAAATTCCTTCCTCTTCATTCCAAGCAGGAATTACTACTGAAACGACAGGGTTTTCATTAGAAAATATAGATAATTTTTTCTTAAGTTCTTCAACTTCAGCAGCTGAGTATTCGCTAATGCGTAGTGGTTTGCTTAGTATTTGTGTTACCCAAGTTGGTAAAGAAAAATTAATCATAGTCTTTTCAATTTATGAAATAGTAAATCTATTTTCGAGCAATAATTGTATGAATATCGAAAGGAATTTATTCTGCTCTTTTTACTTTTTCCCAAATCCCAGAAGTTAATCCGTTTTTATATCTGAAATAACCTTTAATGGCGCAATAATTCATGAAAGAGAAGTAAAAAGGAACAAAAAGTATTTTTACTCTAATTTTCTTATTTTCAAGATAATAGCCAAGTAAAGCTAAAATATAAAAGGCAATTTGAGCAATCATCAAAAGATGATAACTAAAAATATCTAATAATTCAGCGCCTGTAAAAAGTATAATAGCGTTAATTAATACTAAAAGAGGAAGGCAAAATGGTGCAACCGCCCAACGCATGGCACGATGTGAAACATACTGAAAAGAAAGCAAACCATATTTGAAAATATTCCAAAGAAAACCAAGACGAGCAATGGCTTGGAAACCGCCAGCTGCAATCCTGATTTTACGCTTCATTTCATCTTGAATGGAGAAAGATGGTCTTTCACTAGCATAGGCATCTGGTTCATAAATTACTCTGAAACCGTTGGCGGCAATGCGTAAAGAAATGATGAAATCATCAAGTAGTGTGTCTTTTTCAACATGTTCAAATAAATTGGTTCTTACAGCAAATAACTCGCCTGCTGCGCCAACTACTGAATAAAGCTCTGTGTCTAGCTTTTTAAGGAAAGATTCGTATTTCCAATACAAACCTTCGCCAGCACCGGCAGCGGCTTCTGAGCCTTCTGTTTGAATGCGTTTTTCACCAGCAACTGCACCAACAACAGGGTCTTGAAAATGCCTTACAATATTTTTGATGACAAGTTGATTTAACGTAGTATTGGCATCTGTAAAAATTACGATGGGCGTATTGATGGTTTTCATGGCCATATTCATCGCTTCAATTTTACCTCTACGAGTATCTCCGCCAATCATTCTCAGGTTTGAGTATTGATTTTGAAGGGATTCTATGTATTCTGAAGTGCCATCATTTGAACCTTCGGTAACGAAGAGTACTTCAAATTTTTCGGAAGGATAATCTAAACCAAAAGTATTTTTTACTTTTGCTTCAATACAAGACATTTCATTGTAAGCAGGAACTACTAAGGTTACTTTTGGTAAGTAATATGGGTCGTTATATTTCTTGAAGGTAAGTCCAAGTGCTTTTCTGATTTTTACAAAAAACCAAGCAACGATTCCGTAGCCAATATAAGTATAGAAAACGAGCCCTATACAAATCCAAAAGCATAGTTCAAATAGCAGTTTCATAGTTTGATGTTTTGCAAAGTATTGAAGATACGATGCTTAGCGGGTCTTTTGGTTTGATTTTTCTAAACATTCTCTGATTGTAACAACGCAGGAAATGTCATAAAGAAAATCTTTAAATCATATTTGAAAGAAAAATTACGAGCATACTCAATGTCTAATTCAATTCTTTCTTGTTCTGTCATATCCTTTTTGCCTTTACCTCTTTTGGTTACTTGCCAAAGACCAGTAAGCCCACCAGGACCAGCAAAACGTTCAATATAATCGTCAGTCGTTAATTTTTCAGCTTCGTACAAAGGCAAAGGTCTGTTTCCAATCAATGACATATCACCTAAGAAAATATTAAACAACTGAGGTAATTCGTCGATACTACTATTTCTCAAGAAACGACCCAATTTGGTAATACGTGGGTCATTTTGGAACTTCATGAAAGCTACTTTTTCTTTCTTTTTGTTTAAGTAAATTTTTTCACAAGTTTCTTCTCCATCAAGATAGAGTTTTTGCTGACAAGCACCAATGATAGCACATTCATCACAAAGTCCATCTTTTTTCTTTTCAGTAGCACCTTTTGTGTACATATTCAGCGATTCCATGTTTTTAATCAACTGATCTGCATCAGTACGCATGGTTCTGAATTTATAAATTTCAAAGATTTTATAGCCAGCTCCAACACGTTTAGATTTGTAAACGATAGGACCTTTTGAATCTAATTTGATAAGGATGGAAATAACAATAAGTAGCGGAGAGAGTAACAACAAAGCAAAACCTGTTGAGGCAACGTCAATAAAACGTTTCCAAAAAGGTATTTTTACTTCTAAAATATTAGACTTTGTTTGCTGAGAAGCTACATAGTGGCGACGTTTGATGAAATACTCTAAACGAGTTACTAAATCGCCATTACTGAAGTCTTTTGGATAAATATCATCGCCTTTTTTCTCAATGACTTCTTTGATAAGACCAGGCGTAACGTGGTCGCTGGTAAGAATTACAGGTAAACTCTTCGTCCAATTATCTTTTCGGATAGTTTCTAAAAACTTGAGCCCACCAAGATTTCTTGCAATAATGATGGCATCGGGGGGATAGGTATTTTTAACAAACTCCAAACATTCGTCGGCGTTATTGAGAACCTTGATATGAAGCTTTTGACCGAATTTTTTCAAAAAATTGACCACAACAAAATCTTCATCTTCAACCAGAATTACTTTGATAGGAAAATCATCCTTTGGTGATGATATAGTCTGTGGGATACTACTCATATTTTAGTGATTTTTATAATTCTATATCAAGACTTACACGATAATTGATACTGCTTTTTTGTCAAGCTTTGAGATAGCAGATGATGAGTAAACCTTTAAATAATTTTCATAAAATGGTTAATGGCGTTACTTATTTTACTCGGCGTAAAATAGCTTTTACTTTGGCGTGTACCTCCATCGGATTAAACGGTTTTAACATAAAATCGTCAGCACCAAGGTTCAAGCACTCTATTCTTTCTTTACTTTCATCTGTTCCAGAAAGAATAATGATAGGTAAATTACTGAATAAATTACTTGCACGAACAACTTTTACAAATTCCTTCCCATCCAAATTGGGCATATTAAGGTCAGCAATAATAAAATCTGTATCGTTTCCAGCATCTAACCAGTTCATTCCTTCCATTCCATCATTTTTGACAGTTACATCAAATTCTTTGTTCAAGAAGTGCTCTAATACTTTTCTAGTACTTGCTTCATCATCAACGATTAGCAGTTTCAATTTACTGTTGCTCATTATTCTTAGTTCTTGAGTTTTTAGCTTTACTGCGAAAATAAACGAGAGTACAATTACTTAGGGGTTCTTCTATCGTTAATAGACAAAAGGAAGTCATTTTTGTATTAGTTTATTTTATACAATAGTAATCAATTTGAAATCAATAGTTAAATAAATATCGTAAAAAAAAATGATTGAAACACAATAATATAAAAAATGTTATTATTTCAATATTCTCTCTTAAAGTTAATATCAATTACCTTGCCAAACAAATGTTTTTGTGCTTTTAAACCCTCCAAATCAGATTCTACAAAAAAGGGGGACATCAAAAATTTTGCACTTATATAAAGAATACTGCTATCCACATTTACTTACTTTTCAAATATAAATATATTGATATAATATTGTTACTTTCCTATTTGATATTTTGGATTATGATTTTTTGGACGAATAAGAGTTTACTTTCAGCATGTTGCTAAAAATTTAACCTAAAGTTATTAAGGTTATGGTTTAATATCACTCAGGTTTCTGTTTGCTAATAATTTATTAATGATGATAAAAAAAGAATGGGAAAAAACGATTGATACAATCTTTTCCGAACAATTGAAAAATCAATACAACATTGGGAATACCGATGTTTTTGAAAGGAAAACCAAATTGAAAAATTTACTCAATTTGATACTTCAATATAGAAAAGATATTCAAAAAGCGATGTTTGAAGATTTCAAAAAAGCGCCAGCGGAAGTAGATTTAACCGAAATTTATACTGTAACCAACGAAATAAATCATGCGATAAAACACTTAAATGCTTGGATGAAACCTCATTATGTGGCTAGTCCGATTACGCTTTTGGGTACTTCATCTTACATTCAATACGAACCGAAAGGCGTCGTCTTGATTATTTCTCCTTGGAATTTCCCGTTTAATTTAACTTTTGGTCCATTGATTTCTGCCATCGCTGCGGGTAATTGTGTGATGATAAAACCATCAGAACATACGCCAAATTCTACCGCTTTGATGAAGAAAATGTTGGCAGAAATATTTCCAGTAAACGAAGTAGCGGTTTTTGAAGGAGATTCATCAATAGCAGCGTATCTCACGCAATTGCCTTTTAACCATATTTTCTTTACAGGAAGCCCTGCTTTGGGTAAAAAAGTAATGAAAGCAGCAGCCGAAAATCTTTGTTCGGTTACTTTAGAATTAGGCGGAAAATCGCCTGTGATTATAGATGAATCTGCCGGTTTAAGCAAAGCAGCGAAGAGAATAGCATGGGCTAAATTCTTGAATAATGGACAAGTATGTATTGCGCCAGATTATTTATATGTTCATGAAAAAGTAAAAGAGGAATTCTTATCATTGTTGAAAGTGCAAATTATCGGGTTTTATGGCGAAGAACCAGCGCTATCGAAAGACTACAGTCGGATTGTTAATCAAGCGCATTTTAATCGCCTGAAACAATATTTACAAGATGCAATTTTGGATGGAGCAGTGTTAGAAATAGGAGGGGAAATGAATGAAGAAGAGCGATTTATCGCTCCAACAGTTTTATCGAACGTCAATCTAAAAAGTGCTATTATGCAAGAAGAAATCTTTGGTCCGATTTTACCTTTAATGGTTTATCAAGATTTAAACGAAGTAATTCAGCATATTCAACAACATGAAAAACCTTTAGCTTTATATATTTTCAGTAAGCAAAACGAAGTAATCAGTAAAATAATGCGAGAAACAAGGGCTGGTGGAACGGTTATCAATCATAATACTTTACATTTTTTTAATAACGAATTGCCTTTTGGTGGGTCAAATAATAGTGGAATTGGAAAGGCGCATGGGAAATATGGTTTTAAAGCTTTTTCAAATGCCAGAGCTGTGATGAAGCAATGGTCACCTGTTAGTGCATTAGATTTATTAATGCCACCTTACGGCAATTTTAAGCAAAAAATTATTGATTTAACGATTCGATTTTTCTAAAAAAAAGCCCAAATCACAATTCGTGATTTGGGCTTTTTTGATTTTACTTAGAGTAAGAAAAAGGGAAATCTATAGCATTTACGCCTCTTTGCTTGTTAGGAGCAGGCGACATTTTAAAATCAATCGTTGCACCTTGTGTTAACTTTTGGTGACTCAACCAGTTTTTAGAATATGGTAAACCGTTGAATTTTACTGTCTGAATATACTTGTTTTGCTCGTTGTTTGCAGGAGCATTTATCGTAATTTTTTTACCGTTTTCAAGCGATAATGTTACTTTTTTAAACAAGGGAGTACCCAAAACATATTGGTCGGTGGCTGGAGTAACAGGGTAAAACCCTAAAGCCGAAAATACATACCAAGCCGAAGTTTGTCCGTTATCTTCGTCGCCACAATAGCCATCTGGGGTTGGCTGATACATTTTATTCATTACTTCTCTAATCCAATATTGGGTTTTCCACGGCTCACCAGCGTAGTTGTACAAGTAAATCATGTGTTGGATTGGTTGATTTCCATGAGCGTAATTTCCCATGTTCATAATCTGCATTTCACGGATTTCGTGAATGACAAAACCATAATATGAATCATCAAAAACAGGAGGCACAACAAAAACAGAATCCAACATTTTGCTAAAACCTTTGCTTCCGCCCATCAAATTAGAAAGACCGTTAACATCATGAAAAACGCTCCAAGTATAATGCCAGCTGTTTCCTTCTGTAAAAGCATCACCCCATTTAAAAGGATTGAAAGGCGTTTGGAAAGTACCATCCTGATTTTTGCCACGCATTAATTTTGTGCTTGGGTCAAACAAGTTTTTATAGTTCTGCGAACGTTTAGCAAAGCGGTCAATTTCTTCTTGTGGACGTTTTAGGGCTTTTGCCAATTGATAAATACAGAAGTCATCATAAGCGTATTCCAACGTTCTGGCAGCATTTTCATTAATTTTTACATCATAAGGAACGTAACCCAATTGATTATAATACTTTACGCCCAATCTTCCTACAGAACTCAAAGGGCCTTCGTTTTCACTATTTTTCAATAAAGCTTGATACAGTTTATTGATGTCGAAGCCTTTGCCTCCTTTCAGATAAGCGTCGGCAATAATGGAAGCAGAATTTGAACCCACCATACAGTCACGATGACCTGGACTTGCCCATTCTGGCAAGAAACCACTTTCGTCATAAGTATTGGCTAAACCTTCCATAATTTGTGCGTTCAGCGAAGGGAACATTAAATTAAAGAATGGAAAAACAGCTCTGAAGGTATCCCAAAAACCATTGTCAGTAAACATATAACCGGGTAAAACTTTACCATTGTAAGGGCTATAATGAATTACTTTTCCTTGTTTGTCAAGTTCATAAAATTTTCTTGGAAACAACATTGTGCGATACAAACAAGAGTAAAAAGTACGAGTTTGCTGGTCGCTGCCGCCTTCTACTTTCAAACGATTCAATGAAGTATTCCAAATTTTTTCAGCTTTTGCTTTTACTTGGGCGAAATTATCTTGTCCAATTTCTCTCAAATTGATTTCAGCTTGTTCAAAACTAATGAATGAAGAAGCCACTTTTGCATTTACTTTTTCGCCTTTTTCGGTGGCAAAATCAATTACTGCCCCTGTGTGGTTTTCTTTGATTTCCAGTACATTATCAACTAATTCTTTGCCATTCCAAGTACTTGTATTGGCGAAAGCTTTATTGAATTGAATCACGAAATAATTCTTGAAATTATCAGGAACACCGCCAGAATTTTTGGTGGTATAACCAATGATTTTTCTTTCGTTAGGAATGATTTTGATGTAGGAACCTTTGTCTAAAGCATCAATTACAATGTGAGCTTTATCGGTTTTTGGGAAAGTAAAACGCAAAACTGCGGCTCTTTCCGTTGGCGTGATTTCAGTGGTAACGTCGTGGTCGGCTAAGTAAACACTGTAATAATGTGGTTTGGCTACTTCGGCTTTGTGCGAAAACCAACTGGCACGGTCGTCTTCTTTAAAAACTTTTTTACCAGTAGTTGGCATAATGACGAACTGACCGTAATCATTAATCCACGGACTTGGTTGGTGAGTTTGTTTAAAACCTCTGATTTTGTCGGCATCATAAGTATAAGCCCAGCCGTCGCCCATTTTGCCAGTTTGTGGCATCCAGAAATTCATTCCCCAAGGTAAAGCAATGGCTGGATAAGTGTTTCCTGCAGATAAGCTTGGTTTTGAGGCAGTTCCCATCAAAGTATTCACTAAATCAACAGGATGTTTGTTGGATTGACCAAACGAAACGAGGTTGGTTGCTATGAAAAATAAGCAGAGAAAAAATTGTTTAAGCATTTTTATAAATTTTTATGTTGGATAATCCTTTAAAGTTAAGGCTTTGTTTTGTGTATTCTGTTGGTTTTTGTGCGTGAAATTTATGTAATTGAATACCATTTAAGCTTCCTTTATGTAAAAATAGTATTATGCTTTTATGATGTTTTTAGGTGCTTTGTTTTTTAGAAAGCAGAAATGTTTATTATCGCAGTCTTAAATAGCGTTCAGAAGAGAATGCTATTCATTAAACACTACCATAATCCTTTTATTTCATGAAAAAGATACTTTGTTTTTTGTTTCTAATGCTTTCATTTTCAGGTTTTTCACAAAAGAAAGTCACATTAAAACATCCTAAAAATATTATTTTACTCATCGGCGATGGTATGGGTGCAGCTCAAGTTTATGCAGGAATTGTAGCCAACAAAGGGCATTTGAATATCGAAAGAAGTCAGTTTATTGGTTTTCATAAAAATCAGGCAACAGATGATTTCGTGACGGATTCGGGTGCAGGAGCAACGGCTTTGTCGATTGGGCAAAAATCTTACAATGGTTCAATCGGAGTAGATAGTTTGAAAAAAGCACAACCAACAATTTTAGAAATTGCCGAAAAAAATGGTTTAGCAACAGGCTTATTGGCTACTTGTTCCATTACTCATGCTACGCCAGCTTCGTTTATTGCGCATCAGCCATCAAGAAGTATGGTTGAAGAAATTGCCAATGATTTTTTGAAAACCGATGTTGATGTTTTTATTGGTGGTGGCAGAAAACACTTTACTAAACGCAAAGATGGCAGAAATTTAATAGATAGTTTGAAGGCTAAAAATTACCAAATTGCGAACACAATTGAAGAAGTAGCAAATGTAAAATCAGGAAAACTAGCGGGTTTTCTGGCCGATGAAGAACAAGTGAAAATTTCGGAAGGTCGTGGAGAACAATTGCTAAAATCTACCAAAACGGCTTTGAATATTTTGAAGCAAAATAAAAAAGGATTCTTTGTGATGATTGAAGGTTCGCAAATAGATTGGGGCGGACATGCCAATGATACTCAGTACATTATCAACGAAATGATTGATTTTGACAAAGCTATCGGAGAAGCTTTTGACTTTGCCGATAAAGATGGAAATACTTTGGTTATCGTTACGGCCGACCATGAAACGGGCGGTTTTTCATTAATTGATGCAGATAAAGAAGGACATATTGAAGGAAAATTCACGACGAAAAGTCATACAGGCGTAATGATTCCAGTGTATGCTTATGGCGTTGGTGCTGAGGCATTTTCGGGCATTTACTTCAATAATCAGATTTTTGATAAAATGTTGAAGGCTTTCAATTTTAAGAAGTAATATTTTAAGAGTAGCTTCTAGTTTTACTCAAGCTGGAAGCTACTCTTAAAAACTATTGATTCAACAAATGATAAATTGCGGCTTGTGAACGCAAAGCGTTTTCAGCTTTTGGAAAGAAAACATTATTTGATTTACTATTGATTGAAACCGATTGAGCAGTATCATGTAGTTGTAAATCAATGATTTGAAGGATTTCTTGTTTGATGTTCTCATCATAAATCGGAAAGCATACTTCAATTCTTCGATAAATATTTCTGTTCATCCAATCTGAAGAACCCATGAAAATTTCCTGATTTCCTTGGTTATGAAAGATGAAAATTCTACCATGTTCCAAGTATTTATCAATGATTCTTCGAACATTAATGTTTTCACTCATGCCTTTTACTCCTGGCATCAAACAGCAAATTCCTCTGATGATTAACTCAATTTTTACGCCAGCATTTGAAGCTTCATAAAGCTTGCTAATCAGTACTTTTTCTTCAAGATTATTCATCTTGAGCGTAATTTTAGCAGGTAATCCTTTTTGTGCATGAGCAATTTCTCGGTCGATTAAAGCAATAAATTGATGCTGTAAATTGAACTGCGCAACCAATAAATGTTTGAAATTACTGATGTCCGAAATATTAGGTTTACGTTTCTTTTTACTTAAAAACCTGAAAATCAATTCCATTTCAGCTAACATTTCTTGGTGAGCCGTCAGTAGAATATGGTCTGTATAAAACCTAGCAGTACTTTCATTCAGGTTTCCAGTAGCAAGTAAACCGAAGTAAGAAATTTTCTTTCCGACTTTCTTTTTCACCAAAGCAATTTTGGCATGAACTTTCAAAGAAGGCACGCTGTAAATGATTTTTACACCTTCTGCCTTCATTTTTTTCGCCCATTTGATATTATTTTCTTCATCAAAACGAGCTTTTAATTCTACTAAAACGGATACTTTTTTGCCGTTTTTAGCAGCACTTATCAAAGCATTTACAATTCTTGAATCGCTGGCAACTCGATAAAGTGTTACGTAAATTTCTTCTACATTTTGGTCGATAGCGGCTTCATTAAAAAAGCGAAGTACGGTATCATAAGACTGATATGGCGGATGAAAAATAATATCTCGTTGTTTTATTTCGCCAAAAAGTGTCTGATTTTCAGGAATTTCATGATGAATTGCTTGCCAATTATCGTACTTCATTTCAGGATTATTGATAGGAATGGCATAGAAATCTTTCAAATTATGATAACTTCCGCCTTCTACAATACTCTGTTTTTTAAGGTTGAGATAATTCGTTAATGTCTCTAAATGATTCTTGGGTATTTTGGCGTCAAACAAAAAGCGTGTGGCAAAACCGAAATCTCTTTTGACAATTTGCTTTTCTAATTTTTCTACTAAATCACCTTTGTATTCATCTTCCAAAGACAAATCAGCATCACGAGTAATTTTAAAAGTATAGAAACCTTTAATATTTGATTTTTTATAAACCAAGTGAAGATGTTCTTTGATAATATCTTCTAAAAATACAATATACTGAGTGCCGTTTTGGGAAACAGTATAAAATCTTGGTAAATCGTTTGAAGGAATATTGACAATTTGGAGCTGTTCATCTTCTTGATTTCCAGTTGATAACACAACTAAAGCATATAATTTGTTATTCTCTGGAAAACAGACTTTATCGCTTTTTAAAAATGAAATAGGTTGTAAAAATGCAAGAACTTGCGTGAAAAAATATGCTCTTGTTGAGGCTAAAATACTTTCAGGAAGTGCCTCATTATAAACAAGATGAATGTTATTTTCTTTAAGTGCAGGAAGAATTTGTTCGGAAAGGGTTTGTCCAAATCTTTGTAGTTGACTACTTACAATTTCCTTAAGTTGGCTTAAAATCTCTTTGTTTTTGTCTGCATCACCAATCTCTTCTTTTTCTGAAAGTTTTTTCAGTGCCATCAAAGCAGGAACTCTTACTCTGTAAAATTCATCCAAATTAGAAGAATAGATAGAAAGGAATTTAATTCTTTCTAATAAAGGTACTTCACTTCGTTGCGCTTCAATTAATACTCGTTCGTTGAAGTATAGCCAACTGATGTCTCTGTCGAAAAAGGTAAAAGCTTGCATGAATGATGATGAAATAGATTGAAAGGTTAAAGCTAATAGAAATCAGATAAGTTTGAACATCCGTCCGATTATTTAACAAGATATTAAAATGAATGCTTATAAACCTAGTTTCATCGCAGCATTATGTTGTTTGATGTTTTCTAAACGAGTATAGCGAATTATCATGGCGGAAGTTTTATGTTTAGTTTGGCGCATTACTTCGCTGTCGTCTGCTCCATTGAGTTTGGCGATGGTAATAAAAGATGCTCTGAGCGAATGAGCGGAGTATTTTTCACCTAAATAACTTTTTACTAAATCGTTTACAGTTTTATCGTTCAGCCTTTCTTCGGTTAAAGAATCTCCTTTTCTGATTCTGACAAATAATGGCCCAGCATTTCTTCTTAAAGAAGTAATCCAATTTTGTAAAGTTCTTACTGGACAAAGTACTGTTTCTGGACTATAAAAAATGGCTTTTTCCTCATAATCTCCATATTGGTTGGTTTTGCTATTTCCCATCGAAACGATGAGTCCGTCTTCTGAAAAAGTCAAATCTTCCAAATTCAAAGCGACCAATTCCGAACGTCTGAAAGCTCCCGTAAAACCCAATAATAAAATGGCTTTATTTCTCAATAAAGTATTGGTGTCAGTTTCAATGCCACGCAAAACATTTTTAATTTCTTTAATATTAAAAGCGGGCGCCTGTTTTTGTCGAATACCTTTTATTCTTTTGATTCCTTCCATGACGGCTCTGAACTGTCGGTCTTGTGTCGGAGTATCCAGATTGTTCAGATGATGAAGTTTGCTGATGGCGGCAAATCGACGATTGATACTTGACCATTTGTGCGTATCTGCCAAGTGTGCAGCATAGCCCGAAAGCGTCGAAGCCGAAACTGGCAGCATCGTGAAATTATTTTTTTCGCACCAAGCTTGAAAATGTTTTAAATCTGCTCGATACGCTCTTTGGGTATTCTCAGCACCTTCCAAACCTTTGCGACCATAAGTATCAACTTTTTCGGCAAGTGTTTGAATATTTGCTAAAGTGTTGTGCTCGATGGGCGAGATTTCTTGCATGGTTTGGCTTTTGTTTTTAATCGCTACAAATATAGTTTTAGTTTTGATAATGTTTAATTATCGGAAGTAAAAAAGATTTAGAAAATTTCCGTAAAATAGTAAATCGACAGCGTATAAATTTTTAAAAATCATATACCTTTGCTAAAAGTTCTCGATTAGCGAACATTTGTGTCATTATACATTTTATGAGAATAATAGCCTTAAAAACACTGAAAACATTTTGGGAAAAATTTCCAGAAGCTGAAATTGGATTGAGATACTGGTATGGCAAAATCGAAGTGAAAAATTACTCAACTCCACAATCAATAATTACAGATTTCAAAGGAGCTGATTATGTAGGGAACGAGAGAATCGTTTTTAATATCGCTAAAAACAAGTTTAGATTGATTGCTTCTTTCAATTATGATTACCAATTATGTTTTGTCAAGTTTGTAGGCACGCATAAAGAGTACGACAAGATAGATGCAAGAACAATTGATTTTAATTTATAATCATGATGGAAATAATCAAGCCAATCAAAAATGAGCAAGACTATGAACTTGCTTTGAAAATACTAACAAGTATTTTTCATGCAAAACCAAATACTCCTGAAGGAGATGCTTTAGAAGTATGGTCTTTACTTGTGCATGAATATGAACAAAAGCATTATAAAATCCAGCCGCTTACTGCGCTTGAAGCATTGAAATATGAAATGGAAGAACAAGGACTTACTCAAACGGCATTAGCACAGCGATTTGGGATAAGTAAAAGTACAATTTCTGAAATTCTATCTGGCAAAAAACAAATGAGTGTTAACTTTTTGAAATTTCTCCACAAAGATTTGGGCATACCTGCAAGTGCTTTATTGGGATAATTGACTTAAAATTTTCTCTTTTTAACATTAAGTCTGAAAAAATATTGAATAATTCAAATATTTTTTCAGACTTTTGTTTTATAAAGTCTCAAAGTGAGACAATAGAGGCTTTTCCCTTTCAAAACTCAATTTTATATCAATCGTCTATTTATCATGAAAAAGAAAACTTTATCACTCTTGTTATTATCTGCCATCGGTTTGTCGCCCATGACGAGTTTTAGTCAGAAAAGTACTGTTCCAGTCGATGCCATTATTGCCAATTCTTCTACGGCGATTGTGCAAACGGGCTCTGGAAAAGTACGAGGCTATATTCACAAAGGCACTTTTACTTATAAAGGGATTCCCTATGCAGAGTCTGAGCGTTTTATGCCTCCAAGTAAACCAAAGCCTTGGTCGGATGTAAGAAGTTCGATGACTTACGGACCCGTTTGTCCGATGGACGCTACTACTTCGGTGAATGATGTATTAGAATTTGCTTTCAATCATAATTGGGGTTACACCAACGAAAATTGCCAAAGCTTAAATGTTTGGACTTCAGGCATTAATGATAATAAGAAACGTCCTGTAATGGTTTGGTTACATGGTGGTGGTTTTACTGCTGGTTCTTCGATTGAATTACCTTCTTATGATGGAGAAAATTTGAGTAAAAAAGGTGATGTTGTTGTGGTTTCACTCAATCATCGTTTGAATGTTTTGGGCTTTTGCGATTTATCAGCCTATGGCGAAAAATATAAATCTTCTGCCAATGTTGGCATCATGGATTTAGAAGCTGCTTTGCATTGGGTGAGAGATAATATTGCTAATTTCGGTGGCGACCCAAATAATGTGACGATTTTCGGACAATCGGGTGGTGGAGCGAAAGTAACAACTTTAATGTATGCGCCTTCGGCAAAAGGACTTTTCCATAAAGCCATCGTACAAAGTGGAAGTTACAGAACTAGCTTTTTAGAAAAAGAAAATGCACAGAGAGTAAGTGCTGCTTTACTTGAAGAATTGGGTTTAAAACCGAACCAAGTAGATTCTTTACAGAAAATATCTTACGAAAAATTGAATGCTGCGGGCAAAAGAGCGCAACAAAAAGTGCAGGTACAGATGAAAGCAGAAGGAAAAGCTTTTGTGGGTGGCGGATTAGGTTGGGGACCAAGTCAAGACGGTACTTATTTGCCCTATCAACAAGTTGACCCAGCTGGTTTAGCCATTTCTAAAGATATTCCTTTGTTGATTGGTTCAACTAAAAATGAATTCATGGCTTCATTGATCAATCCTGCGATTAGAAGTTTTTCAACGGATGAAGCGAAAGCATTTTTACAGAAAAAGTATGGAGATAAAACAGAAGCTTATTTAAAAGCGGTAGAAAAAGCTTATCCAAATACCACAAAACCATCAGATTTGATAGATATTGATTTAACAACTTTCCGCCCAGGAGCTGTAAAACAAGCTAATATGAAAGCAACAGCCGATGCTGCTCCAGTTTATATGTATATGTTTAATTGGCAGTCGCCCGTAATGGATGGAATGTACAAGGCGATTCACTGTATCGAAATACCGTTCATTTTTGATAACATTGCTCGTTGCGAAGAAATGACTGGCGGTGGTGCTTCGGCTTATGCGCTTTCAAATAAAATGAGTCAGGCTTGGATAAATTTTGCAAAATCTGGAAATCCTAATCATAAAGGTTTACCAACTTGGCAAAAGTACTCTGCTGAAAATGGTGCGACGATGATTTTTGATAATCAATGCGTTCAGAAATTCCACTATGATAAGGATTTGTTGGAATTAACGGCTGTGAAATAGTAATACGAATTTTTAATAGGAAAAAGGCTTCAGAAGAATTTCTGAAGCTTTTTTTATGTCATTTTTTAGAAAAAACTTTGGCTTTTTACTGATATCGACACAAAATGAGACATTTTGAATAACATTTGAACGATAAAATCAAATTAAAATTATTCATTTTGTATCGTCAAAAAATATGAATCTTCTTGTAAGAAATTGTATAAATGATTGTTTATAGAGGACGTCTTATTTTATAAATGAACTCATTCGCTAAAATAATCAAATACAAAAACAAAAAATCGTCTCATAATTATACTATGAAAAACTTCAAATGGATATTTTTTATGATTTTATGGAATTGTTCATCCAGCCTTTCCCAAGTAGAATCGCCAGCTTTTTTCACTAATCCGCTGTTACCTTCTGGGGCAGATCCTTATAGTTTTTATAAAGACGGATATTACTATTATACGCACACTGCTCAAAACAAGTTGATGCTTTGGAAAACGAAAAACTTAGCAAACCTTAAAACAGCAGAAAGTAAAACCATCTGGACACCGCCACAAGGAACGATGTATTCTAAAGAATTGTGGGCGCCAGAAATTCATTTTATTCAAGGGAAATGGTATATGTACTTTGCAGCGGATGATGGCGACAACAATCATCACCGAATGTATGTGTTAGAAAATGCCTCTGCTGACCCAATGAAAGGCGAATGGATTTTTAAAGGAAAAGTAGCTGACCCTTCTGATAAATGGGCAATTGATGGAGATGTTTTTGAGCACCGTGGACAATTGTACATGATTTGGTCGGGTTGGGAAGGTGATAAAAATGGTCAGCAGAATATTTATATCGCTAAGATGAAAAACGCTTGGACGATTGAAGGAAATCGTTCAAAAATATCGGGTTCTGATTTCGACTGGGAAAAACACGGTGATTTGAACGACCCGAATCTGCCACACGTAAATGTGAATGAAGGACCGCAGATTTTAAAACATGGAGATAAAGTATTTATTATTTACTCTGCAAGTGGTTGTTGGACAGACTTTTACGCTTTAGGAATGTTGACGACAGATGTAAATGCAGATTTGCTGAACCCGAATAGTTGGAAAAAATCGGCAGAACCAGTGTTTAAGCAATCGCCAGAAAATGGTGTTTTTGCGCCGGGACATAATTCATTTTTTAAATCACCAGATGGAAAAGAAGATTGGATACTTTATCATGCTAATTCAAAACCCGGACAAGGTTGCGGTGGGTTTCGTTCGCCAAGAGCACAGAAATTTACTTGGAATGCCAATGGAACACCGAATTTTGGTTTACCGGTAAAAGAAAATCAATCGCTCAAAATCCCAACAGAAAAATAATCGCTCAACATAATTATTATAAACGTTAATCGGATGAAAATCTTCAAAACATTACTTAGCCTATTGGCTTTCAGTTTATTAGCTCAGAGTATCGTCGCTCAGACGAAAGCGAGAGAAATTTGGTCGGTCGAAAAAGCCAATGCTTGGTACAAAACAAAAGGTTGGTTGCGAGGCAGCGATTTTATCCCAAGTACTGCTATCAACCAATTAGAAATGTGGCAAGAAGAAAGTTTTGACCCTGCGACAATCGACAGAGAATTAGGCTATGCAGAAAGCATCGGAATGAATTCTATGCGTGTTTACTTACATCATTTGGCTTGGGAAGTTGACCCAAAAGGCTTTAAAAATCGTGTCAATCAGTATTTGAAAATAGCAGATAAACATCATATTTCTACGCTTTTTGTTTTATTTGATGATTGCTGGAATCCAACCTATAGCGTTGGAAAACAGCCTGCACCAAAACCGGGTATTCATAATTCAGGTTGGGTTCGTGATCCGGGCGAATTGATTTTCACAGAACCGCAAGTAATTGAAAAATTAGAAGCTTATGTAAAAGATATTTTAACAAGCTTTAAAAACGATAAGCGAATCGTATTGTGGGATTTATATAACGAACCAGGAAACTCTGGATATGGCAATAAAAGTTTACCATTGTTAGAAAAAGCATTTGTTTGGGGAAGAGAAGTAAATCCAAGCCAGCCACTTTCTGCGGGTGTTTGGGATTGGAAATTGAAAGAACTATCCGACTTCCAAATCAAAAATTCAGACGTAACTACTTATCATAATTATGGCGATACTGAAAATCATACGAAGGATATCGAAAAACTAAAATCGCTTTCTCAGCGTCCATTACTTTGTACAGAATACATGGCAAGAAGTAGAAATAGCTTGTTCAGTAACATCATGCCTATTTTGAAAAAGGAAAACATCGCAGCCTATAACTGGGGATTAGTAGCTGGTAAAACCAACACCATTTATGCTTGGGATAAGCCAATGCCAAATGGAAATGAGCCAGAGCTGTGGTTTCATGATATTTTCAGACCAGACGGAACACCTTACAAACAAGATGAAGTAGAGGTAATTAAAGACCTGACAGGCAAGAAGTAAGCATTTTACATGATTGCAAATAGGCTGATGAGTATCGGAAAATGTTCTGATACTCATCAGCCTATTTTTTTATAAATTCCTGTTTATTAGGCAGTTTTGATGAAGTATCTCAATAAATTCTTTCAGAAGAGGCTTTTTAAAGCGTAGCGTTCAAATAAATCTTCAAAATACTCAGGGATAAATTTTAATTTTGTGGGCTTTTCAGTACTTTTAAAAGTTATAAATGACCATTGAATGAAATACTGTTTTTGATGATTCTAAAGTAATTCTTCAAACATCACGTTTTTTTTAATTCAGTCATTTTTGTGGTATAGTTTTTGTCAACTAATTATTAGAAACAATCCAAAGATATGTTCAGCTTTAATTCTCAAATTAACGTTAGTCATTTAAACAATATTTACGGAGATGACGTAACGATTGTCAAAATAATGTTTGAGTCTTTTTTAGAAGATAGTTTACCAATTTGGGATGACATTCAGGCTAAATTACAACAAAAAAACTTCGCTGTAATAGGTGGTTTGGCACATCAATTTAAGCCTTGTTTTTCGATGATTGGGTTTCCTGACATCAGTCCTAAAATTCATGAATATGAACTTTATGCAAAAGGTAATCCAACAGGAGAAGAACTGATAAGACGTTACAACGAACTTTCGCCAGAAATAGCAAAAGTAAAAGAGATTGTGATAGAAGAATTAAAACGAATGGATGAAGAGGGAATATAGCCTTTTTAATAATAAAAATCCTTTATAGTATTAACATACTGATTTAATATACTTGTTCAGTAGCTTGTTTAAATCAATGTATATTTGCTATATTGTTTAATGAATAGTTAAATAGCTTTGCTTTACTTTAAGGTAAAATTTATGGTTTGTCTAAAAAAAAATATTCTAAAGGTTGTTCTGTTCCTTGTGATTGGAATAAGTTCTTTTGAAGTGAATGCACAAACAGTATCAACAGATATTTTGATGGCGAAAGGCTTAGAATCAGAAGACTTTTTGCTTTTATTGATAGAATCAGCAATTAAGTTTTCTCCATTAGTCAAAAAGGGTACAGCAGCAGTTGAGGTTGCGAATGCCAATTTAAAAATCAACAAAAATGCTATTTACAGTGGTGTAGCAGCATTATCTTCATACAATTATGGTACAAACTATTCTGCTGTAAATAATCCCACGGGTACTGTCCCAGGTGCCAATAGCTTTACCACATCACAAACAGGCTTTTATAATGTAGGGGTTGGTGTACAACTCTCTTTGATTAATATTTTGAATAGAAAACACACTATCAAGGCAGGACAAGCACAGATTAACAGTGCTTTGGCAGAGCAAGAAAATATTAATTTAACGATAAAACAAGAAGTGATTGGGCGATTCCAAGCACTTAAATTAGCGAAAAAAGTATTAACGCTAAGTACTAGTAATTTACAGGCTATTGAATCTACCTATATAATAGCTGAAAAACGGTTTGCGCAGAATCAAATTGGAATAGATGAACAATCGAAAGTACTAGAATCATACAATAAAGCAAAAGTTGAATACGAAACATCTTTGAATACTTTTCAGACAATATTTATGCAATTAGAAGCTTTTGTGGGGGTGAATTTATCAACATTATTACAACAGATTAAATGAGCTTTTTACATTTTATAAGGTTAATCATAAAAAACATCAAGTGGTTAATTCTAATCCCTTCGGCTTTAGCGTTTACTATTTTCTATTTTACTCGTAAAGAAAAGAAAGTATATTCTTCTGAATCAAATATCTATACAGGGATTGCCTCTGGGTATAGCTTGAGTGGAAGTAACAAAACAGACTTTTTTGCAACAAGCAATGCCTTTGATAACCTTTTATCAGTAATTGATTCAAGAGATACCAAAATAGATGTAGCGATTGCTTTATTATCTGAACATTTACTTCTTAAAAAACATATTCCAGATGTATTATCTTGGGGTTCTTATGATGAACTTCAAAAGTTAATACCAGAAAGCGTTAAAAGCCAGATTGTTAAGCCTACTTTGGAAGAAACCAAGAAGGCCGTTAAGGCTTATATGGCGAAAGATAAAGAGAATGCTATTTACAAGCTTATCAATTCTGATAATGGATATTATTCTATCAATGCGCTTAATAAAATCAAGTCTTCCAGAATTAGTAGTAGTGACTTAATCAAGATTTCTTATGAAGCAAACGACCCTTATATCTGTAAACGAACAATAGAATTGTTGGAAGAGATTTTCATGCTTAAAAACAGAGAAATCAAAGAAGGACAAACCGTAAGTGCTTTAGGTTATTTTGAGTCGGAAACCAAAAAAGCCTTTGCCAAATTGGATTCGGCAGAAAGGTTATTTATGGAGTTTAATAAAAATAATGATATCATTAACTACTATGAACAAACTAAAGCTGTAGCAGGAGAAAGAGAAGGCCTATATGCTATGAACCATAGTTTGGAAATGGATAGAATGGCTTTAAGCTCATCTTTAGACAAAGTAAATGAAAATATCAAAGGAAAAACCTATCAGACACTCTATGGTAGTGATGTAATTAAAGAGAGAGGAAAACTATCTGATATTTATAATAAAATAGCCCTTGGAGAAGTACTTGATAAAAAAGGAGAAAACAAAGACCAAATAGATAGCTTAAAGAAAGCAGCAAGCCAACTTGAAAAAAAATTAAAGGTTTCTTTAGATAATCTTTATACAGATTCAAACACACCTAATGGGATACCTACCAAAACTGTATTAGATGAATGGTTCAAGAACACAATTGCTTTTGAACAAAGCAAAGCACGCTTAACGGTAATGGATAAACGTAAGGCGGAATTTGAAGCTGAATATAGAAAATTTGCACCTTTAGGTGCGATGCTCAAAAAAATAGAACGCTTAATATCTGTTTCAGAACAAGAATATTTGGATTTACTCCATAGTTTGAATGCCGCTAAGCTCAATCAACAAAATACAGAAATTACTGCAAAACTTAATGTAGTAGATCCTCCATACTTACCTTTAAAGCCTAATGCTTCCAAAAGATTAATATTGGTGATAGTAGGTTTTATGGTTGGTTTTGTTTTAGTATTAGCCTTGATTATTACTCAGGCTTTAATTAATAAAACATTAATGGAACCACAAAGAGCAAAAAATATTGTGGGTTTACCATTATTGGGAGTATATCCTTTATTGAATGAAAATCCATACTTTTTATTAAAGTCAAATCTCAGATTGATGCAACAATTGCTTGCAACAATTGACCTCTCTGTTAAACCCATTACTATTGGTTTGGTCAGTACACAAAAAAGTGAAGGGAAATCTACGTTAGCCTATTTATTAGCGAAAGAATTAACAGCTCTGGATTATTCAGTAGAAACACATACATGGAATAATGATTATGATTTAAAAGGAAGTCTAAATGCTGATTTTTCTTTGATAGAATTTCCGTCGTTAGATAATATGATTATTAAACCAGAATCATTTCCTCGTTTGAGTTGTACTATTTTGCTTTGTCGTGCCAATAGAATTTGGACAAAAATAGACAAAGAAATGATTAATATTTTCACCAAAACAACAGGGAATAAGCCATTTTTTGTACTCAATGGAGTAGATATAAGTTTTGCGGAAGAATACATAGGCGAAGTTCCTAAAAAACGAAACCTTATCAGAGCCTTCATTAAACATGTGGCTAAGTTTGAATTTGGGAATAGAAATGCTATTAATAAAAATGCAAGAAATAAAAACTATACAGAGGGAGATAATCTAATCAATCCAGTTAAAAAAAATAAAGTAAGCGGAGTTGTTTTGTTTGGTGTTATAGCAGGATTGATTTTGTCTTCAGTCGCCATTTATTTGTATAAAAAACAGCAGAAAGAAATTCCTGTAAAAGCCAATGAAGTTCAACAAACGATAGATTCTTCTTCCATAGACACAGGTTTTGGCAATAACTTTTCTGAAGGAGATAGTGCTTTAGTGAAAGGAACAGAAAGTAATAAAGAGCCAGTGCTTTCAAAGCAATTTTATGTGATAGCAGGGGCATTTAGCTCAGAAGCCAATGCCACAATCTATATGGAGGATTTGAAAAAAAATGGATTTACAAATGCACAGATAATTAGTTCAACACAAAAAAGCTCTACAGTAAGAGTAGCTTATGATGTATTTGGAACAGAAAGCGAAGCAAAAGATAAATCTGATCAAATCAATAGAAAATACGGTAAAAATACTTGGGTGTATTTTGAGCAGTAATTCTAACATTATCTAAATGGAGGGAGATTTATTCTATAATTCTAGAAATAAGCTAGGCAATGGTTGGCTTTTAGTTGCGATTGCTCTAGCTGTTTTTATGGGTATGGCTATTGCTAGAAATGGAATAGCTACTGGAATTCTATTTTTGGTTTTCCCCTTTGCAATTGGTTTTGTGATATTGATTTTTTATCAGCCAAGAGTCGGAATTATTAGTTTTTTGGTTTACTGTTTTATAATGCCTTATCTCGGTAAGCATATATCAGGTTTACAAGTGGGTATGGGTATTGAGGCAATACTCTTTAGTACTTTATTCGCAGTAATATTTTATCAGAAAAACCGATTTAGGAGAAGACACTTAAATAACGACTTGGTTTGGCTTACAATCTCGTGGATGGTACTTACATTTCTACAAATAGGTAATCCAGAAAGACCAAGTATTTTAGGATGGGTTTATGAAATGAGGTCATCTACGCTTTATTGGGTATTAACAGTAGTATTGACTTTTTTGGTATTCAATAAAAGGACAGATATTAATTTGTTTTTGAATATCATCATCATTATGTCTTTCATTGGGGCTCTTTATGGGATGAAGCAACTTTACTTGGGTGTTGATGAAGCAGAACATAAATGGCTGGAAGAAGGCGGTAAAAAAACACATATTCTTTTCGGTAAATTAAGAATATTTTCATACTATTTTGATGCAGCACAATTTGGGGCATCGCAAGGACATTTGGCAATTGTTTGTATTATTTTAGCAACAGGTCCATATAAACTACTAAAAAAGGCTTGGTTTGCTATTGCAGGATTGCTAATCTTTTATGGTATGCTAATCTCAGGAACTAGGGGAGCACTTTTTGCAATTGTTGGTGGTGGATTGATGTTTTTAATATTGATTAAACAAACAAAAATATTACTTCTTGGCGCTATTTTGGGAGGTGGATTTATCGGAATGCTAAAGTACACTAATATCGGAAGTGGTAATGCCGAGATTGTTCGCCTTAGGAGTTCCTTAGATCCCAAAGATGCGTCTTTACAAGTAAGATTAATGAACCAAGCTATCCTACGAGATTACCTAGGTAGTAAACCATTCGGAACAGGAGTAGGTACTATGGGGCAATGGGGAGAAAAATTTAATTCAGATAAATATATTTCACATATTCCACCCGATAGTCTGTATGTAAAAATATGGGGAATGTATGGTATTATCGGTTTTATTATGTGGTTTGGTATCATGCTTTATATTCTAGGTAAATCATCAGGGATTATTTGGAAAACACGAGACCCCATACTAAAAAATCAATTAATTGCGCTATGTGGGGGAACAGCTGGGATTTTGTTGTGTAGTTATGGGAATGAAGTATTGAATACAATGCCGACTTCGGCAATTGTTTATATCAGTTGGGTTTTAATTTGGTTGAGCCCCCGTTGGGATATTCCAGAAGTTAAAACAGTATCAATTGCGGTAAATAGTGATGAAGAACAACTTTTACAGCACTAAAAAAGAAATATGAAGCTTTCGATATAACCATTTTGCTATGATACATCAAATAATTACCATTTTTGAAACAATAATACTTGCTTACCTTTCCATTCAGGTATTCTACCTACTTTTCTTTGCTCTCGCAGGAAAATTTTCTAACAAAAAGGATTTTCCTAAAGCGCAAAAGCTTAGAAAAATCCGCATTTTTATCCCCGGTTATAAAGAAGACGCTGTTATCATTGCAACAGCTAAAGATGCTATAAAACAAGACTATCCTAAAGAATTGTTTGAAGTTGTTATCATTGCCGATTCATTTAGCGAAGCTACTTTAAGCACGTTAAAATCACTGCCAATAAAAGTGGTAGAAGTAAGCTTTGAAAAAAGTACGAAAGGGAAGGCATTACAAAAAGCAATTGAAGCTACTGCTATTGCTCCGGTTGATATTGTAGTGATTTTGGATGCCGATAACCACATGACACAAGGTTTTTTGCATGCGGTGAACGATGCTTATGAACAGGGTTATCAAGTAATTCAAGGGCATAGAACTGCTAAAGATTTTAAAACACCTTTTGCTCTATTAGATGCTTGTACGGAAGAAATCAACAATAATATTTTTCGTCGTGGTCATGTTGCTGTTGGTTTACCATCTGCCTTGATTGGTAGCGGAATGGCGTTTGATTGGAACTTGTTCGTAAACTATCTGAAAGATATAGGCGATACTTCTGGTGAAGATAAAGAATTAGAGTTTAGAATTATAAGAGATAAAAAAGACGTTGCTTTTCTTGACAAGAAATATGTTTTAGATGAAAAAGTAGCTAAAACAGATGTATTCAGTCAACAAAGAAGCAGATGGCTAGCTATGCAAGTAGAGTTTCTGGAAAAGTACTTTATTGAGGGTTGGTTCCAGTTATTCAAAGGAAATATTGCTTTTTTTAATAAAGTATTCCAAACATATTTATTTCCAAGAGTAATGTTGGTTGCGGTGATGGTACTGTGGTTGATTGTTTCTTTTGTTTTTTCAAGCGAACGTCTCAATTATAGTATTGGTTTATTTTTGGCTTTGGCTTTTTCGTTGTTATTGAGTATTCCTTCAAAATGGTATAATAAGCAATTACTAATGGCTTTTTTACAAATTCCAGGAGCCATCATTTCCATGTTGAAGGCGATGTTCAAGATAGGAAAAGCTAGAAAACAGTTTATCCATACTCCACACGGAGATAGCGAACACTAAAAACAATAAAATTATGCCTTGGGACATTATAGCGATTCCAGTCATTATTTGCCTTATTTTGGGTTTTAGACAAGGATTGAAAGTTAAAAATAGAAAATATGTCAGAAAACGTTGAAGCATATATCGTCATTGCACAACAAGAATGGGCATTGAATTTAGGAAGCAATGCCAGAAATTTGGCAGTAGAGTTCAGTAAAACTAAACCTGTACTGTATGTTAATCCTGCTATTGACATTAACTCTATTTTGAAACAAATCAATACTCCGCATGGAAAGCAGAGAATAAAACTTGCCTTGGGTATCGGCGAAAACACTGTCAAAGCAGGGGAAAATTTATGGGTACATACCCCAGCAACAATTAGCTATTCAATTAACTGGTTGAAGAATTTAAGCTTGTATGATACTTTAAATGAACGCAATGGTAAAGGCTTTTTTAATAGCCTTAAGAAAGGAATAAAAAGTTTAGGGTGGAACCCTCAGAAAGTAGTTGTGTTAAATGATAGCCAGATGTTTACGGCATTGTTTACCAAAAAATATCTTCAACCTCTATTGAGCTTTTATTATATCAGAGATAATCTGATAGAGCATCCATATTTTAAATTTCATGGAAGCAGAGTAGAACCCAAAGCCATTGAAATGGCGGATGCCGTTTTTGCTAACTCGGCTTATCTAGCAGATTATGCTCGAAACCATAATGACATTAGCTTAGATATTGGTCAAGGTTGTGAAACCGATATTTACCAAGCTGACTTTACTTACACAGAACCTGAAGATTTGGCAAAAATACCACATCCAAGAATTGGATACGCAGGTTTGCTTACTTCTGAACGATTAGACATACAGTTACTCATAGATATTGCAGAAACGAGCCCAGATTGGCAAATAGTATTAATTGGACCAGAAGAAACAGTTTTTGAACATAGTCGTTTACATTCTATCAAAAATGTACATTTTTTAGGCGCTAAAAAACCAAGTCAGTTACCCGCTTACATGCAGTACTTAGATGTATGTATGAACCCACAATTATTAAATGCTTTAACCATTGGTAATTATCCTAGAAAAATAGATGAATACTTGGCAATGGGAAAACCAACGGTGGCAACAGATACACCAGCCATGAAAATGTTTTTGCCCCATGTTGAATTAGCAATGGGTAAAGAAGGCTATAAACAAGCGATCGAAAAAGCATTATTGCCACAAAACGCATCAGCTAGAAACGCAGCAATAGAATGTGCCAAAGGGCATACTTGGGAGGCTTGTGTAAAACAAATTTATACTATTCAGAATCAGTTATTGAATAGTAATTAATTGAATATGAGAAACCACTTTTTGAAAAACCTAAATTAGGCATACTTCAATACATATAAATCTGATGATATGAATACACAAGTTATCATTTCTAAGTTAAGGAATAAACACTTTTTGTCGCTCGTGGGGAATGGCTCAATGTCTGTTTTGGCGATGGTGACAGTTGGTATTTTACTCCGTAATATGACATCAGCAGATATTGGCTATTGGTTTTTCTTTCAAACTACCTTTTCGTTGATTGATACTTTCAGAGTTGGCTTTTTACAAACAGCTATGATTAAGTTTTATTCAGGAGCAGAAAGAGAAAAGGCCGACGCCGTTTTAGGTTCAGTATGGTATTTGAGTCTTCTAATTACAGGAGTGCTAATTGTTGTTAATATTTTGGCGGCTTTTTCCATACCATTCATTGATAATTTTGGAATGGAAACGGTGATAAAATGGTTTGGAATTACTTTTTTATTCACGCTTCCTTCATCTGTTGCAGCTTGGACTTTACAGTCAGACCAACGATTTGATAGCCTTCTGTTGATTCGTGTAGTTAGTCAAGGAGCGTTTATTTTAATGTTACTTGTTACAATCTTCTTCGCAAATTTAGACCTCAATTTAGTTTTATTAATCAATGCACTAAGTTCTATTACTGTAAGTTTGTTTTGTATTTATCAAGGGTGGACTCGTATGAAAACCTTTAGCAAAAGAACAAAAGAATGGATTTTAGAATTATTTCACTTTGGCAAATATAGTGTAGGAACTAATATTAGCACCAATTTGCTAAGAAGCTCTGATACTTTTGTAATAATGTTTGTATTGGGTACTGCTGGACCTGCTGCCATAACAATGTACACAATGCCAATGCGTTTGATGGAAGTAATCGAAATACCTTTAAGAAGCTTTTTATCAACCGCAATGCCTTCGATGTCAGCGGCTTTTAATAGAGGAAATAAGGAAGAGGTAGTAGGAATTATGCAAAAATACGCAGGAACACTTGTGCTTGCTCTTTTTCCAGTTTCGGTAGTGGCTGTTATTTTGGCAGATATAGCTATTGTTATTTTGGGCGGAAGTCAGTATTCTGGTTCTCATGCAGTTTCGGTGTATCGTATTTTTATGTCTTTTGCCATGTTTTATCCCATTGATAGATTCCTAGGAATTACTTTGGATATTATCCATCAACCAAGAATAAATTTCTATAAAGTATTAGTAATGCTTGGGATAAATGTTACGTTTGATTTTATTGGGATTCATCTCTTCGGAAATATCAATGGAGTAGCTTTAGCAACCTTTTTCACCTTTTTATCAGGAGTGTTTTTTGGATATTATTGGTTGAAAAAATATTTGGATTTTACTTTGATAGGCTTTTTTACTGCGGGTTTTGCAGAGATAAAAACTATGGTTCAAGAGTATTTACTAAAAAACAAAACCGCAAAATAATGAGGATTGCACATTTAATTTTAGTCCATGCAAACCCATCTCAATTACAAAGATTAATCAATCGTCTGGCTCATCCAGATGCTGATTTTTATATACATGTTGATTTAAAAGCAGATATTAGTCCATTTCTTTTTTTAGCATCGGAACATGTAAAGTTGATTACTAATCGAGTAAGTGTATATTGGGGTGCCTACAGTATTGTCCAAGCTACCGTGAATAGCTTTGAAGAGATTTTGGCATCATCAACAAAATATGATTACATCAATCTGTTGAGCGGTCAAGATTATCCCTTAAAAAGTACTCATGAAATTCACGCTTTTTTTGAAGAGAACCCTGATAAAGCATTTATGCACACGCTTTCTGTAGCCACTGAATGGCAAGAAGCAATTCCTAGAGTCACAAAATATCATTTATCAAATTATCAATTTTCTGGGAGAAACATGGCAGAAAAATATATCAACATGCTTTTGCCCAAAAGAAAAATGCCTAATCATTTGATTCCCGTTGGGCGCTCTCAGTGGTTTACCATTACGAGCAAACATGTTGAATATATTGTAACCTACTTACAGCAAAATAAAAATGTAAAACGATTTTTTGAACTTACTTGGGGAAGTGATGAAATCGTTTTTCAAACCATTCTTTATAACTCTATTTATCAAAATGAGATGGTGAACGATAACCTTCGTTACATTGATTGGTCAGAAGGAAATGCTAGTCCAAAAACCTTCAAAATGGAAGATTTGCCAACTTTACTTAGCTCAGGAAAATTGTTTGCTCGCAAATTTAATGAAACCGTTGATGGCAAAGTTTTGGATGCGCTTGATAAAGAGTAACATCAAACCTTAAAAAGCAAAAAAAAAGCATTCGATACTTATTGCCTATTTTTCTGTTTTATACTGATATTTCTACAAAAATGCTCTTGTCTTGTATTAATTATTTATTATGTTTATATTAAAATAATTTAATTAATAAGATGCCTCCTATAGAAAAATTAATTGACTCTTCAAAAACCTCATTTTTGTATTTACTAATCGTAATTGGACTAATTACAATATGTGATTTCATTTTTTTTGTTAGCACTGAGCAATACTCCTCAGCGATACTTGGTGCATTAGCTTGTTTAAGTTTACATTTATTACCTGTTTACTTTTTTAGAAATAAAATAAAGCTTTATCTGTTCTTTTTAACACCCATCTTTATTTTTTTACCGCTTAATCTAGCTTCCATTATTTTATTTGATGTACCGATTAATGATGCTACAATTGTACTCGCTCTCAATACCAATCCAGCCGAATCTTTTGAATTATTAAAAGGCTATATTCCTAGTTTACTCATTAGTTTTTTACTGTATGTGGGTGTGCTGTATCTGTTAGTACGAAAAATTCCAGCGACGATTTCTGCCAATAATGCTAAAATAATAGGTATTGCCAGTATAAGTGTTTTTATGTTATTACCATTGGTAAGTTTTGATGGTGGAAGTTACTTTATGAAGCTAAGAACTAGGTATTATAGCATTTTTCCAACGTCTTTATTATATGCTGGTAATGCTGTTTTTAAGCAAAATAGATTAATCAATTCATCAAAAGAACAAAGAGCAAAATACCTTTTTCATGCCAAAGCAGAAACTACGATTGTAGATAAACAAGTACATCTTTTAATTATTGGAGAAAGCTCAAGATATGACCATTGGGGACTTAATGGCTATTCAAGAAATACGTCTCCAAAGCTATCAAAAAGAGAGAACTTTATCTCATTTAGTAATGCCGCTGCTGGAGGTTTCATTACAGAATTTGCTGCTCCGCTGATGATAACAGGCGTTGGTGCGGATAATTTTGACAAACACTTTCAACAAAAAAGTATTGTAAGCCTTTTTAAAGAAGCAGGGTTTAATACCTATTGGATTAGTAATCAGGTAGATCAAGGGCATATTAAAGTTCATATTGATGAAGCGGATAATAAATTTCTTAATTTATCAGATTCAAAAGCTACAAAGAATGTACATCGTGATATGGAATTGGTGGGAGCATTAAAAAAGGTATTAGGAGAATCAGGAACAAAAAAATTCATTGTTATTCATACAGCAGGAAGCCATTATGATTATAGCGTTAGGTATCCTGATGAGTTTGATTTTTTTAAGCCTAGCAACAAAACGATTCACTCAAAGTCGGCCGATAAGGCTTTTAAAGACGTATTGATTAATAGTTATGATAATACTATTCGCTATTCAGATGCTGTGATTGATAGTATTATTGGTTTAGTGTCCAGTCAAAATGCCTTAGCATCTGTTACTTATATGTCGGATCATGGCGAGAATCTATTTGATGACAGTAGAGATCTTTCACAACATGCGTATCCAGTTCCGTCAAAGTATATTGCCCACACTCCTTTTTTTGTTTGGTATTCTCCTATTTTGAAGAATAGATTTCCGACTAAAATAGACAATTTACAGAAACATGTAAATTCGAAGGTCTCTTCAGAAAATATTATTCATACGCTTTCTAGTATGAGTGGGTTGACTTATCCTTTGCAGGATTCATTGAAAAATATCACGAGTCCATATTTTGTGGATAACGAGCAGAAAATATTAGGAGCTGATAAGAAAGTCTATCTTGTAGAAACCTTGAAATAATATTTTTCAACATGGAGGAAATCAATGTCCTCCATGTTGAAAACAAAATTATAACATCACAGGCAAGCCAGTTTTTACTGATTCATCACAAGCGAAAGCGATTCTTAGGCTGTTTACGGCGTCTTCAATATGGTCAGTTAAATCAACATCTTCTTGAATGGCTTTTAAGAAAAATCTTTGCTCACGATTACAAAGTTCTTGATGGTCTGGCTCGTCGGTAAGATTTATCCATTCATCAGCTTTTACAAAAGTATTTTCTGAATTAATGTCTGAATAATGTACTCTTAAAGATTCCGTTTTGGTATGCGAATCCACATTGTCAGATTTTCCAGTTCCTCCAGCTTCTTTTGCTACAATTGAAACACAACCTTTCGGTCCGATTACGTCTTTGATAAAGAAAGCAGTTTCGCTCATCATTGGTCCCCAACCTGCTTCATACCAACCTACAGAACCATCTTCAAAACGAATCTGTAATTGTCCGTAATTATAATTTCCTTCAGGAATATCATCTGTCAATCTCGCTCCAATGGCATTTACTTGTATCGGTTTCGAGCGTGTCATTTGGCACATTACGTCGATATAATGCACGCCACAGTCCACAATCGGACTTAAACTTTTCATCAAATTACGGTGCACATTCCACATTACGCCATGACTTTGCTGATTCAAATTCATACGCATCACCAAAGGTTTTCCCATTTCTTGGGCAATTTCTACAAATTTTTCCCAAGAAGGATGATGTCTTAAAATATAGCCAACTGCTACTTTTTTCCCTTTCTTCGTTGCTAAATCAGCTACTCTTTTCGCTCCTTCCACGGTATCAGCCAAAGGTTTTTCGATAAAAACATGACAATCTGCTTCCAAAGCCATTACCGCAAATGCTTCATGTGTATCTGGATAAGTAGAAATACAAACAGCATCAGGTTTTGTACTTGCCAAAGCTTCGGCATAATCGCTAAAAAGTGGATAGCCACCGCCCAAACGTTCGTTAAGTACTTCTTTACTTTTGCCAATTGAAACGATTCCGCAGATTTCGAAGCCTTCGGTATTTTGATAAGCAATGGCATGAGAAGCTCCCATATTTCCGCAACCTACTACAAGTACTCTTATGGATTGTTTTTGAAGTGTCATGATTTGAAAATTATGATGATATGATTGAAAACAGTCTTCAAATCTAAGCAGTTCAATGAATACTTTTATCCTGTTTTTAAGATAAATCTGTTATTTGAATCCATTTTTGATTTTTTAGCTAAGTTTTCCATAAAGTATTGATTGCTAATCGGTAACATATTTCCGTACAGGTCAAATCACTACAAATAGTATAGATTTAAAAACATAGATTTGTACAGATATATCATTAATAAATCTAAAAAAAGATGAAAAGACGCTCTGCAATAAAAAACTTATCGGTAGCATTAGGTGGCTTGGTAAGTTTACCTACTTGGGCTTCGGGTTGGACGAGCCAAAGTATAGGACAATTTTCTAATTTATCTACTAACGATGAAGTACTTCTTGCTGAAATTGTAGAAACAATTATTCCTGAAACCAATACACCTGGAGCAAAATCGCTAAAAGTACATCAGTTTGCCATGAGAATGATAAACGATTGTTACGGCGAAAATGCAAAGAGTACTTTAAAGCAAGGTTTGGTTTTAATCAACGAGTTTTCTCAACAAAATCATCAAAAATCTTTCGTAGAAAGTAGCAAGCCTCAACGCATTGATACTTTTCTGAAAATGAGTACTTCTTCAAATTCAGTAGCGAAACAATTTGCGGATATGATAAAAAGATTGACGATTCAAGGATATACCAATTCTGAATATTACATGGTCAATCAGTTGAAATTCAATATGGCACCGGGATATTATCATGGTTGCGTTCCGATTCCAAGATAGTTTTGGCTTTCGGGTTTCAGCCGTCGGTCATCAGCTTTCGGCTACGATGGACAATTCACAATTCATCACTCACAATTCATAACTCTTACTTAACATGTCATATCTGAATATCAATGCTATAAAAGACCGAACTTGTGATGCCATCGTAATTGGTTCGGGAATTAGTGGTGGTTGGGCTGCCAAAGAACTTACGGGCAAAGGTTTAAAAACGCTTGTTTTAGAGCGTGGACGTGATGTACAACACATTACGGATTATCCAACCACTATGATGCAACCGTGGGAATTTGAACATTTGGGACAATTACCCAAAGCCATCAAAGATGCCAATCCTATCGTTAGTAGATGTTATGCTTTCAATGAAGATGCGGCACACTTTTTTATCAAAGATGCTGAACATCCTTATGTTCAAGAAAAGCCTTTCGATTGGATTCGTGGTTACCAAGTAGGTGGGAAATCATTAATGTGGGCAAGAGGAACGCAACGTTGGTCAGAGCATGATTTTGATGGCCCCGCTCGTGATGGTTTTGCAGTAGATTGGCCTATTCGTTATGCCGATATTGCTCCTTGGTACAGTTATGTAGAAAAATTTGCAGGAATTTCTGGGAATAAAGACGGATTGGCGAGTTTGCCAGATGGAGAATTTTTACCACCACACGAAATGTCTTGCGTAGAAAAACACTTCAGCGAACAAACGGCGAAACATTATAACAATACTCGTCCAGTAATTATTGGTCGTTGTGCGCATCTTACAAAACCACAACCTATTCATTTACAACAAGGTAGAGGTCAGTGTCAAAATCGTTCCTTATGCCAGCGTGGTTGTCCTTATGGCGGATATTTTAGTAGTAATTCTTCTACACTTCCTTGGGCGGCACGCACTGGTAGAATGACTTTGAAACCAGATTCAGTCGTACATTCTATCATTTTTGATGAAAAGAAAAACAAGGCTTCGGGCGTAAGAGTGATTGATGCGCATACCAAAGAAATGACGGAGTATTATGCAAAAATCATTTTTGTGAATGCGGCTACTTTAAATTCTAATTTGATTTTGTTAAATTCTACTTCAAATCGTTTCCAAAATGGTTTGGGGAACGATAATGGTTTATTGGGCAAGTACATTGCTTTTCACAATTTCCGTACCACGATTTCTGCCGAGTACGAAGGATTTTTGAATAGCACAACCGAAGGAATTCGTCCGAACAGTAGTTATATTCCACGTTTTAGAAATGTTTTCAAGCAAGAAACTGATTTTCTAAGAGGCTACGCTGCTGGTTTTGGCTCAAGCAGAATTACTTCAAATGATACTTCTGGCATCGGTGAATCGTTGAAAAATAGCTTGAATGAACAACAATATGGTAATTGGCGAGTAGGTTCGCACATGATGGGCGAAACCATTCCGAAAGAAAGTAATTATGTGGCTTTAGATAAAAATTTATTAGATCCTTGGGGAATTCCACAACTGAAAATTTCGGTAGCCTATGATGATAATGATGAAAAAATGATTCAGGATTTCCATACAGAAATGACTGAAATGTTGACGAAAGCGGGTTTCAAAAATATTCAAACACATGATAAACCAGATAAAGCTCCCGGTTTGGATATTCACGAAATGGGTGGTGTGCGTATGGGAAAAGACCCTAAAACGTCGTTATTGAACAAGTGGAATCAGTTACATACTTGCAAAAATGTATTCGTAACGGATGGCGCTTGTATGACTTCTACTTCAACACAAAATCCTTCATTAACTTTTATGGCAATTACGGCTCGTGCGGCTGATTATGCAGTAAAAGAAATGAGAAAAGGAAACCTTTAAAGTGTGGAATTTGGAGTGTAGAATGAGGAGTGACAATTTTAGAACAAAGAAATATTACAGTTTTTAACATTAGAAATATGAGAAAAATAAATGCTTATTTGTTGATTTTTAGTTTGTTATTAAGTTTTGCTTCGCAAGCACAAACGCCCAAAAAAGGAAAATGGATTTCGCTTTTTAACCAAAAAGATTTGAGTGGCTGGAAGATTTACGGTACTGAAAAATGGTACGTAGAAAATGGCGAATTGATTTGCGAAAGTGGTCCTGATAAAGAATACGGTTACTTAGGAACAGAACAAAGTTTTCAAGATTTTGAGTTAAGTCTTCAGTTTAAACAAGAAGCCGATGGCAACAGTGGCGTGTTTTTTCATTCAAGTATTGATGGAACAAAAATCACTGGCTGGCAAGCAGAAGTAGCTCCTCCGGGACATTGGACAGGCGGAATTTATGAATCTTACGGAAGAGGTTGGTTAATCAAACCAACTGACGATAAAGACAAAGCCCTAAAAATGGGCGAATGGAATACGATGGTTGTAAAAGTGGTAGGCAACCAAGTAACTACTTTTGTAAACGGACAAGAAATGATTACGCTCAATGATGAAAAAATCGGCGGACGTGCAGGAATTATTGCTTTGCAAATTCACAGTGGCGGTGGCATTAAAGTAAAATGGCGTAAATTAAAAGTGAAAAGTTTATAAGAACTGCTTGAAAATGATGAGGTAAATTTTGTTTTTACTTCATCATTTTTCATTCAATTGGATGAATAGAACTACTCAAAAATTAACACTATTTTGAAATATATAGGCTGGTGTTTGTTAAAATAAAGCTAATGTTTTATTTTTATGTAAATAGAAAATTAAATTTTTCTACTTCATTCACAATACCAAGTCTTATGAAAGTACTTCCATTTACGATTCCAGTTCCTCACGATAAAACGATTATTGTTCAAAAAGACGTTCTACCGCACTTTTATCCGCATTTACATAGGCATCAAGAAATTCAATTGATGTGGATTCAGCAAGGTGAAGGCACTTTAATTGCTGATAACAATATGCACCGTTTTCGTTCGAATGAAATTTATTGGTTGGGTGCAAATCAGCCTCATCTTTTCAAAAGTGAAGCTTCTTATTTTCATCCAAAAAGTAAAAAGAAAGTAACGGCAACAGCTATTTTTTTTAATCCGAGCGGACAATTATCTTCTTTTTTTGACTTACCAGAGATTAATACACTTAAAAGATTTTTACAGCAGCACTCCAACGGATTCAAAATTCCGCAGGAAAATGTTTCGGAAATAGCCAACAAAATTGTTTTGCTCAATAAAAGTAATGGCGTGAGTCAGATGATTCATTTTATAGATTTACTGAGAAGTATTGCCGCCATTCCTTCGCTTTTACCGCTTTCAATGAGTACGCAACCACAGAATTATAGTGAAAACGAAGGCTTGAGAATTAGCAATATCTATAATTTTATCATGCAGGAATACGAAAAGCCCATCACGCTTGAAGATGCTGCAAACAAAGCCCACATGACACCACACGCTTTTTGTAGGTATTTTAAAAAGCATACTCGCCATACTTTTTTGTCATTTCTCAATGAAGTTCGAATTAATGAAGCCTGTAAAAAATTGACAAATAGTAATAGCGAAACCATTGCCAACGTTGCTTATAGCTGTGGTTTTAACAGCATCACGAATTTCAACAGAGTATTCAAACGCATTACAAATCAATCGCCTAGCGAATATGTAGAGCGTTATTTCAATCGAGAAGCCAAGTAAGTTTTTGATTATTTTGTGATAAAATCCATAATCTCATCCGCAAAAGCCTGTGTGCGATAAGTACCGTTATGATTGCCTTTTACTAGTTTCAATTGGGCATTTTTGAAGTATGTTTGCAGTACTTTAGGGTCGCCATTATCAAGATCTTCATCCCCACAAATGATTAAAACAAGCTTTTTGATTTTCATCAATTCAGTAGGTAAAGCAACAGGCTGGTACTTTTGCAAGAAACCCAAAGCGATGGTATCCGCTCCGATAGACTTGGCATAAGCCACAGCTCCTGCCGTTTCTGGATGCAAATGAGCTTTTCCGCTAAAAGCATCGGCAAACATTTTTCTTCTGTCCCAATCAGGATTGGTAAAATGTTGACCAACGCCACCCAAAATGACTTTTGTTACTCTTTTATCTTTGGTCAGTAATTTTGCGGCAACAATCGCTCCTCTTGAATAACCTACTAAAGTATAATCTTTGATTTTTAAGGAAGAAATCAAGCCCATCAAGTCTTTTACTTCGGCTTCTTTTTGGTAAAATTTATCTTCATGTGGTTTATCTGAAGCTCCATTTCCACGCATATCAGGTACGATTACTCTGAAACCTTTTTCGATTAAATCCTTGTACAAAGCCGTTTTTCGCCAATTCGCTCCTGTATTGATAAAGCCGTGTAGCAAGAGTACAGCCTTGCCCCTACCCGTATCTTCATAAGCAATATTTTGTCCATCAAAAGAAGTAAAACGCTTGAGGTTTTGGGCTTTTGATATTGAAAAAGAGAGGGTTATAATTAATAAAATGGAGAAATACTTTTTCATACTTTTGGGGTTTAAAATTGAATTTTTGAAAATAAGTTGGCAGTGAAGACACTGCCAACGGCGTAGCAAATTCTATTGTGTAGCGGCAAACCCTTGCGGTTGCCGCACTTGAAACGGCAACCGCAAGGGTTTGCC
>NZ_JAYGIM010000027.1:0-28695 GCF_034930985.1 Arcicella lustrica
GAATATACTTGACCTATTTGGCGACATGTCATTTTCCAATTTCCACAATTAGTATTTAAGGAAATTTTAAACAATCAATATCCAATATTATTTCCGGATTATTGGAGATTGATTCTTTATATGAAGAACTTTTATGATCATATTTAACATAAGTATAATTATAAATCTAAGCATATTATACTGAAAGGGCTTGACACATAAACGTTAAGTATATGAATATCAATGAGTTGAAAAGAAATAAAAAAAATCGTAACTTGATACTTTATCTCCGAAAAGTAGTCGAAAGTTACCGTGCTGGATTCGTATCTTCCAAGGAATTAAAGACAGATTTGCACCTGGATTTCAAGCGGGTTCGACAGTTGAACCGCTGGTATTTTAAACATCGAATTCTTCCATATTTAAAACCAAAAAGACGAAAGCCCATGAAGCCAGAAATCAACAAAACCAAAGACTTAGAAGCCAAGATAAAATGGCTCGAAAAAGAGAATGAAATGCTCAGGATGAAATCCATCGCTTGGGAAACTTTGGTGGACATCGCCGAAAAGCAATTCGATATTTCTATCAAAAAAAGTTCGCATCCAAGCCGTTGAAGCATTAAGCAGTCGCTACCCTTTACTGGGTATGAGTTTAATGTGTTCATGGTTTGGGTTTTCTCGTCAAGCTTGGTATGCGGCTATCAAGCAAATGGAGAAGAATGTGTTTGAATTCGACTTGGTTATCGAAGAAATCAAACGGATTCGTAAGCGTATTCCTGGGATTGGTTCAGGGAAGTTGTATGAGTTAATAAAACCGTTCTTTTTTTCCCATCAGTTAAAAATTGGTCGTGATAAACTGCACCAGTTGATGAAAAAAGAGGGTTTATTGGTCAAGCGGAAGCATTATAAGGCGGTGACTACTCAGTCGGATCACTCGTATAAAAAGTACCCCAATCGGATAAAAGATTTTATTCCGACGGGTAGTGAGCAGTTGTGGGTAAGCGATATGACTTATATTCAGGTGGGTAAAGGGTTTGTGTATTTATCGTTAATTATGGATGCTTTTTCTCGGAAAATTGTGGGTTGGTCTTTGCAACCAACTTTGGAGGCAAAAGGACCTGTGGGTGCTTTGAAAATGGCTCTGCAAACCCGTAAAAAGAAGACTGAATTAATTCACCATCGTAACGACGACCCGGTCTGACCGAGGGGTTCAATATTGTTCGTGGGCTTACGTGGATTTAATTCAAAAAGCGGGTATCAAAATGAGTATGTGTTCTTCAGCTGAACCCAATGAAAATTCGATGGCTGAAAGACTCAACCGAACCCTAAAAGAGGAGTTCAATTTGGGCAAGTTGAAAAATTAAGATGGTATCCTTATAAAAAAATAAGGTTTTCTAATGTGGTGAAAAAACAACCTGAAAAGGCATTTTAGAAACTGTCAAGCTATTTTAGACGCATACGTGAATATTGGTATCCAAACAATGATTACTTCTCCTTCTTTTACTAAGGTTAATAACTTTTCAAATTCAACCAGAATAATTTTTTTACCTAAGACCTTTTCAGCAAAGATTTGCATACTCCTGGCCAAACGAGAAAACTCACTCAACAGCACTGAATTCCCTGCTGAGAGTTGATTAATAATTTCTCCTATTTTTCTTACATTATCCAAATTATTTACCATCTTGTTGGTGTTTTTTAATAGCCTTATAAATAATAATACTTAAATACACTATGAGATTCAAATTACATCTAAAACCTGTTCAAGACAGACAAAAGTTACTCTTCAATTATCAGTATCCGCTTCAAGCATGGTTGTATAAATTAATCTATCAAGCAGACGAAAGTTACGCCTCTTTCTTACACAACAAAGGTTATTCCGTGCCTGATAGTTTTAAAACCTTCAAGCATTTTACTTTTTCATCTTTACAAGTCGCTAAAGCCAAAGCTGTGCGAAAAGGTGATACGTATATACTGTTGAGTTCGGAGAACAGTTTCCTGATTGTTTCTTTCTACATCGACAAAGCCGCAGAAGGTTTTATCATGGGGTTATTCCAAAATCAGCAGCTCAGTATTTTTAACCGAGAACTACGAGCAGATTTTGTGGTAGAGCGAGTAGAAACCTTGCCAAATCCTTTTGAGGAAATACCCGATACAAGTATTGTTACTCAGTCTTTCAAAACCATTTCGCCCATGGTGGTTGCTCGAAAAGAAGAAGGTTTAGACCAATACCTAAGCCCAGCAGATGAGCAATTTGTAGATTTCTTTGCCCTCAACTTAATAGATAGATATCGCACCATAGATGGTAGCACAGGAATGAAAGTAGATGCTGCTTTCGCTAAAAATATCGTCAAATTTAAACTTCTCTCAGATCCCGAAAAAATAAAAAAAGAGGTTTTACCGTAAAAGAAGGCAAAGTCAGAGACGAGACAAAAGTAATTGGCTATTACGACTTTAGCTTTGAAATAACCGCCCCCGCTTCTTTACTGAAAGTAGGTTATTCTGGCGGTTTTGGGAAAGAGAGCAGTATGGGCTGCGGTTGTGTAGAGATATTAAATTAGTCTAAAATTATATTTGAAATAATAAGGAATTTTAAATTATATTCGTGTAGAAAACTGATAAGTGTTTTTATCTCAGAACGTATAACTGCTTACGGGTTGCCACGATTCAACGATTTAATATTGGCACGAGGATAAAGGGATTTTTCAGTTTTTTTCAAAGTACATCAAATCCTCCTTTCTTATTTTTCCAAAACTATTCAGATACTAATTTACCGTTTAATAAGTTTTTGAATTTTATTGAGGTTATTTATTTTCTTTTTTAGAAATTGAGCGAAATTAATAGTAAAACCTAAAAACAAACAGAATGATACTCTGTGGTTCTATTCATGTATGAATAAATTTAACGAGCATACTCCTAAATATCGCTTATTGGCGATTCTCAAAATCCTTATTGAGAGTCCATACCAATACACCAAAAAGACCTTGGCTACCGAGTACAACGTTGACCCCGACACGATCAAAAAAGATTTTGATGAGCTTCGTGATGCGGATTTTAATGTTGATTATGACAATAAATACAGGTATGCCATTGTTCCCAACAAGCCTTTACAACACTTGGAGGATATGTTATTTTTCACGGAAGCCGAAAAGGAAATTTTGATGGAAGCCCTTTCCAACAATGCCAAAGCTTCTGAGAAAAGAACCAAGCGAATGCAAGAAAAGCTCAATACGATTTATGATGTATCGAAATTGGGAAGTAGCTTGTTTTCAAGGACTTTTCTCTCAAAAGCCAATTTGTTGGAGCAAGCCAAGCAACAGAAGAAAGTGGTAAAACTTATCAATTATCGCTCGACCAACAGTAGTGAAGTATCTGACAGGCTGGTAGAACCTTTTTCGGTGAATGTCAAAGAAGACATACTCCATGCCTTTGCCATCGACCGCAAGGATATTAGGCATTACAGGATTTCGAGAATAGAGCGAGTAGAATTGCAGGAAATAGCTTGGCAATATGAAACCCAACATTATGTAACCGCCACCGACCCTTTTAGAATTGTAAACGATAATAAAGTACGAGTACACATTCGCCTAAAAGTGGGCGGTTATAACGAATTGATAGAACGCTTCCCCTTGACACAAGCCTATTTACAACCCTCAGCCGAAGAGTTGGGCGTTTATGATTTTGAGTGCAATGTAAACGAAAAGTTCTTTGGGCTAACCAATTTTATTTTAGGCTACCACGAGCATATTGTAGAAATCGTAGAACCCGAAAGCCTAATAGACCATATCCGAAGGCATATTGGGAAAATAAATTTTTAAGGAATTTTTGGGGTGGGGTGAATAATGAGGTGGGGAGTGATTGGAATTGACGTCTGAAATAGAAGAAAGGTTTTTCGGTGAGTCAGGAAATGAGATTCTCATGGAAAATAATCTTTATAGACGTAATATCATTGACATCATAAGAAATTTCAAGCCCGACCAAAAAAACAATGAACTTTACGAAAGGCTTTTTCCAGCCACATCGAGAAATAAATCGGCAATATTGGTGCAATTAGCTGATGGAGATGCATCCTTCACCATTTTAAGTCAGAATGAAGCTGTGATAAAGAAACTTGCCGGTATTGCTGGACATCCAAATCTTGACGAATTGATAAAGCTAGGAGAAGATGCATTGCTCAGAAAACAGCAAGAGGAAGCAGAGATGCAATACAAAAAGAAAATTGGTAATCATTTGGAAGAGGTTCTTCTGAAAAGACTATCTCAAAATATAAATGCTAAAGTTGTAAGCGAGCAAGATGGTCAAGACCTTGTAGTTTATATTGACGAAAAACCAGTTTATTACATTGAAGTAAAATCAAAATGGCTTGAAACAACACCAATAAGAATTTCCAGAAATCAAACTTTAAGAGCACACGAAAACCCGAATGGCTTTGCATTGTGTTCAATTGATATGAGCAAATACGCTGGTGTGGATAAATATGAGGTTGAAAATATTGAAAGTGTTATTGATTTTATGAAGTTTAACACAGATTTAGGTAGTAAGGTAGGGCACTTAGTGGATATATATGCGAATGCACATCAGTTAGATAAATTTAGTTTGGACGGTGATTACAGAACTCTAATACCAGCGGGTTATATAAAAGAAGGCATGGATTTAGTTGGGTTTGAAATTAAACTTTTGAAATATATAGAAAGTAATTATGGTATGCAAAGAACAGACATCTCAAACTAGTCGTAGGTTGTTCCCTACGACTCAAAATGTTAAAGAGCGTCACGCTAGTAAAATGTATCGTGGATAAATACTCCTTTTGTCTTTAAACATTTAAATATATTCAATAAGCTCTTTCGAGTGTGAGGCTCTTTATTATTTTAGGTTTTAGGGAACTCTAAGTATAGTTTGGGAATAATACAAAAAGTACTACAAAACTTTTGCATATTAGCGGATTATAGACAATTTTCAGACCCTAACAATGAATCAAAACTATGCTATTAAACATTGGTTGACGACTTTGTTGCTTGCACCATTTCTTCCTTCTGTTTATGAGTTAATATTCAAACCCATTTCTGGACAAGTAGTGGGACTGCTTGAAGTTTATCCAATAACATTAGTGTTTTCATTCTTCTTTTCCTTACCGACTTTGTTTATTTATTTTTTTATATTCAAAAAGCTTATCAAACAAAATGTAAATCCAGTTTTGACAAAACTTATTTTAATCAGCTTGACAGTTAGGAATTACAACGACAATACTATTAATTGGAGGGTCTTTATCGCTGACACTAATTTTCGCTTTTTCATTAGCAAGTATTATTGCAGGTTGTATTTTTAAAATTAAAAAGCAGACAGACTCTAACAAATTATCAACTAATGTGTGACAAATGTTTTAACGCAGAAATAGAATCTTTTCCTACACAAGCAGAGTTTGAAGCGTTTGACTTAGTATTGATAATGAAAATAGCAAATGACAAGAGCATCAAAACGGGAAAGTTTGTAACTACAGCTTGGAAAGATAGGGGCTATTATATTTATGAGTGCCTTGTGTGTGGACAAGTGTGGAAACTTTCAACACCAGACTATTCAGATAGAGGCTACTTCTTACGGTTGACAAAATAAAACTGCCCCAATAACTAAGCCTTCGTGGTGGCTGAAAGCCAAACCATGAAGGCATGGCGGACGGCTAGTCTTGAACTTAACTTGGGGTAGCGGTCGGCTTCGGTGATTTCTTTTATGGAGTTGTCGTTCGATTTGAAGATTTTGGAAGAGCAGGTTTTTGCCTGCTTTTTTGTTTTTGGAGCTTGTTTCTCATTTATAGTTATACCCATGTTTTAAAGTAAGTCTTTTGAAAGTTGTTAGTCCGTTTGACCAATTAAATTTAAAATAAGTGAATTGTTTAGAATTACTAAGAAAACAACTACTTTAGGAAGTACAAAAACTGGTACAACAATACAAAAAGTACTACAAAACTTTCGCATATTAGCGAGTTGTATGCCATTTTAGAAGAACACTACAATTTTGCAAAATTTAGATAAATATAAAATTCAGTTTGACAATAGTCGACTTATGATAAATGCAAAAATTGACAGCATTCAATTTTATTTAGAAAAGACTGACATAGATTTTACTGAACAACCAAATAATTATGGCAAAAGCCTGTTAAATGGTATAGACATATATACCACAAATGGACTTTTCTCAATAGGTAATAGGTTTGTTGACACACATTTTGGACTTTCAATAAACGTTGGAAAGACAAGTGATTTAGAAACATTATACTTCGACAACGAACCGAAAGAGCCCATTAATTATTTGACAGACATTGTGGGGCAGACTATAAAAAGTGTAATTATTTATTGGCTTCCAATTCGATTTCCTAATGAGAAAGGGCTATATCCACAAGACATAGAAATAAGAACTGAATACGGTTATTTTTTACTTTCTTCAATTGAAGTAACTAATGGGAAAGTTGATGTTGAGTTTACAGACGAACTTTTAATCATTGAAGATTTGGAAGTAACAAAAGAGTTAGGACTTGGAGAATTCGGCAATCGACAAGTTTTTCAAAGTTTGGAAGGACTCATAAGAACAGAATAAAAACTGCACATAATAGCTAATGTTTCGTAGTGGCTGAAAGCCTAACCATGAAAAAATGTTGAAATTAAGCTGGGCGGACGGCTAGTCTAGTGGGCGGCTTCGTTAATTTCTTTTATGGAGTTGTCGTTTGACTTGAAGATATTTGGAAGAGCAGGTTTTTGCCTGCTTTTTTGTTTTTAAGGCTTGTTTCTCATTTATAGTTATACCCATGTTTTAAAGTAAGTCTTTCAAAAATTGTTAGTTCGTTTGACCAATTAAATTTAAAATAGGTTAATTGTTTAGAATTACTAAGAAAACAACTACTTTAGGAAGTATAAAAAATTGCAAATACTTTCGCATATTAGCGATTAGGCGTCATTTTAAAACAACACTATGAACAAGATAGAAGGCATACAAGACGAAAGCGATTATGAAGATTATTGGGACTTCATAAATTATCGAATTGACGAATATTGGTTAGACGAAAAGCTTGATGAACTCTATCTAAACAATATGTACAAAGGACTTATTCCGACACTTGTATATTGGATGGAACGAGAGGACGAAAAGGCAGTTGTTTGGAAAAGAATTTTGCCTAATGAAAACGAGACAACAATCTGTCCTATTCTTATGTGTCCAGACGACAACGACTTTTCTTGCACATTAATAGTTGCTGAAATAAGAAATTGTGGAGACCTGATACAATGGAAACAAATTGGAATAGACAAAACAAAAGAGTGGGAAGCAGAAAAAGCTGGCTCGACAGTAAAATGGTTTGACAAATTTAAAGAACTCAATTTTTCTAAAGAGGACTATTTAATAATGCTCGAAATATTTAGACAGCGACTAACAATTGACAAGTTACGAATTGAAGAACATATGAAAGATTGTAAGAACAAAAAACCAACACCTAATAATTAAGCATTCGTAGCGGCTGCAAGCCAAACCATGAAGACATGGTGGACGGCTAGTCTAGCGGTCGGCTTCGGTGGTTTCTTTTATGGGGTTGTCGTTCAATTTGAAGATATTGGAAGAGCAGGCAAAAACCTGCTCTTTTTGTTTTTTAGGGCTTGGGCTTATTTCTCATTTATAGTTATACCCATGTTTTAAAGTAAGTCTTTTGAAAGTTGTTAGTCCATTTGGCCAATTGCATATTAGCGAGTTGTGTGCAACCCTAAAAAGGATTTTCGTTCCCCTACAAGCGACAAGACATTCAAGGCGAAGTCCCTAACTGCCTACCATACAAAAGCCAACCTTGCAAAAGAGCTGCAATCGCTAACACATGGCTGACAGTCCTGCAATTCAAGCAGACAAAATCCCAACACCTAAAGTAGAATTACCCCATGGTTTATTTGTAAATTTGCTCTTTAGCATCGTAACACTTTTTGAATAAATGCAAGACAAAAAATAGAAAGATGAAGACTACAATAGATTTAAAGCAAATAGATACCTTACGAAACCTGCCTGATATGATTCCTGTTTTGAGGGATTTTTATGAAGACTGGAGAGTGAAAGTGTTTAATCGCAAGTATCACGAATGCAGAAATTATTTGTCGCCAAACAGGCGTGAATTTTACAAAGTATTATTTATCTCAAAAGGTTCAGGCGTTTTTACAATGGGGCTTAACACCTACTATATTGACGAACCTACCATATTGTATATACATCCTAATGATATTATTTCATGGAAAAACCTTTCCGATGAACCAGCAGGATATTATGTGCTGTTCAAAAAAGAGTTCACAAATAACTTTCCAAATCTAAAATCTACTATCGACAAATTTGCTCTCTATACCGACAAATCAAAAAGTGTAATTCGTTTGAGTGAATCTGAAGTGCCTGTTATCAATAATCTATTTATCAAAATGCAGGAAGAAGAAGATACCAATGGAACTTACAAGGAAGATTCAATACAGGCTTATATTCAACTATTAATGGTTGAGAGTATGAAGGTTGGAAAATACCCCAAGCCCGATACAGTTACTGAGGAGTTTTCGCACGTACATCAATTTTTCAACTTATTGGAAACAGAGACCTCAAATATTAATTACAATTCCCCAATACGCATACGAACTGCTAAGGAATTTGCAGCCGACTTAGATATTCACCCCAATTATCTAAATGAACTATTAAAAAAGCACACCGGGCAAAATGCAAGCACTCATATTCGCAACAGACTTTTGGATGAAGCCAAAGTTTTACTGCTTCAAACAGACTGGAACTTGCATAATATTAGTTACAGCATGGGATTTTCTGACCAACCAAATTTTTCTTTTTTCTTCAAAAAAAATACAGGACTTACTCCTGTAGAGTTTAGGAAATCGTTTCTCTCTGCTAAAGCATGAGCATAGCTTAAAATAAATACACATTCATATTTCAAAAAATGTTGCTAATTAATAGCAGCATTTTTTTTTTGCTCAATACTCATCTTTGATATTCATAATAGCCCCTTTGCCTTTCCTAACATAGAAGGCAGAAACCCGTAGCATCTTTGTATCATCAAAAACAAATAAAAATAACGATAAAAAAATCAAACAAAATGGAAAACGTAACAATCAAAATTCCTGCAAAAAATACACAGAGTATGTTCAGCACTATGAGAGGTGCTCACGTAGCACTCAGAGTTCCTAACTACGAGCAAACTAAAAACTGGTACATCGAAAAATTAGATTTTCGCTTACTTCATGAATGGCCATTCGGCGATTTACAACTGGCTTATTTGGCCCCGGCCAATGACGACAATTTTTGGATAGAACTATTGGCTGGCGGTAACCCAGAGCCAAAAGCAAACTATGCCGACCTAAACGAAAGCCTACACCCAAGCGGCTACCATCACATTTGTATGGATGTAAAAAGTGTAGATGAAACGCTGGCTGAACTAAGCAAAAGAGGAGTTACTATTCTCGGTGAGCCTTTTGATTTACCTGTAATTGGAAAACGTCTTGGTTTCTTCTCTGACCTATGGGGAAATGTGATAGAACTTGCAGAAGTGATTTCCTAAAATCAAAAAAACAATCAACAAAAAACCTAAGAAAATGGAAACAACACAATTACAAGCATCAAGAGCTATCAATCAAGCGGTTGAAAAAGCTACGCAACTTGATGTTAATGCAAACATATCTGTCCTTGATTCATTTGGACATTTAAAAAGCTTTTTAAGAATGGATAATGCCTATCTCGGCTCAATTGATGTGTCTATGGGAAAAGCAAAAACAGCGATGCTATTCCGTATGAACTCAGAAGCAGTTGGCGAATTTCTAAATCCTGAAAATAAGACCTACGGATTGGTAAATACAAGTGGTGGCCTAGTAGGATTTAAAGGAGGAATGCCTATCAAATCACAGGGTAATATAGTTGGTTATATAGGTGTTTCTGGTGGCAGTCCTGAACAAGATTTCGAGATTGCAGCAGCGGGGAGCAACATTTAATAATTCATAAAAATCTAAAAAAATGGAAAATACAAAAACAATTCTGATTACTGGAGCAGGCTCTGGATTCGGAGAAGGAACAGCTATTGGTTTAGCTCAATTAGGTCATAAAATTATTGCAGGTGTACAAATATCGCCTCAAGTTACGGCACTTCGTCAAAAAGTAGAAGAACTCGGCTTGCAAAATAATATAGAGGTAATCAAACTTGACATTCTTGATAAATACGATGTAAGAGTTGCATTGAAATACGATATTGATGTATTGTTTAGTAATGCAGGTATCGGTGAAAGTGGTCCTGTGTTTGAGATTCCTTTAGACCTTGTAAGGAATAACTACGAAACCAATGTATTTGCACCATTAGACCTTGCCCAACAATTCATCACCAAATGGATTAACGCTGGTAAAAAAGGCAAAATAGTTTTTACCTCATCAATGGGGGGCTTGTTTACACCATCTGGTTATGGTATCTATGTTTCGACCAAACACGCCTTGGAAGCAATTGCCGAAGCACTTTCTGATGAATTAAAAGCATACAATATCAAAGTTCAAACTATTAATCCTGGTGCTTACCTAACAGGCTACAATGAAACAATGGCTGAAAATGCTTTCCGCTGGTTAGATGACAACAAAAACTTCACCAAACGAGCAGACATGAAAGCCAACTTTGATTCTCTATTGGGCACCCCAGAAGGAAGACTTGACCCGAAAGAAATGATTGATGCTATGATTAAAATCGTTCCCGCAGACACTGGTAAGTTTCGTAATGTAGTGCCACAGTTTGTGGAAGACATGCTCAAAGACCATCAGATAAAAGCATGGGAAAATACAATCTAAAAATTCTCAAAAGATAAATTCAATGAAGTCAGGGTACTTTTCTGACTTCATTGAAGTAGTCAAAATTGGGTCTATTTAAACCTAAAATCTTACAAAAATGAAAAATTCAAATAATAAAGTTTGGTTAATTACTGGTTGTTCAACTGGCTTTGGGCGTGCTTTCGCAACTGCGGCATTGCAGGCTGGATATTTGGTTGCAGTTGCTTCTCGTAAAATAAGCGACATTCAAGACATAGTTGATAGCTATCCAAATAATGCATTTGCAGTACAATTAGATGTTTCGAATGCCGATGAAATCAAAGCCGCTGTAAGAGTAACACTTGACCATTTCGGAAAAATTGATGTACTACTTAACAATGCTGGTATAGGCTACTTTGGTGCGATTGAAGAAAGTGATGATGCCGAAATTCGTAGAATGTTTGAAATTAATTTCTTTGGATTGGCTAATCTTATCAAAGAGGTACTTCCTCACATGCGGTCTCAAAATAGTGGACATATTATCAATGTTGCTTCTATTGGTGGCTTAACATCTTTTCCTGCATTGGGTTATTATCATGCAACTAAATATGCAGTGGATGGATTTTCCGAATCATTATCTAAAGAAATAGCTCATCTCGGAATCAAAGTAACTATTATTGCACCAGGTGCATTCCGTACCGATTGGGCAGGACGTTCTGCAAATGAAACTCCAGGCAAGATTTCAGATTATACAGAAACTGCCGAGGCAACGAAAGTATGGCTCCGCAACAAAGATGGGAATCAACCTGGTAACCCATTAAAAGCAGCAGAAGCTGTAATCAAAGTAGTTGAAAGTCCGAATCCCCCATTGAGATTATTGCTAGGACACGATGCAATGGAAGCCGCAAGAGCTAAGGTTGTTTTACTTAACAAAGACTTTGATGAATGGGAATCAACCTCATTGAACGTAAATTTTTAAATCTCTAAAATGAAAACAATTCTTATTATAGGTGCTGGCACTGGGCTAAGTCTTGGAGTTGCACGCAAGTTTGGAAAGAAAGGTTTTAATGTCGGGCTAATCAGCCGTAGCGAAAGTAATCTTGAAAAACTGAATGATATTTTAAAATCAGAAAACATTCAGAGTTATTATGCCCCTGCAGATGTTCGAAATACTGAATCACTAAAGGAGGCCATCTCAAAATTGCGGAATAATGTGGGCAGTATTGACGTCTTGTTTTACAATGTAGCGGATGTAAAAGCCAAAGATATTCTTGAAGAAACAAGTGCATCGCTCATTGATGATTTTAGCAGAAATGTTGCTGCTGCTTTAGATGCTTATCTTTTAGTGCAAAATGATTTAAAGGAAAATCAAGGTGCGGTTTTAATATCTGGTGGTGGTTTTGCTTTATTTCCATCAGCTGATTACGGCTCACTTTCTATCGGTAAAGCAGGCATTAGAAGTTTGGCTTTACAGCTTCACGAAAGGTTGAAGCCAGATAACGTTTATGTGGGGCTTCTCACTATTGCCAATATTATTTCTGAGTCAAGCCCTACACATTCACCCGCTGTTTTGGCTGATAAATTTTGGCAACTCTATCAGGATAGAACTACTGCCGAAGAACAACAATAATTATAAAATTTTTAAACAATCAAAATTCAAATAAAATGAAAAATAAAATAACCTTGTTGATAGCCTTTGTGCTATTGACATTTACAAGCGCTTTGGCACAACATGATGAACATACTGGCTTTAATATGCCTGCCTTAAATCCTAAAAGCAAACTCGCTGATATTTCAGGAAACCACATTGGTATTCGAGTACCAAATTACGATTTAGCTATTAAGTGGTGGACCGAAAAAATGGATTTCAGAATCATCCATCAGTGGCCTTATGCCGACGAAAAACTGGCATACTTAGCTCCACCCAATGATAATGGTTTTTGGGTGGAGATATTGGCAGAAGGCAAATTGGATGCACAAAGGAATTATACAGATTTAGGGGAGAGTCTATCAAAGCCAGGGTATCATCATATTTGTATGCACGTCAAAAATTTGGAAGCGACATTAGCTGAGTTAAAAAAACGAGGTGTAACAACTGTCGGAGAACCGTTTTATTTAGACACAATTAAACGAAAACTGGCCTTTATTGCCGACCCTTCGGGTAATTTAATTGAGCTTTCAGAAGTAGTTTCTAAATAATAAAATCATAAAAAATGAAAACAATAAACATAATTGTATCACTACTCTTCTTAACTCAATTCTCTATGGCTCAGCAAAATAGTTTACAAGAGGATACTAACAAACAATTGATAAAGGAAGGGTTTGAAAAATGGGCAAATGGCAAGGGCAGTTTTTTTGATTTATTAGCTGAAGATGCACATTGGACCATATCTGGAAGTTCATTTCTGTCTAAAACATATACTTCTAAGAAACAGCTGTTAGATGAGGTAATTAATCCATTAAATGACCGCCTTTCTCAAAAAATCATTCCAACTGTTAGAGAAATATTTGCAGATAGCAATACTGTAATTGCTATTTGGGACGGCAAGGCTATTGCACTTGATGGGAAACCATACAATGTTAGCTATTCCTGGTTTATGAAAATGCAGCAAGGAAAAATAATTAAGGTAACAGCGTTTCTTGATACGTTGGACTTAGAAGAAATATTCAAACGGGTAAAAGTTGCAAATAAATAATTTCAAAAACAAAACTTAAATTTATTAGCTAGCTTTAGTTTGTTATCTTCATCATATCAGTTTTTCAATTATCATTGGTACCTGACGAGCAAAATACTAATTCTAGTACTTCGGTAAGCTCTGCCCTTTAGCGGCAATGGTAGAGCGACTGTTCTCTACACCAAGGAAATTCCAAAAACACTTCGTCATTTTGGTTACAATTTAACTCAATTTGGCAACAAATAGCTTTTGACTTCTGCCCAATTTTGCATTATAAATGTTAAAACAAAAAATATGCAAAAGACAATTTTTATTACAGGGGCTTCGGCAGGGCTTGGAAAATCAACAGCAAAACTATTTCAGTCAAAAGGGTGGAATGTAATAGCAACAATGAGAAATCCTGAGAAGGAAACGGAGCTAAATCAATTAGAAAATATTATGCTATTTGCGTTAGATGTTACCAATTTGGAGCAGATTAACGAAACAGTTAAATTGATTACTTCGCAATTTAATATAGATGTGGTTTTCAATAATGCAGGGTATGGACTGGCTGGACCTTTGGAATATTCGACAGATGACCAGATAGTTCAACAAATTGAAACTAATCTCACAAGCGTAATAAGGGTAACAAAAGCTTTTATACCATACTTTAGAAAAAAAAGAGACGGCTTATTCATCACAACTACGTCTATTTTTGGGTTTTCTACTGGGCCATTAGGAAGTATTTACAATACCACCAAATGGGCATTAGAGGGATTTAGTGAAAGCATTTCGTATGAGTTAGCTTTGCACAACATTGGTGTAAAAACCGTAGCACCCGGTGGAATAAAAAGTAACTTTGTCAATGCAGCCCAATTCGTATATGGAGATGAGTACGAAGCATTAAATGCAAGTATGTCAAAACTCATTGAAAAAGGGGAATTGTTTGTGTTCAATGATGTTGATGAAATAGCCCTGGTTGTTTATGAAGCTGCTACCGATGGTAAAGACCAATTACGATATTTGGCAGGGAAAGATGCAATAAATACTTTTCAGCAAAGAAGCGAAATAGGAGCAGAAAATTTCAGAATTGGACTAAAACAGCAGCTAAACCTTACCACAACTATTTAGTAATTTGAAGAAAAGACTTAAACAATACAAATGAAACAAATTGATAGTGTCGCAAAATTTGATTCACTTTCTGAATTAAATAAAGTATTAGGTTTGCCCAAACCTTTACATCCATTGGTTAGTATGGTTAATTATGCCGACATGACAACCCCTTTTGACGAACAACCGAGGGCATTTTTATTGAATTTTTACAAAATATCTTACAAGCTAAATTTACAAGGTAAAATAGGCTATGGTCAAAACTATTATGATTTCAATGAAGGCCGCATGGCTTTTATTGCACCCAATCAAATATTAGCAAGAGGTGAAATGGATAGAGACCTTTCGGGTTATACACTCCTTTTTCATCCAGACCTTATCCTAAATTATCCCTTGGCTTCAAAAATTAGAAACTATTCTTTTTTCTTATATACCGCAAATGAGGCTCTATACTTATCTGACAAAGAAAAGCAGATTGTCTTTCAGATTTTTGATAACATACGTGAAGAATTGAATGGCTCAATTGATGATAGCACGCAAGATGTATTGGTTTCTCAAATAGAGTTATTGCTTAATTACAGCAATCGTTTTTATAAACGCCAATTTATTACAAGAAAGGCAGTAAATAATGATTTGTTAACGAAAATGGAAAGCATTTTGAATGCTTATTTTAAGCAAAAGGAAACCACTAACAGCGGGCTACCAACAGTAGAGTTTATAGCAGAAAAATTAAATGTATCACCTCGATATTTGAGTGACATGTTACGTTCATTGACTGGTCAGAATACCCAACAACATATTCATAATAAATTGATTGAAGTGGCAAAAGAATATTTGGTAGTTTCAGAGTTGTCTGTCTCTGAAATTGCTTTTCAATTAGGATTTGAGCATTCTCAATCTTTCAGCAAGTTATTTAAGAAAAGAACAAACATGACTCCATTGGCATTTAAACAATCATTTAATTAAGTATCATGAGCTATTGCAGTTATATCGAATTCTTATCAGGAGAAAAGAAAGAGTTACATAAGAATTATCACGACAATCATTACGGATTTCCAATACATGACGATGACGAGCTATTTGGAAGATTAATTTTAGAAATTAACCAAGCTGGTTTGAGTTGGGAAACGATTTTGAAAAAAGAAGCTTCTTTCAGAAAAGCCTACAAAAATTTTAGTATCTCACAAATTGCAGCGTTTGATAATGTTGATATAGAGTGTCTTTTAGCTCAAACTAGTCGTAGGTTGTTTCCTACGACTCAAAATGTTAAAGAGCGTCACGCTGATACATTCTAATCTATTCAATAAGCCCTTTTGAGCGTTAGGCTCTTCCTTGTTTTAGGTCAGATTGAACATTAGGAACTTTAATATACATTTGTACTAATGCTGAGCAGAAGGAATTCTATTTCCCCACCTGCCAAAAGCCTTGAACGTTGTGTGCCATACGAATGAAACATCGAAGAATTAAATAACTTAATAAAACAGACAGAATGCTTTTTTCTTTTAGTTTAAAAAGTTCGATTTTACTCATTTTCTTTTTTCATGGAATTGTCTTTTCCACGTTGTTACTTGTTAAAGGCTTACAAACTGAAAATAAATCAAATCTTTTGCTCAGTTTATTTATTTTACTATGTGCATTTTATATTGCACCATTCATGTTTGGATATGCAGGATGGTATTCCAAGCAGCATTATAGAGATTTCCTCTTTTACGTTCCATTTCAACAGCTATTTTTATTACCGCCAGTTTTGTATTTCTATATCAAAACCTTGCTTGACAAATCATTTCAATTTTCTACGAAAGATTATATTCATTTTCTACCGGCTACAATCTATCTGATTTATTCCTTTATAATTTTCATAGTCGACAAGGTCATTTTGAATGAATACTATTTTTATAGTGATGGTAAAGACAAAGATTTTTCATTTTGGTATCAAGTAGCAGGTTTGTTTTCTTTAGTTTTTTATTTGATTAGAAGCCTAAGAACATACAATAGCTATAGAATAATGACTTATAATAGCGTGAGTTTTGCTGAGTCGGTTATGTTTAAGTGGGCAAAACGCTTTCTTACAGCATTTTTGATGCTTATTATTATTCGCATATTATTTTTTATGATTAACCCAGAGTGGGATGAATTTGGGAAAAAGTTTTGGTATTATGTAAGCTTTTCAGTCCTTTTCTATTACGTTTCAATAAGCGGTTATACAAATTCAATATTATCAGCAACATCTTTTAAAGATTTCACCATAAATCCCAATGCTGATTTAAAATTGGAAGCAGACAATATATCTGAAACAGAATTCATCAATAATACAAAGGAAGAAAAAAATAAAGTTCAGGATTTAGACATGTGGAAAGAAAAAATAGAAACGCTGATGTGCAATGACAAAATGTATGAAAACCCACAGCTTGTAATATCAGACATAAGCAGCAAATTAGGGACTCATTCAAAAAAAGTATCACAAGTCATAAATCAAGGATTCAATATGAACTTTAATGACTTTATCAATCACTATAGAATCACATACTTTCTTCAAAAAATTCAGGGAGGTGAACACAACATCCAAACTTTTCTCAGTATTGCATTTGAATGTGGTTTTAATTCTAAATCCACATTCAATAGAGCTTTTAAAAGAGCTACTTCACTAAATCCAAAAGAATATATTGAAAAATATTACAAAAAATAAGTGTCAAATCAGGATTTAAAGCGACTTGTGAGTTTAAGAATATCATTTTTGTCATTTCAAAATCAAAATTTCAAAAAAATGAGAATATTACTTCTAAACTTTCTTCTTATTGCAAGCTTTACTTCAAATGGTCAATCGCAAATCGCTTTAACACCAAAACAAATCGAACTTCTTGACGGCATTGCGACACAGGACGTACCAAAAAATGCACCTGGAATTGCAACAGCCATAATTCAAGATGGAAAAGTGATTTATGAAAAGTATGCGGGTTTTGCAGACTTAAAAGATAGCACTCTAATCAAAAAATCTACTCGTTTCAATATCGCTTCAAACGGCAAACAATTTACTGCATTGGCGATTTTGACCTTAGTGGATAAAAAGAAACTTAAACTTTCAGACGATATTAGAAAGTGGTTTCCAAAATTATACCCAAACGTAAAAGAGAAAATCACTATTCAAAATTTGTTAAATCACTCAAGTGGTATAAGAGATTGCTATGATTTATGGTCATTACAAGGTTATACTTGGTGGGAGAAATCGTTTAACAACAACGATGTATTGAACTTAATAGAGAAACAAACTGATTTGAATTTCAAACCAGACACGAAATATTTATACAGTAATACAAACTATATTTTGTTGGCATTACTTGTAGAAAAAGTAACGAAGAAAACCTTTGTGGAATATACAATTGAGATGTTTCACCAACTAAATATGCCAAATACTTCCTTTGAAAGTGACTACACGAAAATAACTGGACAAATAGCAAGAGCTTATTTCAATTTTGACACTTGGACAACATATAATTGGATTTGGAATGTGGTTGGTGACGGTAACATTTTCTCAACCCTAGAGGACCAAATTCAATGGGAAAAATTAGTGCAAGGAAAAGGCAATTCAGCTTTTGGTATTAAAATTATTGCACAAAGTCAAAAGTTAATTGAAGGCTCAAAATTCTCAAACTATGGTTACGGACTTGAATTTGGTAAATACAAAGATTTATCTTATCGTTTTCACGAAGGTGCGACTGGTGCTTGGAAAGCAACTGCAATTAGGTTTCACCAAAACAATATTTCTATTGTAACATTAACAAACACAGGGAAGTCAATCCCATACAACCAAACAAGACAAATGGCGGATGTCATTTTCGACTTGAAATCAGAAGACACATATTTAGTAACTAAACCAACAAGAATAGGTAAATATATTAGTGAGGATGAAATACAGGGAACTTATTTAACTGAAAGTGATTTTGCATTCACATTTGAGAAAATCGACAACAAGATATTTTTAAAAAGAGTAGGCAGAAACGATGTTGAATTAAAGCGAGAAGCTGACAACATTTTTCACCAAAAGTTTGATCCAGCATTTAAGCAAGAATTTACAGAGAATTCAAAAGGAGAAATGCAAGTAACAGCATACTATGTTAACCATTCGCCTTATAGTTTAACCAAAGTAAATCGAATTGAAGATAGTTACGATTTCAAAACTATAAATGGTGATTATGTAAACTCAGAAACAAACACAACGCTAAATATAAATTATCTTGACGGTATGAATTATGAAATTACTTTCCAAAATAACCACAAGACAAAGGGATTACTGGTTTCAACTAACAAAATGCTTGTTGACTTTTATAGTTTAGAAATACAAAATGGAGAATTGTTCCTAAACGGAGAAAGAATGAAAAAAGTGAAATATGTACGAAAATGAGAAGGACGGCATACAACAACTAAGCCTTCGTGGTGGCTGCAAGCCAAACCATGAAGGAATGAGGGACTTAACTTGGGGTAGCGGTCGGCTTCGGTGGTTTCTTTTATGGAGTTGTCGTTCGACTTGAAGATTTTGGAAGAGCAGGTTTTTGCCTGCTCTTTTTGTTTTTTAGGGCTTCAGATATTCCTATTTTGTCACCCTAAAAATAGTTTGTAATTTATACAGAGATAGAACTTTGAGAAGCAAAAGCTTGACTAGCCGTCCGCCCAGGTTTAGTTCAACATGGGTTTTGGTTTTATGCAAGTTGGGCAGACGGAATAACAATGAGTATTTGTAATGCTGTTCATTTTTGTTTGGGCTTGACGTACATTGCTGAACTTTAGTTCTTAACTTCAACTTTATATTTTTAATCAGTAACGGTTCCGGGCGGACGGAATACCATTTCCCAACCAGCACAAAGCTCTGCCCGTTTTGTGTCAGCTTGAAGGACCAACCACATATACAGGAAATTTAAAAAATGAAAATTTTTATAGAAACCGAAAGATTGGTAATAAGAGAAATTTTGCCAACTGACGAAAACGGACTTTTTGAGTTGGACAGCAATCCAAATGTTCATACATATTTAGGAAATAAACCAGCCCAAAACAATGAACAAATTAGAGAAGTAATAAAAAATATTAGACAACAATATTTAGACAACGGAATTGGAAGATGGGCAATCATTGACAAGAATACAAATGATTTTATAGGTTGGACAGGTTTGAAATTTGTAACGGAAACGACAAACAAGCAGATAAATTTTTATGATTTAGGCTATAGACTGATTGAAAAATATTGGGGTAAAGGAATTGCGACTGAAACAACAAAAGCAACCTTGGAATATGCTTTTAACAAATTAAACTTGACAGAAATTTATGGAATGTGTGACGTGGGAAACATTGCTTCAAAGAATGTTTTAGAAAAAACAGGTTTAAAATTTATTGAAACATTTGACCTTGACGGAATTGAGCATAATTGGTTTAAAATTACAAAAGACGAATGGACAAAAATGTAAGGAGCCGAACGGAATAGCTAAGTATTAGTGGTGGCTGAAAGCTTTACTACAGTAACGTAAACTATTTTATTATATAAAATACCTAATCGTAATTTTACACGATTAATGAATCACTATGCGATTTTATTTTAAACTTATTCTTGTTCTAACTATTACTCAAATTCAGAGTATTTCATACCCCTATGCTCAAAAAATACATTTCAGTTATCTGACGACCAAAGATGGCTTGTCTCAAAATAGAGTACGAACAATCATAAAAGATAAATATGGTTTTATGTGGTTTGGTACTTGGAATGGGCTTTGTCGTTACGATGGCTATAGTTTTAAGGTATATAAAAATATTCCAAACGATAATCATTCTATTGCTAGCAACCGCATTCATTATCTTTATAAAGACACTAATGGCGATTTATGGATAGAAACCTTTCGTTCTGTCATTTGTCGGTATCAATATGAAACCGATAATTTTATTCGTTTTAAACCTGCTCAATTGCCCAAAGCGATTCGAGATTCCGTTAATCGTCAACAAAATCTGGCTAAAATCAATAGTCTTGCTACAGAACTTCAACAAAAAATTGGATTATTTGAACTTTCTCAGACAAAAGAAAATATCGTTTTTAAGGTAAATCCTAATAACGAAGGCGGTATCAATGATAACAATGTCAATTGTGTTTATAAAGACAATGAAGGGATTCTTTGGTTAGGAACTACTACAGGAGGAGTAAATAAAGCTGAACTTAATGCAAAGCCTTTTCACACACATACGCTCGAAACTGATTTGCATTCAACTGCTCAAACATCGGTACGTGCTATTCTGGCAGATTCATCGGGTATTTGGTTGGGTACACAAGACAAAGGTGTGGTATTTTTTGATAGAAAAACTTATACAAGGAAAACTGTAACAGGACTAGTTTCTGGTAAAAATGTTCGGGCTTTGCTCAAAGATAGTCGTGGTGATTTGTGGATAGGAAGTAGAACCAGATTAGATAAATATAACCCACGAACAAAGAAAACTACAAGCTATTTTCAGCAAAATGGAGCAGCCTTTACAAGATTTTTTGCAATTGCCGAAGACCTATTAGACCAATCCATTTGGTTGGCTACTATCAATGGTATTCTGAGATACGACCCCAAAACTAATACCTTTCAAAAACAGAAATTAAATCATTCTTTTAGTAGTTCTGGTGCGGGCTGTTTGTTTTTTGATTCCAAAAAAAATTTATGGATTGGCTCTGAATATGCGGGATTAATTAAGGTAAAAAGGAATTTACGGACTCGTCAAATTGCTGAAATACAGATTTATAATAGTGAAGGAGTAAACCCAAAGCTACCCGATAATCGAGTCTATGGCATAACAGAAGATGAAAAAGGGAATATCTGGGCCGGAACAGCCAACGGATTAGCAAAAATTGATAGCAAAAACCACATTACTCTTTTCGGTCAACAACAAGGACTTGCAGATACTTATATTGCAAAAGTACAAGCTGACCAACAGGGTTTTATATGGATTGGACATAAGCTGGGTTTATCTCGCCTCAACATTGCATCGGGAATTATCCGAAATTATACTATTAAAGAAAATACTCCAAGATTTGAATTTACCGATGCAACTGGTTGTAGAGATAATAAAAATGGTGAGTTATTTTTTGGAAGTACAGAAGGTTTTGTCAGTTTTTTGCCAACAGAAATTTCTGATAATACACAACTCCCAAAAGTTTATTTTACAGGTTTAGAAGTCCAAAACAAAGCGGTGTTACAAGGAGAGAAAGTAAATGAAAGAGTATTATTGACTTTGCCGATTGCCCTTACAAAACAACTAAGGTTTATTCATGATGACCATTCATTTTCTATTGAGTTTGCTGCTTTACAATACATTGCCCCAGACCGTTGCCAATATGCTTACAAATTGGAAGGTATTGATGCTGATTGGGTAGTTTCTGATGCACGTAAACGAGTAGCCAGTTATTCAAATTTGCCTGATGGCAAGTATCGACTTTTGGTAAAAGCTTCTAATAGCGATGGTATTTGGAATCCAGAACCAGCCACACTCGAAATCATCGTTTTACCTCCTTGGTGGCATACTTGGTGGGCTTATGGTGTTTATGCTCTACTTTTTATCTTCTTGATTTACGGTATTTACCGAATTGTCCAAACTCGTCAGGCGTATCATCAAAAAATATTTGAAGCTAAAATACAAGCCGAAAAAGCCATTGAAATGGACGAACTAAAATCTCGTTTTTTTACCAATATTTCGCATGAATTTAGAACGCCTTTGTCCTTAATCATCGACCCATTAGATTACTTAATGTCCGGAAAAAATCTTGCTGGCAAAGAAAAAACGTATTATCAAATTATACATCGCAATGCAAGTAGGTTGTTACAGTTGATAAATGAATTATTAGCATTTAGAAAACTGGAATCGGGAACACGTCAATTAGCTATCCAACATCAAGATATAGTGTTGTTTATCCGACAACTTTTATCTGCCTTTGAACTTCGTGCAGAAAAAAGACAAATAAAGCTACATTTTGAAAGCGAAAAAGAATCTCTATTCATGGGCTTCGATGCTGAAGTACTTAGTACGATACTGTATAACCTTGTCTCAAATGCGTTGAAATTTAGCGGTGAAAAAGGAGAAATTTGGATTACGCTACACGCCCAATCACCTCAAATGAATGACGTAAGTATTTCTGTAAAAGACAATGGTTCGGGTATTCCTGCCAACATGATTGATAGAGTTTTTGACCCTTTTGTTCAAGCCGATAATCATGCACAAAAATCATCGGAAGGGACAGGGCTTGGTTTAGCTTTGACCAAAGAATTAGTGGAATTACACCAAGGAAATATTAGCGTAAGTAGCGAGCCATTTATAGCAACTTGTTTTACGTTTACACTAAAAGGTTTTGATGAAAATACTGTCCAAGAGTTTTCTCAGATAGCCGAATACAGTAATGATAAGATAGAAACGATAGCTTTAGAAGAGACTCAAAACACATCATCAGAAGTTGTATTGCTGGTAGAAGACAACTATGATATTCGTACTTATTTGAAAAGTATTTTGCAAAATACCTATCAGGTTTATGAAGCCAGCAATGGAGTAGAAGGTTTTGAAAAAGCCAAAGAAATAGTGCCAGATATTATTATTACCGACGTAATGATGCCACAAGAAAGTGGTATCGAACTGTGCGGGAAAATAAAAAATGATGAACGTACCAGTCATATTCCTGTGATTGTTTTGACAGCCAGACAATCGCAAGAAAGTCAAATAGAAAGTTATGACATCGGTGCGGATGCCTTTATCCCTAAACCTTTTAGCTCAGAATTACTCCAAAGTCGTATTCAAAATCTATTGAATTCACGCAAAAAGCTAAGAGAACTGTTTGGATTATCTACGGGTTTTGACCACAAAATAATTGGGACTAATGCTACCGATAAGCTCTTTGTTACCAAAGTTTATCACTTAATAGAAAGTAATTTACTGGATACTAATTTAAACGTTGAATGGTTGGCTGACCAATTGTCGCTGAGTAGAACACAACTTTATCGAAAAATTAAAGCATTGACCAATCAATCAGTTCATGATTTCATCACTACCATTCGATTAAAAAAGGCTTCAGAATATTTGCAAGAAAATCATACAGTTGCTGAAATCTCCTACATGGTTGGTTACTCCGACCCAACTACTTTTAGCAGAGCCTTTCAAAAACAATTTGGGCAGACACCTAAAAAGTATAGTCAAAACAGTAAGCAATAGTTTATTAATTGCCTTTACGTATCAAATTGCCAGTTTTTTGGCACAAAACGCCGATTATTTTCATGAGGACTAAATTAATTTCGTTGTCTAAACAATTTAATTTTAGTCCTAACAATGAACAATCTCAAACGATTATTTTTCATTCCAAATTATTGCTCAAAAGCTATTATTAGGAATATTTTATTGTTAATAGTGTGGCTTTGCCCCTACATATTATTCGCTCAGAAAACACTTTCTATTGTTTCTAAAGTCCAAATAGGGGCATTTCCAATTGTAAGCAAAGCTACTGCTACAAGTATTTTGGTAGAAGAAAGCAATGCCGAAGTTGTTGGAATCACTGCTGAAGCAGTTTCTTCAGATATTTTTCGAATTACTGGAGTAAAACCAAGTATCATCCATGATTTAAAAACAGCTCCGCAATATCTTATTATTGCTGGTACTTTGGGTGCTTCAGCGGTAATAAATCAATTAGTAACATCGAAGAAAATAGACCTTAGTGCTATTCAAAACAAGTGGGAGTCTTTTAAGATTGTTACCATAAATAATCCTTTCCCAAATGTAAAGCAGGCTTTGGTTATTGTTGGAAGCGACCGAAGAGGAACAGCTTATGGACTATTTGAAATCTCTCGCATGGCCGGTGTTTCACCTTGGACGTGGTGGGCAGATGTAAACCCAATACCAAGAAAAGAACTTTTTGCTTTATCTGGAAATATCACGGTTGGTGAACCTTCTGTAAAATACAGAGGTATTTTTATCAATGATGAAGATTGGGGTTTGAATGCTTGGGCAAAAAGAAAAATGGACACTACTATCAAAGATATTGGGCCTAATACTTACAGCCATGTTTTTGAATTGTTGCTACGCCTTCGTGCCAATATGATTTGGCCAGCCATGCACGATAATACCAAGGCTTTTTGGTATTACAAAGAAAACCCCAAAGTGGCAGATAAATATGGTATCGTGATTGGTTCTACTCACTGCGATATGATGTTGAGAAGTAACACTTTTGAATGGGGAAAAAACTACGAGCAGGAGTACTCAGAAAAACCCAACGAATACCGTTACGATAAAAATAAAGCCCAAATATATCGGTATTGGGAAGACCGTGTAAAAGAAGCCAAAAATTACGAAACCATTTATACAATCGGTATGCGTGGGGTTCGTGATGGTTCGATTGTAGGACCTACAACTAAAGAAGGCAAAATCCAATTACTTGATGTTATTTTCAAAGATGAACGAGAAATTTTTGAACGAAATTTAGGAGGTATCCTGAACGTACCTCAAATTTTTTGTCCTTATAAAGAAGTATTAGACTTATATCGAGCAGGATTAAAAGTCCCCGAAGACGCCACATTAATCTGGACAGATGATAATTTTGGCTATATCCGACAACTTTCTAATCCAGAAGAACAAAAACGCAGTGGAGCAAGTGGCGTTTATTATCATTTATCCTATTTAGGCGGTCCGCATGACTACTTGTGGCTCACAACTACTTCACCTTCACTTATTTCTTATGAGATGGCCAAAGCATATCAGTTTGGAGCAAACAGACTTTGGGTATTGAATGTTGGCGATATTAAGCCATCAGAAATGGAAACACAATTCTTCTTAGATATGGCTTGGGATGTAAAAAAATGGAATCCTGGAAATGCGTGGAAATATGCCGAATATTGGGCAGGTGAAACTTTTGGGAAAGCATTAGCACCTGAAATAGCCAATATCAAAAACCGATATTTACAATTAGCTCAAAATGGCAAACCAGAGCACCTCGGTATTTTACAATTTGATGATGCTTCCAAGCAAGAAAGAATCTTAGCATACGATGCCTTAATCGACCAAGTGGAGAGGCTCAAGAAAAAGATACAACCTTATCAAAAAGATGCTTTTTTTGAATTGATTGAATATCCTGTAAAAGGAGCCGGATTGATGAATCGTAAAATATTTTACGCTGAAATGAGTCGCCAAGTGGCAACAATCGACAAAAAACTTGCCATAGCATATTCTCGAAAAGCAGAAGATGCGTTTAAGCAAATCAAGTCGCTTACTAAATATTATAATACTGGTATTCAACAAGGAAAATGGGATCATATTATTACTTATTTTCCTAGAAATCTATCAGTTTATGGAATGCCAACAGTAGGAACTCCAGAGGTTTTAGATAGTACTTCTACTATTCAGAAAGTATATGACCGTCGATATTTGGATACCACACCAATTAAAGCTGCTACAAAAGCCAATGCGGCTACAAAATACGCCACCGATTTTCAAACTAAACATGAAATAGTCAACGAACAAATTATTGCTATCAACGGACTTGGATTAGGAGGAAAAAGTATTACTCGTTATCCTTTCAATGGTAATTCTTTCAAAGAAACAGCGATTGACAATGCTCCTTATGTAGAGTATAACCTTTCGCTAAAACAAGGAACATACAATTTATCCATTAAATGTTTGCCTACTCATGCCATTCATGCTGGAAGAAGTTTACTTTTAGGTGTCACCATTAATCAAGAAAAACCAACTTTTATTGACTTTAATCATCCAAAAGAAGACAAAAAGTGGTCTGCCAATGTACTACGTGGTTATACCGAATCAAGTATTTCTCTAAAAATTGAACAAGCTGGAAAAACAACCGTACGTATTTATCTTATGGATACAGGTCTGGCACTGAGTAGATTAGATGTTGAACCACTAGAAAACGATAAACCATAACAAGTATGAAACTATTAAATAAAGTGCTAATTATTACGATTTTGAGCTTGATAAGCCTCTATCTTCAAGCACAATCGACTGCAAAATCAGCAATTCAATACCTTTCTGGTACAGATGTTACTCATCCAAAAACATGGCAATTCCAAGTTAGTGGCGGACGTAAAGCGGGCATTTGGTCAACCATTCAAGTACCGAGCCATTGGGAACAGCAAGGCTTTGGTACATACAACTATGGTAGAGATGATGTAACCTTCGGGAAGTTGTTCAAATATGCCGACGAACAAGGTTTTTATAAAACAGCATTCACTGTTCCTGAATCATGGAAAAATAAAGAAATCTGGATTGTTTTTGAAGGTTCTATGACCGATACTGAAGTGAAAGTCAACGGTACTTTAGCTGGGAAGGTTCATCAAGGAGCATTTTATCGTTTTAAATACAATATTTCAGAGAAATTAAAATACGGTAAAAACAATCTTTTGGAAGTAAAAGTAAGTAAAATGTCTGCCGAAAAAACTATCAATAATGCCGAACGTCTTGCAGATTTTTGGATTTTTGGAGGGATTTTTCGCCCTGTTTATTTAGAAGCTAAACCCAAAGAGAACATTGATTGGATGTCGATTGATGGAAAGGCAAATGGCAATTTTAACCTTAAAGTACACCTTAATAATAAATTAGGTGGAAGAGAAATTGTTGCTCAAATTCTGGATAAAAAAGGGAATACCATTGGCACAACAAAAGCACAAACAACGGCAGGAGATTCGACAATTTTGTTAAAAACAAATATCCAGTCGCCTGCTTTATGGACAGCCGAAACGCCTAATCTTTATCGAGTAAAAGTTCAATTAAAAAAAGGTAATGAGCTTTTTTACGAAACCACAGAATCATTTGGTTTCAGGACTATCGAAGTGAGAAAACACGATGGAATTTACCTCAATGGCGTCAAAATCAAAATGAAAGGCGTTAATCGTCATGTTTTTTGGCCAGAGTACGGGCGTGCAACTTTTCCAGAAGGCGATTTGACCGATGTCAAATTAATCAAAGAAATGAACATGAATGCTGTAAGATGTTCACATTATCCGCCTGATGCAAACTTTCTTCGTCTCTGCGATTCATTGGGGCTTTATGTCATTGATGAACTAACAGGTTGGCAAAAAGCTTATAACACTAAAGCAGGAGAGCCATTAGCCAAGGAAATGGTGATGCGAGATACCAATCATCCATCCATCATTTTTTGGAGTAACGGCAACGAAGGCGGGCATAACAAGGATTTAGATGATGATTTTGGCAATTATGATATATCTCAACGAACCGTTATTCATGCACATCATAAACCAGATAATGCTTTTAACGGAATAGATTGTAATCATTACGAAAACTATTACAGTACCCAAAAGCTTTTGGCAGATACCAATATCTATATGCCAACCGAGTTTTTACACGCCATGCACGATGGTGGTGGAGCAGCGGCCTTGGCAGATTTCTGGGAATTGCATTGGAATGCCAAAAAAGGAGCTGGGGGCTTTATTTGGAATTTAGCCGATGAAGGAATTATGAGAACTGACCACAACAATACAATCGACATCAACGGCATTAATGCCCCTGACGGAGTAGTGGGACCACATCGAGAAAAAGAAGGAAGTGCCTATGCTATTCGTGAGATTTATTCACCTGTAAAAATAACGATGAAAGAATTGTCTAGTGATTTCAATGGTGAAATTCCCGTAGAAAATCGTTATCATTTTACTAACCTTAATCAATGTGTTTTCCGTTGGGAACTGGTTAATTTTAATGCAAGGAGTAATTCTCAAACAGGCTATTCTATTGCTCAAACGGGGGATGTCATCTCTCCTAATATAAAACCAACTGACAAAGGAGTATTAAAAATAAGCCTTCCAGCCGATTGGAAAGGCTTTGAAGTACTGGTACTTATCGCTTATGATACAGATAAAAAGGAAATATATCGTTGGGTTTGGAAGATAAAATCTAATACAGAACTTATCAAAAACTTATTAAATACACCTTACAATCAGTCTGCTACAACTACAGAAACAGATACTTTGATTACCTTGAAAGCCAATGGAATTGCTGTCAGTTTTAGTAAGAATACAGGGAAGCTAGTTCGTTTATCGAATGATAACAGTGCAAAATTATCATTCAATAATGGACCTGTTTTAGTGAGGGGGCAAGCAGATTTCACAAGTATAAAACATTATCAAGAAGATAATAACCAAGTAGTAGAAGTCTCTTATAAC
>NZ_JAYGIM010000028.1:0-2500 GCF_034930985.1 Arcicella lustrica
TTTAATATTTTTGGGGTTTATTTACTTTCCCGCATATGATTGCAGTATCATCAACGGAACTGGGCTTAACTTCTCTGTTCGAGATGGGAAGAGGTGAACACCAGTCCTATCAACCCCATAAATTCTTTGAGTAGGTAGTTTTCATCATTGATTGATTGACTACATTACTCTATGTCTTTATGAGTTTTTCTCATTTTATATTGTGAAAGATGTTGAAGAGTAAGAACACTACAGATTACATACAGTTGTATTAATAAAGCTCTTGGGTAATTAGTATTGCTCGACTTTGATATTTCTATCTTTACATCTGCAACCTATCAAGGTCGTCATCTACGACCGCCCTTATATGGATTACTCATCTTCAGGTCAGTTTCGCACTTAGATGCTTTCAGCGCTTATCTGGTCCCGACGTAGCTACTCAGCAATGCCCTTGGCAGAACAACTGATACACCAGCGGTCAGTCCAACTCGGTCCTCTCGTACTAAAGTCAGAACCTGTCAATAATCCTACGCCCACAACAGATAGGGACCGAACTGTCTCACGACGTTCTGAACCCAGCTCGCGTGCCACTTTAATCGGCGAACAGCCGAACCCTTGGGACCTTCTCCAGCCCCAGGATGTGACGAGCCGACATCGAGGTGCCAAACCTCCCCGTCGATGTGAGCTCTTGGGGGAGATCAGCCTGTTATCCCCAGAGTACCTTTTATCCTTTGAGCGATGGCTGTTCCATACTAAACCACCGGATCACTATATCCTACTTTCGTACCTGATCGACTTGTTTGTCTCACAGTCAAGCACCCTTTTGCTATTGCACTCTACGCACGGTTACCAAGCGTGCTGAGGGTACCTTTGAAAGCCTCCGTTACTCTTTTGGAGGCGACCACCCCAGTCAAACTACCCACCAAGCAATGTCCCTATTTAGGTTAGAATTCCAGTACAAGAAGGGTGGTATTTCAACGTTGACTCCATAATGCCTAGCGACACTATATCATAGTCTCCCACCTATCCTACACATCCAGTACCAGAACTCAATGCTAAGCTATAGTAAAGGTTCATGGGGTCTTTCCGTCCCGTTGCGGGTAAACGGCATCTTCACCGTTACTACAATTTCACCGAGCTCACGGCTGAGACAGTGTCCAGATCGTTACACCATTCGTGCAGGTCGGAACTTACCCGACAAGGAATTTCGCTACCTTAGGACCGTTATAGTTACGGCCGCCGTTTACTGGGGCTTCGATTCAATGCGTCGCTTGCGCTAACATCCCCTCTTAACCTTCCAGCACCGGGCAGGTGTCAGGCCTTATACGTCAACTTTCGTTTTTGCAAAGCCATGTGTTTTTGTTAAACAGTCGCCTGGACCAATTCTCTGCGGCCTCTCATCGCTGAGTAGGCTCCCTTTATCCCGAAGTTACAGGGTTAATTTGCCGAGTTCCTTAGCCGTGATTCACTCGAGCGCCTTAGAATATTCTTCCCAGTCACCTGTGTCGGTTTACGGTACGGGTTACTAATAAGTATAGATTCACAACTTTTCTTGGAAGTCTCTTCGCTGACTCGTTTCTGCCTTGCGGCTTCTTCTCAAAGGCACTATTCCGTCAGTACCTGCCAACCACGAATCTCCGTCATTGTGTTTCCCTATTAGTAAGTTCAGGAATATTAACCTGATGTGCATTAAGTCTTCGCTGTCGCTAAACCCTTAGCCCCCGACTAACCCTCAGTTGATTAGCATAGCTGAGGAAACCTTGACTTTTCGGCGTGCGGGTTTCTCGCCCGCATTATCGTTACTCATCCCTACATTTGCTTTTCTGACCTCTCCAATAAACCTTGTCGATTTACCTTCATTGATGTCAGAATGCTCCCCTACCAGTATGTACATAATACATAATCCAAAGCTTCGGTACTATACTTGATGCCCGTTTATTATCGATGCCCGCCTCGCTCGACCAGTGAGCTGTTACGCACTCTTTAAATGAATAGCTGCTTCCAAGCTAACATCCTGGCTGTCTCTGCAATCAGACCTCCTTTGTTCAACTTAGTATAGATTTGGGGACCTTAGCTGTTGGTCTGGGTTCTTTCCCTCTCGGACAGTGACCTTAGCACCCCTGCCCTCACTGCCGTGTATATTTCATGCCATTCAGAGTTCATCAGGATTTGGTAGGATGTGACTCCCCCTAGTCCTATTGGTAGCTTTACCTGCATGAAACTCAACCACGACGCTGTTCCTAAAAACATTTCGGGGAGTACGAGCTATTTCCCAGTTTGATTAGCCTTTCACCCCTACCCACAGCTCATCGAAATACTTTTCAACGTAAACTCGTTCGGTCCTCCAGTGTGTGTTACCACACCTTCAACCTGGCCATGGGTAGATCACAAGGTTTCGCGTCTACTCCCCCTGACTAAACGCCCTATTCAGACTCGCTTTCGCTCCGACTCCAGTTCTATAAACCTTAATCTTGCCAGGAAGAGTAACTCGTAGGGTCATTATGCAAAAGGCACGCCGTCA
>NZ_JAYGIM010000029.1:0-4345 GCF_034930985.1 Arcicella lustrica
CTGCCACCAAGGCACTATCGTTTTTTGATTTAATAATACCTTTCAAACGATATTGAGCAAAAGTATATGTTGCGAAAAAACAGATAAAAACTGTACTAAAAACCTTTAATTTCATTATTGAGGGGAATAATCCAGGATTTATGCTGGAAGGATTCTATTTCTTTGGCTAAATCAGTAGTAGGATTAATAAATGTTTTACCCAACCTACCATTCAGGGTAACATAAGCATCGACATATACTTGAGGTGACCGAAAGCCTTGGCTTTGATAATAATCTCTCAAGATATGTGCATAATATAAAATCATATCTGGCTGAGTAGCCATCATTTTCTCCTGCAGCGTTGTCAAGAACTCTGTATTATTAACTATTTGTTGGTGTCCATCATTATCCTTTACAGTAAACTGTGCATTACCTGCCTTTTCCATCAACATTACTCTCCATGAAAATCGGTAGCCTTCTTCCGTCCAAAAAAGTTCATCAGGATACATCAGGTACCTAAATGGAAATATCAACTGGACAGTGAAGAATATCACAAACCCACCTATTAAAAGCTTATTGGCTACAGGAGCAAACGAGTAAGTTTTATCAGCCTGTAAAAAACTGGCTGGTACTTTCAACACTCTTGCAAGTTGTTGAATAATGCTTTGATGAAAACTAGGAGAGAAAAAAATCAAGGCTGTCACTATCATAATATATGGAAACATACCGATAGGAAACAACAAGGCTGTAAAAACATGAAAAACTACAACTGTTAAATAAGCGATTGGCCTTGTTGTAGAGTTCAATAGTAAAAAGACAATAGTTAGATCATATACACATCCGAACCAGCTAAAAACATAGGGTGTCCATGAGTAATTGAACAAAAAACCTATGATAGGCATATCATTACGTGCTGGAAGCCATATTTTTAAGGGCAACGCTTGAATAAGCCAGTCACTATTTAACTTGGCAAGCCCTGCGTAGAAATACAATATAAAAACCAACAACTTGATAACACATATACACCATGTAGGAACTTTGTTTACCAATAAAGTTTTGTCTTTATAAGCATCTACTGAAAGATACCTATGTGCTGGCAAAAACACCATAATCAAACAAAGTAAACTGATAAAATAATAATGGTTTAGATAAGTGCTTTTATCCATGAGTTCTATATAAGTAAAACTCAAGAACAAGCCAATAATGGCTATTCTATAAAAATAGCCAATCATTACCAAAACCGACGACACAATACATACTATAAACAGCATGTAAGTATATTGCCCTAAAGGACGAATAAACTCGAATCCATAAAAAGGAAAAAAATAACGAGGCTTTATGTACAAATCATAAATCCAACCTTTGCTCCAAAAGCGCAAAAGACTTACGAAAAGCATAAAGCCCAGAGCAATTCTGAATATTGCCAATGGTGCAACAGAAGTCTCTTTTTTAAAACAATTAGTATATAAAGTGTTGTTAAGCCAAGGATTAGTCACCGTCATTATCAGTATAAGTAATGGTTATGCTCATAGCTGAGGTCATATCTACTTTTAGCATTCTTACCGCTTTTTGTAGTTCAGTATAAACAGCCTTCATCGCTACGTTATTATCTATCACTTCTTGGTAAAAATTAGGCTTTAACGCATCTATTTTAGCTTTATTAGCCACAAACTGTGTATTGATTATTTCACTTAATAATTTTCCTGTAGTAACATCTTTTGCCACTAAACCATCAAGATAGCTTTTGAAAGAAGGGCCTTCTACACTAGTTTTTACATTTTTACCATTAAAAAAGTCAACAGCTGCTTGATGTGCACTTTGTGCCAATGCTTTAGAAATATCCTTTTTATAAAATGCTTCTACTTTATTTGCCGACACAACACCATTGAGCATAGCTCCTGATGGAATACCGAATTTACCAGAACGGATAAATCTTTCATAATGTAAAATATAGCCATTTATCATTTCACCCATTGGCGAACCAATATCTGTACCCGTCTTTGAAATAAACTCACTGCGATAAGTACCCCAGTTGCTTATTACTTTGGTAATAAGCTCATTCATGTGGTCAACAATTCGTTTAACGTATGCCAAACGCTTGGCACCATCTGTAGATGATTTAAAATAGGCTATGATTTCAGCATCGGTACTTCCTGTTCCATTCAATAAATAATCTAATGCAGGAAAACCTTGTTTGTCGTAAGCGGCAGTTACTTCAAAATTTTCAGACGGATTGTTTATGTATGTTGCAATGCCAGCAACATTTGTTGGATATATATTGAAATAATTACGAATCCCTGTCTTGGTTCCTGGACCAAAATCAAAGCCTTCAACAGTTTCCCAACTGATATAAGCGTCTACCCATGCTTGGCGAAATTCAGTAAGTGTAGCGGCTTCAGGCTTGGCAATAAAAGCTTGAGACTTAGTAGACATCAAATCCAATTTTGCTTTAAAATTGGTATAGGATGGCACAATGATATTATCGGCCAAATTGGTCAATATTGCGGCACGATCTTTATTCAAATCTGGCGTTGTATTTTGTGGGTCATCAGTTTTTGAACATGCCAACATCAATACAATTGCAATCAATAAAATACTTACTTTTTTTAAGTCTATTCTAGTCATCACATTAAACGATAATATGGGTTGACAGCAATACCATTGCCACCAACCCACTTGGTTACTATTATTAAAAAATAAGTTCTTATAAAGCGAACTTTGCTTTGATGGCATCAGACGCTGCTGAAATTTTAGCAGGAGTTAAGTCCCAATATCCATTTGCTGAACCTAACAATGCTGTTAAAATATCGTCTGAAAACTTAGCATTTGCACCATTAACTGTACAGAAACGTAAAGAATAGATAAAACCAGCACCTTCACCAATATCATGAACTTTGTCTGCTTCAGAGGTTCTATTTCCCCATTTTCCTAAATAACCTACTGCTGCTGCTGCAATTGCTTTTTCAAACGCTGCTTTAATAAAATCAGCTTGTTTTTTCAATTCTGTTTTGTCGTTATTCACAATCGCTGCACGACCTTTCAAGAACGCAAGGTGAACTTGTGGATAAGCCGCTTGGTTGTATTCCCATACATAAGAGCCTAACGCAAATTCAGTTGTACCTCTTACTGTATTTGTAGAACCAGCTAAATACGCTTGGTTTAATGTTAAAAAAGCATAGGCTTCGTCCCAGTTTTGCTCTAATTGAGAATAGTTTTTACCTGTTACAAGCTTGCTATTATCAGCATCCAGCCCTTTGGTTAACAATACATTACCAATATAGTCATACTGTAAAGCACCAATTAATGATTTTTGAATAATTTGGTTTGTTTCAATACCTTTAGCATCAACCAAACGACTCCCTAACTTTCCTGCTTTACCTTTTTCAGCAGTCGAAGTAATTGATTTACTTGCTTCAGCAATTTCACCAAAAAGCGTTTCTATTTTTGCTTTTACTACTTCTGCCTCGGCTGTTGACCAAGACGAAGCTACAGTATTACGCAACTGTACACCTGAAGTATTTAGTTTAGTACTATCAACAAATGGGTTATTAGTATTAGCAAACATATTTTTCAACACAGTAGCATCTATCACTTTATTACCACTAATTGATGAACTCATTGAAGTATTTAATGCCTGAAACATTTTATAACGGTTATTACCATTACTTAGATCTACTGTAGTTTTTCCTCCGTCAACAAAAGCATTACTATATGGTGTGGTAGCTGTCAATGTTGCGTAATCAATTTTTGTAGTACGCAATGGTGCCACTACTGCATCATCATCTTTACACGAGGTCATGCCTGCAATTGCCAAAGCAACTAACACAAATTTCATTTTGTAGGTTCTCTTAAACATTGTAATAAGGAATTAGTTATTTATTTATTTATATTCAAAAATTTATTTATTCTTTGTTAATTATATTTAGACTTATTCCAAACAAATAGTCAAAAAAATAGGGCTAATTTATAGCACCTCTTAGTCCTCCCATTTATAGCCAATACCGTATATGGTATTGAGGTATATTTTGCATCCAGCATCATTCATCTTTCTTTTAAGATTCTTGATATGTGCATAAATTATATCTGCATTACTTTTGGAATCTTCTAACTGTCCCGACAGATATGTTAAAAGAGCATCTTTTGTAACTACTTTGTTTTTATGTTCTAAAAAGAACAGCAATAATTCAAATTCTTTTTTTGTTAATCCAAGCAATACTTCATTCACCAAAACAGACTTTGCTAACAAGTCAATCTGCAATTCATTATATCTGATAATATTTTTACTGCTCAACTTACTTCTTCTTAGCAACGAAAATATCCTAGCGACTAACTCTGATACTTCATAAGGTTTATTCAAAAAATCATC
>NZ_JAYGIM010000030.1:0-1414 GCF_034930985.1 Arcicella lustrica
TTAATTGTGGCAGTATCAGAAACATATGATGTAATTGTTACGATTCCTGCTAATGAAAAAGCTTTTGAATTCTTAGTTACCTCTGAAGACCGTACCAAATCAGCTTCTATATTTTTGGGTTCTGGAGACAAAATAAAAGCCAAAGCAATGCCCAAACTCAAATACTTTGAGGGAATGAAAATGATGAATGGCATGATGAAAATGAATGGAGATTTGGACGATATGGGCATGAGTATGAGCCTAAATCAAATGGATATGAATACCGTCATGTATCCAGAAATCACAGGTGAAATATCAGAAAAGTCAAATACTGAAAAAGATATTGAATCCATGAAAGGTCACGATATGAAAGAGATGAAAATGGATGAATCTCAATACAATAGTAATGAAATGTCAGATATAGTTACGTTGAATTATTCACTTTTGAAATCTCCCTCAAAAACAACTTTACCCAGTGCACCCTACAAAGAATTAAATTTTGAATTGAGTGGAAACATGAACCGTTACGTATGGAGCATGAATAATAAAGTAGTTTCTGAAAGTGATAAAATACTCATAAAAAAAGGTGAAAATGTACGAATGATAATACATAATGGTTCAATGATGAGACACCCAATGCACCTACACGGACATGACTTTAGGGTTTTGAATGGACAAGGAGATTATTCACCGATGAAAAACATTATTGATATTATGCCTATGGAAACAGATACTTTAGAGTTTGCTGCTACTGAAAGCGGAGATTGGTTTTTTCATTGCCACATCCTTTATCACATGATGGTAGGGATGGGAAAAGTTTTTTCTTATGAAAACTCTCCTGTTAATCCCGAAATACCTAATCCCAAATTAGCACAACGCAAATTATTTGCTGATGATAGACAACTTCATATCATGGCTGAAAACGCCACGGAAACAAATGGAAACGATGGCGAAGTGATGCTTTCTAACACTCGTTGGAGTATCGGAACGGAATGGCGTTTAGGGTATCATGATTATCATGGCTATGAAACAGAAACGCATATTGGACGCTATATTGGCAAAATGCAATGGTTAATGCCCTTCATAGGTTTTGACTGGCGTTATCGTAAATTTGGAATGGATGAACAAGAAAAGAATCTTTTTGGACAAACTAACACTAAAGACAAACGAGCCGTATTGAGTGTTGGTGTAAACTATACATTACCCATGTTAATCACGGCGCAAGCCGAAATATTCACAGATGGGAATGTGCGTTTTCAATTAGAACGGAAAGATATTCCTATTTCAAAGCGACTGCGGATGAGTTGGATGATAAATACTGATAAAGAATACATGGCAGGTTTCAAATATATTGTAAGTCGTAATTTGGGTATTTCAACGCATTATGACAGTGACATGGGATTTGGTGCAGGGATTACGTTGGGTTATTGAGGTA
>NZ_JAYGIM010000031.1:0-1359 GCF_034930985.1 Arcicella lustrica
GGGAGTGTTCACAGAACTGTGTCATTTGATTTATTGAGTTAGGGGGCTAGCCCCCTAACTCAATAAATCAACTTGTGAAATTCTATCATCAAATGTAATCATTAATTCTGCAAGGATGTCCCTCCAATTTTTAGTTGTAGTATTCCAAACCTTATTCATATTCTGTATTGCCAGATAGGCTAACTTCAAAAGAGCGTTATCAGAAGTGAAAGCTCCCTTGGTTTTAGTGATTTTTCTAATCTGTCTATGATAGCCTTCAATCGTATTTGTAGTATAGACTATCCTTCTTATTTCTGAAGAATATTGAAAATAAGTCGAAATATTAGACCAATTATTCGTCCATGTATCAACGGCTTTGGGATATGTTTTACTCCATTTTTCTGATAAAATCACCAAGGATTCTTCGGCAATATCAAGAGTACTAGCTTTATAAATAAGCTTTAAATCATTAATGAACTCTTTTAAATGCTTGTCTGCTACAAAGCGTGATGAATAACGAATCTGATGGACTACACAGAGCTGTATTTGGGTTTTAGGGAATACCGCTTCAATGGCTTGAGGGAAACCTTTTAAACCATCTACACAACTGATTAATATATCCTCAACTCCTCTTAGTTTAAAATCTGTAAGTACAGAAAGCCAGAACTTAGCTCCTTCTGTTTCTGCAAGATATATTCCCAATACTTCTTTCTTACCATCTAAGCCTAAGCCGATTACACTGTACATGGCTCTGGAACAAACTTTCCCATCAACACGAACTTTATAGAACATGGCATCCATCCAAACTACCGCATAAATCCTAGAAAGAGGTCTGGATTGCCATTCCTTCATCAAAGGAATAATTCTATCAGTAATGTTTGATAATTCGCCTACTGAGAGATGATAACCGTAAAGCTCTTCCAACTGTTCATTGATAGAGGAATAGCTCATCCCATGCCCGAATAACGAAATAATTTGACGTTCTAAAGTATCGGTTAAAACTAATTGGCGTTTAGCAACTACTTGAGGTGTGAAACTACAATCTCTATCACGAGGTGTATCCAGTTCAAAACTACCACCACTACTTTTAATGATTTTGCTTGATAAACCATTTTTCCTATTTTTAATACCCTCAGATTTATTGGCAATTAGATGATTATCTAATTCTCCTTGTAAGGCTGTCTCTAAAAAATGTTTGAGCATCGGTGCAAAAATACCATTCTCCCCAGTAAGAGGTTTGCCAGAATAAAGACCTTGTATCGCTTCTTGCTTAAAAGTCTCAAAATCAAATGTGTCAGGAGTGTCCATAAAATTGTGTCTAAGTAAAAGTAAACCTTTTTAAGTTCTAAATCAGATTGACACAGTTTAATGAAAAGTCCC
>NZ_JAYGIM010000032.1:0-986 GCF_034930985.1 Arcicella lustrica
TAAAGAATCAATCTCCAATAATCCGGAAATAATATTGGATATTGATTGTTTAAAATTTCCTTAAATACTAATTGTGGAAATTGGAAAATGACATGTCGCCAAATAGGTCAAGTATATTCGCCAGAGTACTCGTTGTATTAGTATTTGATACCTGTATCATCAAAACTTTTCAACATGGTTGGGTAATTTGTATAGGTTATATCTTCTTTTCCATTATGCTAAAGCTATCTGTGAGGAACCTCAACAGCAAGATTAAATTCCTAAAAGTGAAGCATCTTCACTTTTAGGAATTATAGGTTATTTTTCAAGCAAATATCCAAAATAGAAAAACAACTTTCGTTTAATTGTTCCGTTTATTGCGTTTAAATCGCTATTGGGACCAAGTGATTTTACTTCATTATTACTTACTCCCATTTTTGAACCTACCGCTGGAATGGCATCCAAAAATGAGATGTCTCCTGTAGGTAATACTGGATGTGGCTTTGCACCATTGATAGCATAAAAATCAAACAAACGTACATACAAATCGTCTTCAGGCGAGGCTACGATAAATTTGCCTTCCATTGTACTTAATTCCAGCCAAACAATATTAGAATAATATCCTTTGAACTCAGGGTAAATCCAAGGAGCATTGCCTGTTTGGGTATTGTTATATAAGTTTTCGAAAACATTATAGTTTAGTCCTTGCATACGGTTTTTCCAAGCTCGATAAGGTCCTTTTCCTAACCATTTGGCACTTAAAACCAATCCTTCTGGATAACTAAAACTTATCCCCGCAAAAGGATATTTACCCTCAAGTGCATATTCGTAGTCCATTTCAAGCCATCCATTTGGTTTCATTTTCCAACGCACATTTTTGAGTGAACCGTTATAAGAGACTTCTACTACTTGGTTATTATCTTCTTGATAATGTTTTATACTTGTGAAATCTGCTTGCCCCCTCACTAAAACAGGTCCATTATTGAATGATAATTTTGCACTGTTAT
>NZ_JAYGIM010000033.1:0-967 GCF_034930985.1 Arcicella lustrica
AAATGTATCATTGTTTGCTGAAAATATTTTCTACCTAAACGATAAACTTTCGGTAACTCCTGGTATACGCTATGAATATATTAGTACTAAAGCTGATGGTTATTATGGGAGTATCATGCGTGATTTAGCAGGAAACGTAATTAATATTACCAGAACAGATGAAGTACGTGTAAATAACCGTCAATTTGTGTTGGCAGGAATTGGCATTAGCTTTAAACCATTTGAACAGACTGAAATGTATGGTAACATTTCGCAAAACTATCGTTCGATTACCTTTAGTGATATGCGTATTTCAAATCCTTCGTCGGTGATAGACCCTGATATGAAGGATGAAAAGGGATATTCAATAGACCTTGGTATTAGAAGTCACCAAACATCTTTTTACAATTACGATGTTAGCTTGTTTTACCTAAATTATAATAACAGGATAGGTGAAATACAATTTTATGACGAGAGCAACAGAATATTACGTTTACGAACTAATGTAGGGCAAGCCGTGATTATGGGGATAGAATCGTATGCAGAAGCTGATTTCTTCCGATTATTTAAGCCAGAAAATCAAGATATAAGTACAGTGCTATTCGGTAACCTTGCATTGATTAAATCTGAATATCGTGAAAGTAAGATGGTAGGAGTAAAAGGCAATGAGGTTGAATTTGTACCTAAAGTAAACCTTAAAACAGGCCTTAAAGTCGGCTACAAAAAACTGAAAGGCTCATTTCAATTTACCTACTTAACAGACCAATTTTCGGATGCGACAAATGCTAGAGATGGGGGAATATCATCTGTAATAGGATTAATTCCAGCTTATAAAATTATGGATTTAAGCTTTTCTTATGACTTCAAGAAGATTAAGCTAGAAACAAGTATTAACAATGTTGCTAATGAAATGTATTTTACCAGAAGAGCTACAGGTTATCCAGGTCCAGGGATTTTGCCGTCTGATGGTAGAAGTTTTTATTTTACA
>NZ_JAYGIM010000034.1:0-929 GCF_034930985.1 Arcicella lustrica
CGTAAATCAAGAGCGATTACCACCAATTCCAATCATCCATACCGTAAATATGGGAATTTAATCAAGGAATTAGTCTTGGATCAGGCAGGGGAATTATGGGTTAGTGACATCACTTACATTCGTACAGTGAAGGGATTCAGCTACTTAAGTATCATTACAGATGCTTATAGTCGTAAGATTGTGGGTTACAAACTTCATCCTACTTTAGAAGCTAAGGGAGCGATTGATGCTTTGCTGATGGCCAGTAAAGACCTTAAGCGGACAGATAAACTCATTCATCATAGTGACCGTGGTATTCAGTATTGTTGTCAAGATTATGTCAATACGACAGCTCACTTAGGCATTCAATTATCGATGACAGAAAACGGAGACCCTTACGAAAATGCTCAGGCGGAAAGAGTAAATGGCATCCTCAAGTATGAATTCTTGTTAAATCAAGTCTTTGAGAGTCATCAAACTGCTCAAATAGCGGTTGATAGAGCCATCAAAAGCTACAATGAATTAAGGACGCACGATAGTTGTGACAGACTTACTCCAGTGGTAGCTCATGAACAAAAAGGAGTATTAATCAAGCGATGGAAGAAGCGTAATATTCAGCAGAAAGAGACCAAAAGCTCAGTAGAGAAAGTCTCTGATGAAGTGATAAAAATGCAAGAAAAGTCGCAAGGAAAGCAGGTAAAACCCCATGTCATTCATAAGCGTTTTAGCCCAATCAAACCGAGTAATCTTTAGGAATAAATTCAGTAAGAGTAAGTAAAATCAGGAATAAGAATCAATATTAAATATCAAGTAGGAATAAGCCAAAACACAAAGAAATGAACAGGAATAGAAGCCCAACTTAGCACAAAAACCAGTATTAACACAAAAGATTAAAATACATTTAGAAATAAAAAATAAATGGTGTAATCTTGGTAATACAATAAAAAAAA
>NZ_JAYGIM010000035.1:0-709 GCF_034930985.1 Arcicella lustrica
GGTTGGTTTCGTTAAACTTATGATCGAAATGAACAGCCAACATATTCCAATTTACATCAAACCAATTACGTTCTCGGTTCGTTTGTCTTGGATCTTGTGCAAACATAGCATCTGACAGCCCCCCTGGTTGTTTGGCTAGGTAATCCATGTGGGTTACATCTAAGCCAACAGAGGTTTTTTCTGATATTTTATAATCTATATCTGAATAAAATGTGTAGCTATTAAAATGTGAATTTGCTCTCCAGCCATCGGCTTTTTTATATTGAAAAAAAGTATAATAGCTAAGTTTCCCTACAGTACCACTTGCACTGGTAAAAGCATTATAAAATCCAAAAGAACCTACAGTTTGCCTCGCCACTACTTCAAGTTTTTTATCAAGAACGGGTTTCCGCATGATAAAATTAATGAGCCCTCCAAACTGAGTACCATATTGAAGTGACGCTGCTCCACGAACAATTTGGATTCGTCCCACGGCTTCTACCGGAGGGGTATAATAACTTTCTGGATAACCCAAGGCATCGGCACTTATATCATATCCGTTTTGTCGAACATTGAAGTTCGACGTTCGGTTGGGGTCTAATCCTCTTCCTCCGATACTTAGTTGTAAACCACCACCCTCATTTTCCCATATATTAAGACCAGCTACTCTTGAATAAATTTGTCGGGCATTGTTGGTTGATAAATTAGCAACTAGTTGATCTGGTGTAAT
>NZ_JAYGIM010000036.1:0-595 GCF_034930985.1 Arcicella lustrica
TGTATAAAGCATCTCGCCCTAACTTGATATGATGCTCTAACAAACGAGGTTTTAGGCTCTCGTAAAGCTTAGAAGTACCACAACGAGGTAAGTCTTTACGTATCTCCAATACCCATTTCAACACCATTGATTCCTCAAGAGGTTTTGAATGAACCACAGTCTTTTGCTCATAAAAAGCCTGACGGCTTTTGCCAAACAGTTTGCAGAAATAGCCAAGGCTATAAGCATGACCATACCACTGCATAAGCAAGATTACTGTCTGGCTCCAGGCTTTTTTCGGATACTAATCTTGAGCTTCTCCTCGGCTACATCAATCAAGGTATTCAAGGCAATATTGTACATTTTGGCTTGCTCCAATTGTTTTTCAAGCTCCTTGGTTCTGGCTTGAAGAAGGGCTAAATCTTGTTTCTCTTGAAAAGTCATTTCTGGTAAAGATAATACCATTTCCTGAGCATATTTCAATCGCCATTTATGAATTAAAGCATAACCAGAAACAGGATGAAAATTGAAACGTTCGATAGCTTGAGCAGGCGTTAATCGCTGCTCCTCAAGTTCTCGAACTAACCAACGACGAAAAGCCACTTCATAAGTGAAA
>NZ_JAYGIM010000037.1:0-552 GCF_034930985.1 Arcicella lustrica
GGTTGCCATAGTTTAAGTTTTCTTTCCAGTCCCATTTGAGCGATAGCCTGAGCATCAATATCATCTGTTTTTGACTTAATATTATGACTTTGCATAAAGAACTTGACATTCTTTGCTAATTGAACACTCACAGATTGACCTCTTTCTAGTAAATCGAATGCAAGAGGTTCATAATACACGCCCGTAGCCTCCATTACGTATATCAAAGGAAACACTGGGCTTGTGAACTTAGTAACCCATTCCTGTAAGGTATGATAACCACTAGGGGAATTGGGAATCTTTTTAGTACTTTTTACAATGATTTCATCGGTTGAAGTCTTGTGACTAATGCAAGCAACAAAACTGTCCTTACTGATGTCAATTCCCACACATTGACGTAAAATAGTTTGGTTATTAATTACTTTTTTGCTCATGGTCTTAGATAGATTAAATAGTCTTTTCTCGTCCTATACAAGTTTACCACCATTTTGGTGATGCTTAAGGTGCTGTTGTGACTCTTAGCAATGAGTGATGGGGAATCCCTTGAAATGTACATATCCAAATGGATTGTTT
>NZ_JAYGIM010000038.1:0-551 GCF_034930985.1 Arcicella lustrica
GCTGTCAGATGCTATGTTTGCACAAGATCCAAGACAAACGAACCGAGAACGTAATTGGTTTGATGTAAATTGGAATATGTTGGCTGTTCATTTCGATCATAAGTTTAACGAAACCAACCTGTTTAATCTCCGTCTGTTTGGGCTGTCAGCTCACCGATATTCGTTAGGGTTTAGACCAAACCGTGTAGCAACTATTGATGATAACAGCGACCGAGATTTAATAAAAGGAGAATTTGAAAACTGGGGAACAGAAACAAGGTATTTAAAACGTTACTCTATCGCCAAAAAACAATCTATACTGTTAGTAGGAGGAAGATATTATCATGGATTCAACCACAGTTTACAAGGACTAGGAAGTACAGGAAAAGATGCGAACTTTAATTTTGTAGAGCCCGAACGCTTTATTACATACGATTACAGTTTCCCCAACCGAAATGTATCATTGTTTGCTGAAAATATTTTCTACCTAAACGATAAACTTTCGGTAACTCCTGGTATACGCTATGAATATATTAGTACTAAAGCTGATGGTTATTATGGGAGTATCATGC
>NZ_JAYGIM010000039.1:0-534 GCF_034930985.1 Arcicella lustrica
CCGATACTTAGTTGTAAACCACCACCCTCATTTTCCCATATATTAAGACCAGCTACTCTTGAATAAATTTGTCGGGCATTGTTGGTTGATAAATTAGCAACTAGTTGATCTGGTGTAATTACTTCCGACTTCTTGCCTTCATAAATACCCATATTTTCAACACCTCTTAATCTTGAAAAACCGAAATCGGTTTTCTTATCCGATACCACAACTTCATTCAGCGTTTCATCACGTGAAGAAAGGTAAATTACTATTTCTTCATTTTTGCCTGCGATAACAATCGTTCGTTTGACAGGCCTAAAGTCTGGAGAAATAATATGTAAAGTATGTTCGCCATTGGCGATAGAGGGGAATATAAATATGCCTTCTGGGTTAGATAACGTTTTCTGATTGCCATCAAGATAAACCGCCGATCCTGCCACCAAGGCACTATCGTTTTTTGATTTAATAATACCTTTCAAACGATATTGAGCAAAAGTATATGTTGCGAAAAAACAGATAAAAACTGTACTAAAAACCTTTAATTTCATTATT